>JANQJZ010000048.1 GCA_028281365.1 Gammaproteobacteria bacterium | reverse complement strand
AGGAGAACTGGATGGTCCTGTCGGTACGGCCTTTGCTACATTAATCGGTGATCAGGTGAAGGGGCATTCGCGTGTCCTGGCCATTATGAATACTGATATTATGGTAAAACCGGCGACGCTGATGGTCAGTAAGGTTACTGTCAATAAAGAACGTTATACTAATATATTAATGGGTACGGTTCAGGGTGCTATTGCAAATGGCGTACTTGATGCGGTGCGTAGTGGTGATATTCCAAAGGAAAAGGCAAATGATCTTGGCATTATTGTTTCAGTCTGGTTAAACCCTTTAGTTGCTAAAGCAGATGATCTCGATCATAAGATATTGTTTGATATCCATCGTAAGGCTACAGCAGCGGCAATACATAAAGCGATGAACAATGAACCGGATATAGACTGGTTACTGGAAAACCAGGAAGAGATAACTCATAAATATTATCAAATGGGATTGGATGGCAAGATTTGATTCATATATCAGTAGTACAAGCAGCTTATTTTTAGGTTGCTTGTGTTTAATTTCATGTAATGTTTTTGCAGATAGTTATGAATCCTATCCTGTACTGAATAGTAACGAAATTTTATCAACAGAATATCGATCTTCAACATATCATCGAGTTGAATCGATCGAGTTGGAGAATGGTTTTTTTCAATTTATCGTTGAATCCAACATCGGCTTATATCATGTATCTTCACTAGAGTTGCTAAAAAAACGTGTTAGTGAAATTGTTATCGTTTCTCAAGCAATAGATCAATATGAAAAGCAAAACAGTGAATTATCCGGTGAATTAAGAAGCGAGTTGCATGTGTCTGGTAATTCAGCAGTTGATATTATTACTTCCCCATTTAAAACAGCTACAAACCTGGCAGGTCAATTAACGGATAACCTTGATGCAACGTTCGCAGGTGAAGATCCGTATCTCCGTGATCGATCTAATGATTATTCCTTAAGAGAACCGCAAGATCCGACAACTGCAGCACATAAACGAAATGCTGCGTTTCAGCTTGGTCTTGATATGTACTCAAGCAACAGCAAGGTTCAATCATTTTTAAACGCTGTAGCGAATGCAAGAGCTGCGGGCAGAGTAACAGCAGGTGTCGGGCTCAATAATTCTTTTAATAATCCATTGAAGAAAAACAAACTGGACCTTGAAATCGGTTATTTATTAAAGACTAATTCATCCGAAGATCTGGAATATCACAATATCCAAAAGCTAATTGAACTCGGTATAAGCCGAAAATTAATCCGGTCATTTATTAATCACCCAATTCTTTCACCCACTAATAAAACCACAATAGTTTTTTATTTATCCAGACTGGATAAAGTAAATCGTTTGGACTCTTTTATAAGATTCGTTTTAACAGCAAAGAATGAGGTAATGGCATTAACCTTTCAACAACTAAGTAAGGTATTATGGTATTACCATACTAATAATGAAAAAATTTCGTCTTTTAATATGTATAGAGGACAGCCGGCAATTCTTACAGCGTCTCGTCATTTAGTCATATTTGAGGACGCTGATTTATTAATCTGGTCAGAAGATAAGGAAAAACAATATGCGGCATTTGCACAACATGCGCAGAAAGCCGGTTACAATGGATGGGAAATAGTCAGTCTTGGTAGTTTGTCTGCAATGTCTAGTATGCAATTAGGAGAACTAAACTTTCAAAAACAAACGAATTTTCTTGAAGCCCTGTAAAGTGAAGTTATCTGAAACTATTTAACGGAAAACTCTTCCAGTTGTCTTCTTAGTTTATTATTTCTGTTGGTCTGAAGATTTATCAACAACGATCGAATATTTTTTATATGTTTCATATAGGTTGTTAATAAGCTAATTTCAATTGGAGATTCCGCCCGGCTTATCGAGCGTATTCTTTCTTCATAATAATTTAGATCGTTCAGTAAAATTTCTTCGTTATCATCTAACATCTTTTCATAACGAAAAATTTCCCAAAGCATGTCCTTTTGTTCTTTGTCGATTTCTACCAATTTTTTTACATCCACGACCATTCTCCATAAGAAATACTCAATGTTTCGCAATCGTTATGCCAATATCTTTAAAGATAAAAAATATATGAAAATCATATAGATAGAAACGAAAAAACGTTCGAAGTAAATGTAATTGGGTAGAGCTATATGTTTTTACGTCGCTTAGTAACGACAACAAAAAAGACGGTAAACGATTATTTATTAAGGCGTATTTGAGCAGTTTCAATCACGGAAATTAACATATTGTAACGGAACATCGACCTTTTCATTTTTCAAGAGGGTGATTGCTTCTTGTAGATCATCCCGTTTTTTCCCCGAGATCCGTACTTGTTCGCCTTGAATTGCTGCCTGAATTTTCATCTTGCTATTTTTAATCAATTTAGCAATATGCCTGGCCAGATCTTTGTCAATGCCCTGCCTGATGTTAATGATCTGTTTAGCTTCATTGTTATTTTCAGTAATCTCACCATAACTGAGACAACGAATATCAATCTTTCGTTTGGTTAATTTATTTTCCAGGATATCGTTGATTTGTTTTATCTGAAATTCTGATGCAGAAATAATAGTTAGATTGTTATTGTCCATATCAATCTTTGAATTTGTTCCTTTAAAGTCAAAGCGGTTATTGATCTCTCTGTTAGCCTGATCAATAGCGTTAGTTAATTCATGTTGGTCAATTTCCGAGACAACATCAAATGATGGCATTACATATACTCCTGCATAAAAATCATACTTTTTTCTGTTCAATGATTATACCATCGGGATGATCAAGCTGTATGCTTTGTACATAATGCCCTATCAAGTATGTCGTCCCACTAAACCGGTTATGACCATCCAGACTAAATTCGAAGTGATAATACCGATGAAAGGCAAAGTTCCCGGATAAACCACGTCCGGGTTTCAAAGACATTAAAGCGACACTTTCATCGAGGAACTGAAGGTGCATTTCCTTACAATAATTGCGAGATCGTGAGGTTGCGACCTCCCTTGCACGTAAGGTATCTTGCCAGAACCAGATAGCGATACCTAATGCTATTAAAAAAAAGATGCTATTCATTTAATCAAAAAGTATGGTTTGAAATAATTATTATATTTTTCTTCAAAGCCGGTATTTGTTTTTATGATCATAAAGACAGGGATCTTTAATTCGTTAGCAATAGTCAATGTTTTATCAGGCCCCATTACCATAAATGCAGTTGCCAATGCATCAGCATGCATGGTGGTTCTATCTAGTACAGTAACAGAGGCCAGGCTATGTATAATCGGTTTACTGGTAACCGGGTTAATTGTATGTGAATAGCGTATACCGTCTTTTTCAAAATAATTTCGATAATCACCAGATGTTGCCATTGCAATATTGTCCAGACCAATAATACGTTGGACCGAACGGGTAGTTGAATCAGCTTGTTCAATACCGATTTGCCAGACCTGTTGTTGGTCGTTTGTCCCTTTGGCGATGATTTCACCACCGATATCAACCAGGTAGTGCTGAATGTTAAATTTGTCCAGATGTTCAGCAATCCTGTCGACAGCATATCCTTTAGCTATACCAGATAAGTCAATATATATCCGTGCATCAGATTTGCTGATACATTTGCCAGCGCTATTTAAATTAATTTTTTCATAGCCTACCTGGTTTTTTATTAATGTTATTTCATGATCAGCTGGCACTTCCAAATCAAAGGGATCGGGGCCAAAGCCCCATAGATTGACCAACGGACCCACAGTCACATCAAATGCGCCATTGGATATTTCACTAACTTCAATTGCATGTTCAATAACCGTATACAGGTCATCCGAAATAACCTGACAATCAGTTATTTTGGAATGATTTAACCGGGATAGTTCCGAATCCTCGATATACGTCGACATCGAGTTATTGATATTACCTAATATCGCTTCAATATCTGCATGTATTCTTTCTTTCCCAAGAGAATTATCTTCCAGTTTTAATTTAACCGTGTAGGTCGTGCCCATTGTCAGGCCATTAATTGCTATGAGGTCATCATTTTGTGGTTGGCAGGCACCGATTAATGCTAACACGATCACGATTGGAAAAATTCTTTTCATTTTTGAAAAAAACCTTGAATTTTCATGTAAATATTGAGTTATAATGATTATACATTGTTATAAAAATATTACGTTGAGCTATTCGTATAACAATAATAAAGATACCTCACTTTCTGCTGAAGGTGTTCTGGCCTTTCTCACCGCAAATCCTGATTTTTTCATTCATAATGAAGAATTGTTAAAACAATTAAATATACCGCATAACCCGGGTTTAAATATTGAATCATTAATGCAAAGACAGGTTGTTTTATTGCGTGAAGAAAACAGGGAACTCAAAAAGTCCATAAAACAAAATGAAGAACTGGATAAATCTTTTTCTCATCTGCGACAACATATATACCAGTTTACATTGAAGTTACTTGAAGCAGAATCAATCACAGATATGTATCGATTATTATGCTTAAGTCTTGGAAAGTGGTTTTCAGCCCACGAAGTTAAAATATTTTTATTTAACGCTGAGGCAGAAACTGATCATATTGGTGGCATCTATTTTCTATCAGATCAATCAAAATTACGATTCATGTTTTCCGAATTATTTAATTTTAATAAACCGCTTTGTGATAGTTTACAAACAGAACATCTTGATGCACTTTTTAAAAAAGACACCCTCAAAATTAAATCAACGTTATTAGTACCAATGAAGCAAACTGATTGGAGCGGTTTATTTGTATTGGGCAGTACTGATAAAGACCAATATAGTTATGGCGAAGAACTCAACATGTTAGTTTTTGTCAGTGAATTGGTCTCGTTTAAATTACAGCAATTAATGGAACAATAACCATCTGTAAACCGCCAGAAGCGGATATAAAATTAAACCTTGTAGCCCAAAGTAATCATTCATAGTTATATGCTGAATTATTATTAGTTTAAGCCGTACTCCTTACCAATTAATTTTTTATTTTTCACCAAACTACATGCTGCTTCTAATGCTTCATTATGAAATTTATGGGATTCGTTCTTCATAATCTCAATGGCGTCTTCAAATGTTAAAGCTTTACGGTAGGGACGAACGCCTGCGATAGCTTCTAAACTATCTGCAACTGAGACAATAGCGACTTCCAAAGGAATATTATTACCTACCACCCCGTACGGATAACCAGAACCATCCTGGCGTTCATGGTGCAACAATATGATCTGTTTGACTGTTTCAATGAAATCAACATCATTAACAATATTATGACCTGTAACAGGGTGAAGCTTTATAAAATCCCATTCGTGTTGATCCAATTCATCCGGTTTGACCAATATCTCGATAGGTACAGCAATCTTGCCAATGTCGTGAATGCTGGCACCGAGCCAGATGGCATCAATAACTTCCTGCTCCAGTGACATTAATTTGGATATCTCAACAGCAATTTCTGCAGTACGACGCATGTGACCATGAGTATAAGGATCCCGCTTTTCAATGGTAATGGTCAGAGCACGTGCCATCTTTTCCAATGATGTGATCTGCTTGTCCTGTAATTTGATTACTGGTGTGTTATCAATAAATTCTGCCAGTCTGTATTCAGTACCATCAATTTTAACTATGTTGGGGCAAACGGTTACATATTTAATTGAAGAGTCTTTGGCAACCAGGCGTAAGTTATAGCGGTCTTGATTGTATTCTTTTATTCTTTTCAGAACATCTTCTTGATCTTCCTGAAATGTTAACTTAAGCGCACTTTGATCATATATTTCGCTGCGTTCATAGCCGACCAGATCCACAAACTTGTCATTGGCAGCGACAACGTACCCGTCAGCAGTAACAACAAAAGCACCATCTACAAATGGCAGGCAATTTGCGAGACCTTCCACACCATCCCGTTCATATATTTGTTCTAAAAAGGACTGAAATTCTTTGTTGTATGTGTTTTTCTTAATATTCACTTGAGTTCCCAATTTCCTTAGTTACACATCAACAGTAACTAAACTCTTTTATATCTGAATTATTAATAAAAACGTATGTAGCTAGAGAAAACACTTACTTTAAGATTAACGTCATTTCAAGATATTATTGATTGATGTTTGTGATTTAGGTCACAAATTTGTAAATTCAGGAACAGTGCTATGAAAAGTTACCAATCAGGAGTTGGTGACTTACCGTTTTAATGCGATTGTCTGACGCCATACAATTTCGCATATAGACCGTCTTGTGAAAGTAGTTCCCGGTGCGAGCCTTGTTCACCTATATTCCCATTTTCAAACACATAGACATGATTAGCCTGTTTAATTGCACTCAATCGATGTGCAACGATAATTGTTGTTTTGTTTTCAAGAAATTTAGCCAGTGCAGTGTGCAAATGATATTCGGTTTCTGCATCCAATGCTGACGTTGCTTCATCCAGTATAACAACCTTAGGATTACTTAATACCATACGTGCGATGGCCAGACGTTGGCGTTGACCGCCAGATAATCGTATACCTTGCCGGCCAACAATAGTTTCAAGTTTGTCAGGTAGTTCTTCGACTGTGTCTTTAAGTTGTGCAATCTCCAGTGCCTTCCATAATTGTTCATCATCCAGTTCTTTTCCTAATGTCAGGTTGATACGCACACTATCATTAAATAAGGCAGGGTTTTGTAAAACAGTTGCTACGTGCTCGCGGACAACATCCATTCCAATTCTGTTAACAGGTACGTCATCATAAAAAATCGTGCCGCTTCTTGTGCTGTATAAACCTATCAGGACTTGCACTAATGTTGATTTCCCGCCACCACTCGCACCAACCAGTGCCACCTTTTCACCTGGTTCAATGGACAGGTTTACTCCATTCAATACATCCGGTCCATCGCCATAGGCAAAGTGCAGATCAGATATTGTTATTCCAACAGTGTTTCTGTCTGTAAAAGGATTAGCCAGGTGCGGATAACGTGGCTCCCGATCCAGTTTTAATAATTGATTGATTCGATCAAGTGCTGCCTTGGCGCTGTAGAACGCATACTGAATATTCAAGATCTCTTGTACAGGTGCCATCATAAACCAGAGATAACCGAATACAGCGAACATTTGACCTATCGTTAAACCAGAAAAGATCACCATCATCATGGCAACAGCACGAAAGATGTCAAAGCCAAACAGAAAGACAACAAAACTTAATCGATTTGCGGCATCGCTCTTCCATGCATAATTGATCCCGTGTTCTTTTACCTTATGTGCATGATCAATAATTCTGTTTAAATAATGTTTTTCCCGGTTACTGGCACGGATCTGATGAATCGAATCCAGTGTTTCAGTAAGTGATTGTTGAAATATGGCAAATGCAGAATTTTCATTTTTTTTAAGTTCCTTGACACGTTTACCTAATACCATAGTGAAATAAATTACGATGGGATTAGCAAAAAGAATTAATAATGCAATTTGCCAGTGCATTATTAATAGAATAATTGCAACGCCAATGATGGTTAGAACCGCAACCAGTAACTTACTTACGGTTGTTCCGACAAACTCGTCAACCGTTGCCAGATCAGTGACAAAATAGGACGCGACGGTACCGCTGCCCAGGGTCTCATATTCTGACATGGAGACGGTATTCAAACGCGACAATAAACGTTGGCGTATTAAAAAAATCACATCCTTGGCAATTATTGTAAATTGACGTGTTTGCAGAACATTCAAACACAACGCAGTGAGACGTAAAAATAAAGTAAGAAACAGGATAAATAATATATAAAGGATTGGTCCATGCCATTCTACAGGCGTTATTTTATTAATAGTGCTTACAACAAACCCGGGTTGGTTTAACAAAACTTCGTCGACAAGTAGCGGTAATAATAGCGGTACAGGTACGCTGGCCAGTGTCGCGACTACCGCGATCACGTTTGCCATAATCAATTGAGGTTTGTGTTGTTTGGCAATATCGAGAATATATTGCCAATTATATTCCTCTACATCTTTGTTGGATGCATTATATTCTGTATCCAGTTTTTCTATATTGCTTATCGTCATATTAAAAATTAATGCAAATGCCAATCCAGGGATGGTTCTTCCATTAATGCAGCCTGTTCTCTTAAACTTAGTATTTGTTCTTCCCAATAGCGTTGCGTATTAAAAAACGGGAATGCGATCGGAAATGCCGGATCATCCCAACGCTCTGCCAACCAGGCTGAATAATGTATTAATCTTAACGTCCTCAGGGCTTCAATCAAATGTAATTCTGAAGGATTAAAACCTCGAAATTCAATATAACCCTCCATAAAATCATTGAGTCTGGAAGTCATATATTGCCGATCACCCGATAAAAACATCCAGATATCCTGTATAGCAGGACCGGTTCGTGCATCATCAAAATCAACT
The DNA here is from genome assembly GCA_028281365.1 of Gammaproteobacteria bacterium. Taxonomy (GTDB): domain Bacteria; phylum Pseudomonadota; class Gammaproteobacteria; order Eutrophobiales; family Eutrophobiaceae; genus JANQJZ01. The sequence goes on along the minus strand of JANQJZ010000048.1, from coordinate 68,374 downwards.
ATGTAAAAATTCTCATCCCGCGTTAAAACATTACCATGATGACAGTCGCCGTGTAATCGAATTGTTTTTATTTTACCTGCTTGATCAAAGCAATCTTTAATCCGTTTTATCAGATCTTTGGTCAGGCTGGTGTAAGCATCAATTAGATCAATCGGGATGAAATTATTTTCCAGTAAATAATTAACTGGTCTGGTAGCAAAATCGTTGATACTTATTTCAGGTCTTGCCTGAAAGATTTTAGTTTCACCAATATTGTGAATCTGGGCAATGATACGCCCCAGTTGTAATAAATGATCCGAATTATCCAGCTCAGGCGCATAACCCCCGAAGCGTGGATAGATCGAGAATCGATATTCACGATAATTAAACAGACTATTTCCGTCGATTAAATTCGGTGCAATAACGGGGATTTCCTGTTTGGCCAGGTCCAATGTAAATTGATGTTCTTCAATTATCATTTCATTCGTCCAGCGTCCGGGACGATAAAATTTCACAATTATTGGCGAATCATTTTCTATTCCAACTTGATATACCCTGTTTTCATAACTATTCAGGGCGAGGATTCGTCTATCGGACAGGTAGCCCAGTGATTCAATTGCATTTACGATGGTGTCAGGGGTGAGTTCGTTATAACCATGATATTTGTTATTTTCCGGCATGGTTCATCAGTTTAGCAGAATATGACTTGCTATAATTGATTGCAATGCTATACAAAACAGTAAGATACTGGTGATTTCTGGAAGAACAGGATAACGATAACGAGTTATGAGTGTTCAATTATCAGCATTGACAGAAGAGGCAAACCTGGGAGATGTTGATGCCCAGTTTCAGCTCGCCGAGCTTTATGAGAACGGCTTTGGCGTCCCGCTCGACCAGGGACAGGCGGCTTATTGGTATCGTAAGGCTGCAGATCAAGATGCAACAAAGGCCCAATCAAGATTAGGACAAATGTACTTACGTGGTATCGGGGTACCGGAAGATCATAATCAGGCAGCAACCTGGTTACAAAAATCGGCTGAAAAAGGGGAGGCCACGGCACAGGCAAACCTTGCCTGGTGCTATCAACATGGACTTGGTGTTGATAAAGACTTCAAACAGGCTTTCGAATGGTATTTAAAATCAGCCGAGTCAGGTCATGCAGGTGCGCGTTATAACCTGGCCTATATGTATTCAAATGGTGTTGGCACCGAGCAAGATTATTCCGAGGCCGTTAAATGGTATCTACGTGCCGCAGAGCAGGGACACATGAAGGCACAACTTAATGTTGGACTGATGTTTGCGCGCGGACAGGGTACGGAGATAAATGAAAAGGAAGCGGCACACTGGTATCAGGAAGCGGCCAACCAGGGTTATGCCAAAGCGCAATATAATCTGGCGTTAATGTATGGCGGTGGTCTCGGTGTCTCCCAGGACGACGAGGCTGCATTTAAGTGGCATCAACTTGCAGCAAAACAGGGCTATGCACGTGCCCAATTTAATATGGGATTGTTCTATGTTAATGGATTGGGTGTTGCCCAGGATTATGATGAAGCTGCCAAATGTTTTGAATTGGCGTCTAAACAATCTTATGTAAAAGCAAATTACCAGTTAGGAAAGCTACATGCGTTTGGTTTGGGTGTTCCTGTTAACGAGATTGAAGCGGCAAAATATTACCGATTGGCAGCTGAAGGCGGTTATAACAAAGCCCAATATCGTTTGGGATATCTCTATCTAAATGGTCAGGGTGTAGCAAAAGACGAAACAGAAGCGTGTTTATGGTTTGAACGTTCCGCCAAACAAGGTTATCAAAAAGCACAACATATGTTAGGTGTACGCTACGCGAAAGGCCTGGGAGTTGAAAAGGATTACAAACGCGCATATGCATGGTTATTACTTGCGGATGAAAATGGTGATGATAATGTAAACGAAGCATTAACCCGTCTTCGTGAAAAATTATCAGATGGTCAACGGGCGGAAGCAGAAGTTCTCGCAAGTGAATATAGTCAGGCATATGATCGGGAACGTGGCCGCAATATTGTCGGTTCGCATTAAAAAGGAACCTGGTTTGATTTTAAAGAGCGGGTGATATTAGCTGGAGGTTATCCAGCTCCAGTGGTTTATCAAGTTTTTCGAGTAACTCTTCCTGTTGATACAGACGCAAAATATCATAATAACGCCTTATTCGTCTGACAAACTCTACCGGTTCATGTCCGCGGGCATATCCATGTCTGGTTTTACTGTACCATTCTTTTTGACTTAATTTGGGCAAGTGCTTTTCTACATCAATCCATAGGTCAGGATTATCACCAAGCTTCTCAGTCAATACTCGCGCATCTTCCAGGTGTCCCAAACCTACATTATATGCAGCTAATGTCATCCAGGATCGATCCGGCTCCATAATATGTTCCGCTAGTGATGATTTAAGAATGTTAAGGTATTTGGCACCGCCCATGATACTTTCTTCCGGGTCAAGACGGTCCTTAATGCCAACACGTTTCGCTGTTTCCAGTGTTAACATCATCAGCCCCCTTACACCGGTGTATGAGCGGGCTTTTTCATTCCAATGTGATTCCTGATAGCTAATCGCGGCCAGAAAACGTTCATCAAATTCGTTGTCAATTGCTGCGGCTTTAAAAAGAGGCATATATTTGGGTAAAGTAATATCGATTCGTCTTAAATAATGAAGACTATCTATATAATTAAAGACATTCATATGACGAAAATAGGTATTATATTTTTTATCCAGCTTGCCACTATTTTTGTATTGTTCGATAAACTTTTTTATAGACTCGGAAATACTTGTGTCTTTATTTTTGTGTGTCATCCAGTGTGATGGATATTGATTAGATAATGAGATGGCAATTTTTAGTTCAGGGTAAAGGTAACGGTAATAGGTAAAGACATCAGCATCAATGACACTTAATTTAAAGTTGTTTAGATTGACCTGTTCCAATACCTGCCGCGTATTTCCACCAGGTAATTCCAGCCAGAATAGAGATGGATATGCTGTTTTTAGTTTTTTCAGGACTAACGCCGGTCGACTCCCCTTAGCGACAATTATGGTGCTGGGGATAATATCTTCAATTGATTTTGGGAGTTTATTTTCCCGGTTACCTATTACGTACCATTCGTTGTTATTGTAAGTGGTCTCAGTTTCTATATTATCATCAGTATGTCCCGGTGCATTACCTGCAATACCAATATGTGCCTTTCCCTGTTTTAACTGTGTAATAATTTCCTGCACGGTATTGGCTCTGGTGACCTCCAGATCAACACCAAGGGATGTTGCATATGATTCAGCCATTTCATAGCCATAACCCTTAATCAGTGATTCATCGGGGAAGTAAAGAGGGGGAGTGGCAATCATTGCTACACGTAAATTACCACGGTTTCGAATACGTTCGATTTGAGATTGATCGTCTGTGCAGGCCGTTTGTGCAAGTATTACCATGATAATGGTATGCAGTATGACCAGACGACGTGTATTTTTTTTGACTTGAATCATTTTTAATTATTATATTTGAAATAGTAAATTTTTATAAAATTCAGTATGTCGAGATTCATTCTGCCATATATGTACAATAAAGACCGTATTCACTTTATTATTCTGTCTGGTATATGATTAGACTAATCAAAACTGATAAATTATTCCGCTTAATGCAGATAACTTCATTATTCCTTTTATTTGGCGTACTCAATACCAGTCAGGCTGTCTCATTACCAGTAGAAACCTTCGATGAAATTGCAGTAAATACGTTTTGGAACGAACTCTATGCTAATGGCGGTTGGTCACTATATTGTGGTTACCAGTTTGGTCGTACGGATGATCAAAGTGATGGCCGTTATTTTGTTATTGAGCATATTTATCCTGTGAGTTGGATGTTAAAACATATGAAATGCAACAGTCGACGACAATGCCGCTTAAGTGATAAATCGCGATACACAAAAATGGAGGCAGATATGCATAATCTTTATCCTGTATGGCAGGAGGTAGATGTTATCCGCAGGGATACGATTTATGGCATGGTTGAAGGAGAGGATTGGCGTTATGAAAATTGTGACTTTGAACGTCGTTCAGGTGTAACCGAGCCCCGTCCAATTGCCAGGGGTAATATTGCCCGCGCAATTTTTTATATGCATAGCCAATATGGCGTTCCCATAGATAATAAAATGTTGCAGTCCCTAAAGGGCTGGAATAGAGATGACCCGCCAAGTAAACAGGAAATGTTGAGAAATAATTTGATTGAAGAACTTCAGGGTAACCGTAATCCTTATATTGATAATCCTGCCTTGGCAGAGCAGATTTCAGATAAATGGATTGCTGAGGAATGATTTTACCAGCTTACTTGCCAGCAAGTATTAATGAGAAATACGCCTTATCATCTTCAAAATGATCAATAGTGGTTAAATTGGCTGCTGCAAGCATGCCTTCAATACCTTCATATGTATATTTTTGACTGATTTCAGTCAGGATATCGTCACCTTGTTCAAAATGAATCGATTCATTCATTTCATTTATTTCAACATCCTGGTTCATATTTGAAATTAGTCGCATTTCAATTCTGTTCTTTGTTGTATTAAATGAAGCTGAGTGCGTAAATTCATCAAGGTTGAAATTTGCATCCAGTTCCCGGTTAATTACGCGTAAGACATTGAGGTTAAATTCGGCAGTAATACCTTCTGCATCATTGTAAGCGGCATGCAATACCTTGTTCTCTTTAACCCGATCTGCACCTAGTAACAGGTAATCACCTGGTTTCATGATATTGCTTAATTCAGCAATAAATTTAAGAGCATTATTTTCTTCAAAATTACCGATCGTACTACCGAGAAAAACAAATAATCGATTGGCATGAATTAATGGCAGGTTGCCGAGACCGGCGTGATAATCACCCAGTAACGGATTTAGTTCCAGCCATTGATATTCTTCAGTAAGTTTTACAGCTGAATCAATAAGTACTTCTTCACAGACATCAAACGGCGCATAACCACAATTGTGATTGACGAACTCACAGGCATCAAACAGGTGTCGGGTTTTTGTAGAATAGCCGCTTCCAAGTTCGAGGATCTGGTCCGGACGGGTTTTGTCTATTATCTTTTTGGCGTATCTGTCTAATATATTGTTTTCTGTGCGCGTCGGATAATATTCCGGCGTTGAACATATTTGATCAAAAAGCTCAGAGCCGCGCTCATCATAGAAGTATTTGGGAGAAATGCTTCTGGGCTGTTTCAGCAAGGATTCCCTTATATCCTCAACCATGCCCGGGACCGGACGTGTCGGCATGACTGTTGTACAGGCAATCTCACCAGCTTGTCTTTCTTGATAACTGACTTGCATTATTATTCTTGATTCCTTGTTGAGAAATTTATTCTTCTACGTAGCTCACAAGGTTAACATCGACAGTATATAATGCCAGTGTGACTTGTTAATTACAGAGAAGTTCGATAATTCATAATAATAAGGTGGCGTAATTTTGGATGACAGGGTTTTTCAATGGCTATCTGAAGGTGCTAGCCTGATTACACCAACACAACGTCTCGCTCGTCATCTCCGTTATCAATTTGCAAAGAAAAATATTGCCAATGACAAAAGGGCCTGGGAAACACCGGATATTTTACCCTGGTCTGGATGGTGTAAACGAAATTATAAGTCTTTATCTGACCTTGACAGTATACAAATCTTATTAAACCCGGCCCAGCAACTATGGATATTGCAGGAAATCATTAAAAGTTCTCCCGATAAAGACAAGCTATTACATATTACGGCAACTGCCAGGCAGGTAGCACATAGCTACCAGGTTTGTAAAGAATGGTGCATCCCTATTTTTCCAAAGGGGGTTTATCCTGGTGAAGATGCAATGGCATTTAAAAACTGGGTAAATAGTTATGAAGAACGTAAACAAAAAGAGGGTTTAACTGATGAAGCGAGTTTGCCTGATATTTTAGTTAATGAAATAGAAGCTGATAAATTAAAAAATTCAAAGATTGTTTTCTATGGGTTTGATTATCTAACCACACAGCAGATAAATTTAATTCAATCGCTGAAAGAGTCAGCTGTAAAAGTAATCGTGTATGAATTTGATGATCATAATATAAAGGCTGTTAAAAACGAGTATATTGAACAGAAAAAGGAATTATATGCAGCTGCAGCGTGGGCCAGAAAACAGCTTGAACAAAATCCATCGGCCAGTATAGGAATCGTATCTCTCAATTTAAACTCAATTCGTGAAGATATAGATCATGGTTTTCGGTCTGTCTTTATGCCAGATACAGGCAACATATCAACGTATACAAATCAAAATTTATATTCCATTTCTATTGGCCAGCCATTATCAGCTTATCCACTCGTTCAAACAGCAATAAATTTGCTAATGCTGGGTACACGTTCTGTTGATATAAATACATTTGACAAGTTATTGCATTCGCCTTTTATCAAAGGGTCAAATGAAGAGTATTCAAAGCGGGCACAATTTTATTATCTTTTACGCCAATTTGGCGAACAGAAAATCGGTTTTAAAGCACTGTATTGGATCCATTCTGAACGTTGTCATGAATTTGCACGTTGTGATGAGTTTATTGAGTTATTGAAATCATTTGAGCTTTCCGTTCTAAGCCATGCCAAACAACATACTTTAAATGAGTGGATTGTTATTTTTTCTGAATGGCTGAAATTATTTGGTTGGCCGGGTGAACGAAGCCTTACCAGTGATGAACACCAAACGGTAAATGCCTGGCAGGCTGCATTGTCACAATTAGGTAGCCTGAGTAGTGTCGTCAGTGGTCCGGTTAATTTTCAGACCGCAATATATCAATTGAACCGAATATTATCTGATTCAAGGTTTCAACCCGAGACAGAAGAAACTCCGGTCCAGATATTAGGCTTGACCGGTGCAGCAGGTATGCAGTTTGATTGTTTATGGGTTTTAGGTATGCAAGATGATGCATGGCCGGAGAAAAAAATTACAAATCCGTTTATACCCCGGTCTTGTCTTAAAGATTATAACGTTCCCGGTTCCAGTGCTGAATTACAATATGAAAAAGCAAGGAAAATGACACAGCAATTAATTGAATCATCGAAACATGTTGTATTCAGCTATACAAGACAGGAAAGTGATAAAGAGTGTCGTCCAAGCCCACTCATTAAATCTATTGACAGGGACAAAAATAATTACCTGGATATATATCCAAAGTTTATAAGTACTATTTTTTCTTCAGCCAGGATTGAAAAATTCATTGATCTTGAAAATCCTGCAGCTTCTGTTGCTAAAGAGGTTAAGGGAGGCAGCTTGTTATTCAAGGACCAGGCAGCATGTTCTTTCAAGGCATTTGCCCGTCACCGCCTTCATGCACAGTCATTACAAAACATAGATATAGGTTTAAATGCGATGGAGAGAGGAAACCTTGCACATCGATCATTACAATATTTATGGCAAAGATTAAAAGATTCTGAAAATTTGCATTATAAATCAGATGCTGAAATTCAATCTTTAATTGTTTCTGTTATTGATGACGCGATAAAACAGCAGGCTCTGTATCAACCGGAAACATTCACCGACAGATTTACTGAATTGGAAAAAAAACGTTTGCAAAGATTATTATCGGACTGGTTATCCATAGAACGGCAAAGAGATCAATTTAAAGTTGTTGCAACAGAGAAAAAAAAGGAAATAAAGTTTTCAGGTATTAACTTACAACTTCGTGTTGATCGAATTGATGAATTAGATGATGGTCGTTTTGTCATCATTGATTATAAAACGGGACAAATAAGTGTACGTGATTGGGATAGTGAAAACCCGAAAGACCCACAATTACCTTTATATGCAGTAACAAGTGAACAGAAAATTGTTGCATTGGCATTTGCAAGTTTAAAAAGAGGTAAATTAGGTTATGTTGGATATTCAGAAGAAGAAAATCTTCTGCCAGCGATTAAAACAAATAACAGTATTAAGTGGAATGAACAAATTAAAATATGGCGAAATATATTAACAAAACTGGCTGAAAATTTTTGTAAAGGAGATATTAATGTTGACCCCACCGTAACGGCTTGCCGTTATTGTGATCTGCATTCTTTGTGTCGGGTTTATGATCGAATTGAAAATCCGGATGACATTAATCGAGAGGATCCACAGGATGCCTGATTTTGTCAGTGATCACAGTGAGCGCGAACAGGCCCTCAGTCCCGAACATTCCTATATTGTTCAGGCGCCGGCCGGATCCGGAAAAACCGGCTTATTAATCCAACGCTATTTAAAATTATTATCGTTAGTCGATTCTCCAGAGGAGATAATCGCCATTACATTCACACGCAAGGCTGCAGCAGAAATGCAGAGCCGAATACTTGCTGCTTTGGAAGGTATAGCATCCAGCGAGGCTGAAACTGAATACCATAAAACTATTGATGATTTGGCAAAGAAAGTATTAAAGCGTGATGAGGAGTTAGGCTGGCAAATAACCGAGAACCCCGAAAGGTTACAGATACAAACAATAGATTCATTGTGTAGTTCTTTAACCAGACAAATGCCATTAATGTCCAGATTGGGTAGTTTGCCGGAAACAGTGGAAGAGCCCGAATCACTATATAAACAGGCAGCAATAAATACATTGGCAGAACTGGAAAGTGGTAAAGGCTGGTCTGATTCGATTGCTGCCCTGGTATTACATCTTGATAATGACCTTCCACGCATAAGAAAGTTGATCATGGATATGTTGGCAAAGCGTGATCAGTGGCTGCCCTATGTCATGCAAAAACATAATCGCAACGATATGGAGGAGTCGTTGAAAAACCTTATTGAAGAAGAACTCGTTATTATTGAAAAAAGATTTCCTGTTGAGTTTTCTGATGATCTGGTTGCATTAATTAATTATGCTGCAAAACACCTGCTGCAAAATAATTCTGACAACCCGATTACATGCTGTATTGATCTGGAATCTTTACCAACCTCAACTATTTCAGATCTTCAATATTGGCGTGGCATTAGTGAACTTTTATTAACTAAAAGTGGCACATGGCGTAAACAATTTACTGTTAAAAATGGTTTCCCCCCTGCTGGTGGAAACAAACTGGAGGAAGAGGAACGTGCCAGTCGTAAAAAACAGATTCTTGGATTAATTACCGAGTTGCAAAAAGTTGATGGTTTACAAGATGATTTGATAAAAATCAGTCAATGTCCACCAGCAAATTATACTGATGCTGAATGGCAGATTGTTCAGGCCTTGTCCGAGCTACTTAAACTTGCAGCATTACAATTACAGCTTGTCTTTGCAGAACGAAATAAAATAGATTTTATTGGCATTGCCCGATCTGCAATCATGGCCCTGGGAACTGATGATGATCCAACAGATTTGGCGGCTACACTTGATTACCAGATTAAACATATATTGGTTGATGAGTATCAGGACATCTCTGTGAATCAATATCGCTTGTTGCAATGTTTAACACGTGAGTGGTCATTGGGTGATAACCGCAGTTTGTTTCTGGTGGGCGATCCAATGCAATCAATCTATCGTTTCCGTGAAGCTGAGGTAGGGGTGTTTATAAAAACATTTCATGAACAATGTTTAGGCAATGTTCCTCTTGTGCCATTACGCCTGAAAGTTAATTTTCGATCCGAGGAATCTATAGTCAGGTGGATTAACGATAGTTTTCAAAAAATTCTGCCGGAAAATGATGATATTGTAACGGGTGCTGTTTCCTTTAACGAAACCATCGCAAATAATGAAGCAACTACTCCAAATAATGTCGTAGTTTATCCACTCTATGGTCGTTCTGATCAAAAAGAGGCCAGCCAGACTATAAAGTTTATTAAGGAATTGAAAAGTAAATATCCGGATCAACGTATCGCAATATTGGTGCGTAGTCGTTCTCACTTAAATGAAATAGTACCCGCATTAAGAAAAGCAGATATAAGCTTTGAGGCAATCGACATTGAAGGCCTTGGCACTCAACCGGAGATACAGGATTTACTATCACTGACCAGGGCATATTTACAACCGGCCGATAGAATTGCCTGGTTGTCCTGTCTTCGTGCTCCCTGGTGTGGCATGACAATATCTTCCTTGTATCTATTTAGTAATGAACATCAGGATAAAACTATCTGGGATTGTATTAATAATGACAATTTAATAACACAACTTGAAGAAAAACAAAGAATACGACTGGAAAAATTCATCTCGGTTTTTAAGGAGACAATAAATGATCGACAACGCTATCCTGTTCGTATTGCAATTGAATCACTCTGGTATCGATTAGGTGGTCCGGCAACGTTAAATAATGAGACTGAAATAGAAAATTGTGAATCTTTTTTCCGGTTATTGGGACAGTTGGACCAGGGAGGAACAATTGAGGATATGCAGGAACTCGATGAACAGGTAAAACAATTATATGCAGTTCCGTATAAAACAGATGATAACCCGGTTCAGGTTATGACAATTCATAAAGCCAAAGGCCTTGAGTTTGATCATGTCATCTTACCGGGTGTTGGCAGGTCTCCACGTTCAAGTCAGGGGGAATTATTAGTCTGGTTATTACGTCAGCGAAAACAACGGGAAGAATTAATACTTGCTCCGATACGGGAAGCAGGTAGCCATCAGGCGGCAATTTATGACTACATAAATAATAATGATAAACACAAACAATCATTTGAGGATGCCCGCTTGCTTTATGTCGCTACGACACGGGCCAAACATTCCTTGCATATACTTGGTCATGTATCGGTATATGAAAACAAAGGGCAAGTAAATTGTGCGCCACAGAAGCGGTCTTTATTAAGCCACTTATGGCCGGTGGAAAAAGATAGATATGAGAAATCTTTACCTGACGATATAAGTAGCGAATATATAGATTCGAAAATTGTTATCAATCAGGAAACCAGGCGATTATCAGACGAATGGGACCTGCCTGAAGCGCCTTCTGTTGTTAAATGGCAGAATACAATAAGCCGCGAGTTGGAACAGGAGCAAAATAACATTGAATTTGAATGGGCAGGAGAAACCATTAAACATATTGGTTTAGTGGTACATAACCTAATCCAGATTATCGCTGAAGAGGGCGTTAACAAATGGGACCATAACAGGATAATTTCATCCCGGGACTGGTTTGATCTTTCATTAAAACAATTGGGTGTTCTGGATGAGGAACGACCAGATGCAATCAATCATGTTGTAAATGCTTTAACCAATATGCTTGATGATAAACGTGGGCAATGGATTCTTTCCGGAAAGCACAAACAGCAACGCAATGAATACCCTGTTAGTGGGCTCTATAAAAATAAACTCATTAATGTAGTTTTGGACAGGACTTTTATCGATGGAGAAGGTATTCGCTGGATAATCGATTATAAAACCAGTCCACATGAAGGTCCCGACATCGAGGCCTTTCTTGATCAACAACAACAGCGTTATCAGGACCAACTGGAAAAATACGGTGGTATTATGAAACAGTTTGGGGAAGAGGATATAAAATTAGGTTTGTATTTTCCATTGTTACAGGGTTGGCGAGAATGGATTTACCAATAATTTTTGTCATTTAGAAAAAGAACATAGTAATTATTATCTGTCTAATAGTTTTAAGAACTATTTAATTTAGGGGATAAACAGATATGAAAATTGGTGTTGTTAAGGAAATCAAGGATCAGGAAAATCGGGTTGCTTTAACACCTGAAGGTGCGAAAACATTAATTTCATCCGGGCATACCGTATTGTTGGAAAATAATGGCGGTTCAGGCGCCGGATTTAGCAATCAGGAATATGAAAACCTGGGTGTTAATATTGTATCAACTCAGGAAGCCTGGGCTGCTGATTTAGTTATCAAGATTAAAGAACCCCTGGAACAGGAATTTTCATACTTTAAGGGCAATATTCTATTTACCTATCTTCATCTTGCCGGTGTTCCCGAGACTCTCACCAGAGCTTTGATCAATGCGGGAACAACGGCCATAGCTTACGAAACAGTTGAGGATACTAACGGGAGATTTCCGTTACTTGCGCCTATGAGTGCTATAGCCGGTAATATGGCAGCGACAGTGGGCGCTTATTATCTGACAAAATTCAATCGGGGGAAGGGGATACAATTAGGCCGGGTACTTGGAGAGCGCCATGGCAAGGTAATGGTTATTGGGAATGGTATTGTAGGACAACATGCAGCCATTACTGCGGATGGTCTTGGCGCCAATGTTTTTATTATGGGACTTGATGAAAATAAATTTATAGAACAGGAAAAATCTCACTCAGACAATATCCAGTTTATACAATCAACACCGGATAATATTGCAGAACATATTATTGACACAGACTTATTGATTGGTGCTGTACTGCTACCCGGTGCTAAAGCACCCTATCTGGTTACAGAAGAAATGATAAAAACAATGCAAGCAGGCTCTGTTATTGTTGATGTTGCGATCGATCAGGGTGGCTGTGTAGAGACTTCCCGTGCGACATCACATTCAGATCCAATATTTATTAAGCATGATGTCATCCATTATTGCGTTAGTAATATGCCGGGGGCTTATCCCAGAACAGCAACATTTGCATTAACCCATGCAACATTACCTTATGTAATAAAGCTTGCTAATGAAGGAATAACAGCCTTAGAGAATGACAATGAGTTTGCAAAAGGATTGAATACCTATAAAGGATATATTATTTATAAGCCTGTTGCAGAATCGCTGGATATGAATACTTTATATAAGCCGTTTTCTGATCTTTTATAGGCTATTTAAATTCTTCCGAGTAACTGCATGTCTGTTTCATTGATTTCCAGGTTTTCTGCTTTAAGGCTATCCGTGATACTTGTAATTTTCGATGCCCCGGGGATTACAAGAATGTTTGGACTTTTATTTAATAACCATGCAAGCATTATCTGATAAGTTGATGCCTGATATTTTTCAGCAGTTTTATTTAATAATAGATTTTGATTCCGTTGCTGGTGTTGAAAATGCCCGCCAACAGGACTATGTGCAATGAATGTTATTTCATTAAGTTCACAAAATTCAACAACACCATTTTCAAATGACTTTTTTTCAAACAGATTACATCTGTTTTGAACAGAAACAATATCGGTAACTGATAAAGCCAGTTTTATTTGCTCAACATCAACATTGGATAAACCAATATGGAGGATTTTTCCTTCCTCTTTTAGTTGTGCTAACTCGACAATAGATTCCGTGATCGGTATATCAGGATCAGGGGCATGTAACTGATACAAAAAGATAGAATCACAATCCAGATCAACCAGACTTTTATCACAGGACTGTCTTAACCATGACGGACTGGCATCAACTGTCCATGCTCCTTTTGGTCTCCTTAGGCCGCCTTTAGTGGCGACAATAATATTTGTAGTGTTATTTAAGCAATTAAGAGTTTTTGCGATCAGTTTTTCATTGTGTCCCACATCAGTATCATCGATACAATATACATTAGCGGTATCGATAAAATTCCCGCCCCCTTCAATGAAAGTCCGGATAACTTCCATGGCAGCCATTTCATCAGGCCGGTTTTCCAGGGACAAAGGCATAGCACCAAGACCGACACGGTTAGCCTCGATTATCGTATTGCCCAGCTTGATTGATTTCATTTTAACGCTAACAAGTTTTTAACTAGACATTGTTATAGGCACTACTTAAATAAATGTCTATATTACAAAGTATTTTATTTCCATAATGCTGAATTACTATCCGTGGTTTTTTCACCGCGCTTAATGTCGTAATGCTCCATTAAATAGCCAAGACAATCCTGGCGAACAATATTTATATCTGTGGTCAACATGGCGGGCATTATTGCTTTTTTTGTGTATAGACCATCCTCCTTAATTGTAAAGAAGACATCAAAAATATCTTTCCCTTCTTCGTCCATTGCAATTAGAGGTCTATCAATATTGCGTTTTAAGCGGCATAGTAGTGTGTCACTGCTGATTTCAATAAAATTAACACCTTCAATACCTTTTATGAACTGGATATCCGCTTTCTTTCCATCAAAACTAAAGTCGTATGAACCAGGCAATTTTATAACACCGATTGTATGATAAAGATCAATCTCTTTATCTACATCTTCATTTGTGTCAAGTGAAGTCATATTGAGTACATGATCAACAAACTTTGTTGTCAAATTAATTCCGTATTCGTCTCCAGGCAATCCTGTTTCGAGCGTGATTGCCGGGCAAAAATCCGAGAATGCCAGACTTTGGACACCGAAAGGGCGGATAAAATAAATCACCATACTTGAAAATTCTTTTGCAAGTTTTAGAAAAGGTTTATCAAGTTTATTTATGCAACCATAGTGCGGGTTCAGACCATTGTTATTATGAATGTCAATACTGGCAAAAACTTTCCGTTTTCTCATATGTTCGATGATAGACGACATCATTTTATTTTCATCTGCCTCACCCCGGCACCAGGTACGATTGAAGTCAAGCTGATTTTCAAGTCTGCGCTTTTTATAGCGCGCCGCTTTAACATTACCGATAAAAATCGATAAGGTGCGAGGTAATTGTTGTGTTTTATATTTGAGTAGAATGTTTTTAACAACCTCCCAACCACTATTTTCATTACCATGTAACAATGCTGACAGGAAAAGACAGGGTTCTTTTTTTCCTTTCAGATGGAGTAAGGTTGGTCCGGATAATTTTTCATGTAAACGATGTGCCGGTAAACCCAGAATTTCATCATCAAATTTTTCAACAATGTTTAACACTTATAATGTCCATTCATGTACGGGGCAACCCGAGTTTTGTTGCTCCAGGTAACAGCGGGTTAAATAATTCATGTCTTTACCGTTTTTATTGATCCATTCTCGTTGCCATTTAGTTCCGTTTTGGCCTGTATCTACGCGATGTTCAATAATGGATAGATATAGATCGATATCTTCTGCTGCGATATTAAGATGTTGTAATCCGGACCTTGCCAAAGGTATCAATTCTTCAAGTAGTAGGTCCCTGACCGGGGTAATATCCTTATTTGGCCAATTAATTTCTGCAGACAAGCCATGTTTAGCGCAATTGTAAAAATTAGATCTCGCATTTTCGAAACTTAGATCTTCCATGTAAGGAGTAATTTGCCCGGAGATTTTGTTAACCAGTCCAAAATATAACGCAGCGTTTGCAATACTATCAATCACTGTTGGTCCGGATGGAATGACCCGGTGTTCAATCCTGATATGTGGATTATTGTCTTCATCAATACCGATCAATGGCCGGTTCCAGCGCCAGATTGTTCCATTATGAAAGCGGAGACAATCGAGGTATTTTTTTTCCTCTGTGTTTGTTAATGGTACAAGCACCGGATAATGATCCAGGTTTTCTTTAAAACATTCAAACAGCGACTCATTACAATAAGCACTACCAAAGGTAACCCGCCGATAATCCTTGTCACCGAGTTCAACGGACTGTTCAAATAAAGGTATACGTGTTTCATCCCAAAGGTCATGTCCAAAAAAATAGGGTGAATTAGCTGTCGCAGCGACTATTGGTGCTGAAACCATTATTGAAGCATTATAAATATCAACAGCTTTCTCGATTGGCGCCTGTAGATGAAGTTGCAGTGACGTACAGGCTGATTCAATCATTACATTATGATGTTTTGCCCGGATTGATTCCTTTCCATCGATATGTAATTGAATTGGTTTGCCATCACGCATTTTTATAACCTGCTGATTCAGGGCCTGGTAACGGTTGAGCTTGGACATGTTTGCTAAAGTCAGGTGCTGTTCCTTGATACTGGGTAAAATTCCAACCATCATTATCTCCAAAGATAATTCCTGCGCGATGCTGCGGCATTTATCCCAGGTAGATTTTAATTGAACTTCCATAGTACTCAGTGCAAATTCCTGCAATGATACTGGTGTACTGTTTAGTTCAATATTGAAAGCGGCAAGTTCATGTACAACCAGCGGACTATTCATATTAGCAAGAAAAGTCTGATTAGCAGGAACGGGTAATCCCGAATGACTAACCAGTATTGTTTCGATTTCAAAACCGCCAATATATTCTGTATTAAAGAAGGCATCACTTTTAAATAGACTGGCCAAACTTCGTGTTTCTTCTTCCAGAATATTGGAAAAAGTATTGAAGTCATTCGCAGAGAATTGGCTGGATGTTATTTCCTGTCCCATAAAACGCTATTCTACATTAACACGGTAATATTATTATGTTGTTCTGATGAACATATCAATATCAGTTAATTCTGATAACATCCTGCTATGGCAAAAAGACAAAATGCTGCAAAACAAGCCAGAGATTTATTACTCGCCAATTATCAGGGTGTTTTAAGTACACATTCTGTTGATGTACCGGGTTATCCATTTGGTTCCATAGTTCCGTATTGTCTTGATAAAAGCGGCATGCCGGTTATTTTAATCAGCAGCATTGCACAGCATTCGAAAAATATCCTGGCGGACCCCAGGGTTTCGTTAATTGCTACAGAAGAACACGCTGGTGATTGGCAAACAGTTGGTAGAGTAACCTACATTGGTGATGCTGAGAAACTGGATGTGAATAATATAGATCCTGTTAATCGCTACTATAATTTTTTTCCTCAATCACGCGATTATCATAAAACGCATGATTTTAATTTTTATATTATTAAACCGGTACGTATCCGTTTCATTGGTGGTTTCGGACAGATTCACTGGATTGAAAAGCAGGATTTCATCAAAATAAATCCATTTTATTTTGAAACTGAAAAACAAATGCTGGATCATATGAACGCTGATCATACGGAGGCGATCAAACATTATTGCGAATTGAATACTATAAATTATGCTGAAACACTAACTCCTGAAATGATTGGTGTCGATAGTGAGGGATTTAATTTACGTATTGGTGAAAGAATATATCGTATAAATTTTGAGAAACCTGTAACAAATACCGGTGAAGTCAGAAAGGCATTAGTTGATATGGCTAAACAAACAATTAATGAGTAATTTTTAAAAATGTACAAAACACTAATTGTATTAATATTGGCTGTTATTCTTCTTTCCTGGAATTTTATTTTTACTTCGGAGAAAAAGATTGATTTAACTGATCAGGCAAAAGTGCTTCAAGGATTATCACTCGTATTAAAATATAAAATAGCAGTAATAAAATACTGGAATGAGAAAGGAACACTACCCGATTCTGTTGCTGTAGAACGGGAATTAAAACTGGAACCCCTGGATTTTAGCAAGTCTTTAGTTAAACAGGTGGAGGTCAGTAAGGATGAACCAGGAGTTATAACAGTTATCTTCATGAATAAGCCACATATCAATGTTAAGCAGGATATAAATGACAGGAAAGTAATGTTAAAGCCTGTTGTCGTAGACAATAAGCTGGATTGGGTTTGCCGCAGTGATCTTGGTAAGGACTTGTTGCCTAAACGTTGTATGCCTTTAAATTAGAATAGTAATGATGTTGTCATCATTGGCATGTATCACTATCATTAAAAATAAACAATTATAAAAATGTAGTTAAAACACGACATGGATGGTCACTATATTATTATAAAAACAATTAAAGGTGATAAACATGGCCGAGATGAAACTAGTCAGTGAAGGGACGGCGTCATTTGACACAGTAAAAGGTTATATTAAAAAAACACAATTTTTTTCTGACCTGGAAGATACTGATGCAGAGAACCTGGCTAATTGGGTCAAGGTATACTCTGCTGAAGCGGGTTCAAATATTTTTACTGAAGGTAGTACAGATGCTTCCTTGTGTTTTATTGCAGAAGGTGAAGTGGCAATATTTAAAGAAACTTCTCCCAGTGAGTTCTTGAAAATTGCCGATGTAATAGCCGGTGGCACCATTGGCGAAATGGCAATTATTGATGGCAGACCTCTTTCTGCATCTGCTATTGCATCTAAAGATTCAAAAGTTCTAATGATTACACGTAATGATTTTGACAAATTGGTTAAGGAAAATAGTAATCTTGCCGTGAAACTACTCTGGCGTATTGCACAAATAATCAGTTTACGTTTACGTCAGACTACAGGACTCCTTGCAGAAATTTCACTCTCTCAATCAACTTGATACACAGACATTCATCAGATTTTTAATATATCTTTTACAACAGCGTCCTGATCGTAGAATTGCTTAATTGCCCTCGGCTTAAATCAGGAAATAGGTCGGCTTTTTTAAACTTTACATTGGCTGACTTTCCAGATATGGCTCATACTGATGTTATGATCATGGTGATGGGCGTCCAGAAACTTCGCTTCCAGAACGTAAGCCAACGATTCCAGTTCATTCTTGCATTTCGCATCTTTATCAATACCGGTCTGGTATTGCAGAAAATGGACTAACTCATGTAGCAGGATCGCTTTGCCTTCGTTTGTTTCCAGATCAATTGAATCAAGCAGGTAAACAGTTTCCTCATTGAAGTTATACAAACCAAAAATCTGCAGGCTTTCGGGATTAATTGCTTTAGGTAATTCACCACCGAATGCCACTTTAGCAATCTGGTGCGCCGATACCTTTTTAATCTTCGGAACCTTGTCGATGTTGTAATCAAAAGAAGAATGTTGATTAATCCAGGTCAATAATCCTGCTGCCAGTTCATCCTGGGTCTTAAAACTATCGAGATTAAAATCATAACCCGTTTCGATTCTGTTCTGTGTAATATCCGGATCAATATGTGCTGCATGGTCATGATCATCATCATCGATGGCATAAGCCGTTTGTGACATAAGACCAGCCGTTAGAACCATGATAGAGATAACATTCGCACAACTTTTATTTCTAACTCGTTTAACACCTTCGAGGAAGTCAGCACGTTGGTCTTCTTTCAGCAGATAACCATATGCGTCAGCATATTCAACCAGCAGTTGGAACGAGTGGGGATCAGTCTCTGCTAATCCACGTTCATAGACGAGAGTTCGATGGCCATCGATAACGCAAGGGTGAACCATGGCCCGTTTCTTTTTGGATCGCATTGAGTTAACAATGCGATCCACCCAGTTTCCAGGTTGTTTTTGTGCCTCGATACGCTTCAGATTATCAAGGGCGTCGGTATCTTTGACCATAGCTGTACGATATCATATTCGACGAAAACAAATTTAATGACTAAAAAATTAAATCTTGTCTCCGCTAATATCTTCGGTAGAAGCTACATTTATATCACCTGTAGCACCACTGGCAACAAGTTGCTGCATCGTGTCCTGGACAGCACCACTATAGGCATTACCTAAGGTTGCATAATCTTCTTCAGCCATGACAGCGGTGTAACCGATCGCATAAGATGCTTTTAATAACCCCATACCATCCTTGCTACCGTCACCCATCATCAGATGCATGGAAGAATTGTCCTTGTCACCAAGTAATTGATCATACGGTCCCCAAAGTTTTGGCGAAGAGAACGCACCACCACCGGCAAGTACATCAAGAATAACTTTTCCTTCATCTGCATGATAACCAAGGGCACCAAAGCCTTCACCTTCGTAATAACTAAAGGTCTGGCCATTAGCAAAGGTATGTTCGTATTTATTAATAAATCCACCAACGTAACCCGAAGGCATCTTAATGCCACGCGTACTAACACGTTTTAGTTCACCCTGGGCCTTGGTTTGTGCCGCGACTGCAAGGATAGATTCGGTTTCACCATAAGGATTAGTAATAAAACGTTTACCATTCTGCTGGGTATAAGCACGATCATTTCTGTCATATTCAGCGGTTACTTCGACATCAGACATTACCTTAATATCGGAATCAGAACCCGGCATGGGGATATCGCCAGCGTTGGTATTGCCGGACATAAAGATACCACTTGCAAGAAATAACATCGGTAAACTTTCTGCCAATCGTCGTTCAAACTTGACCGGTTTGTCACCGGTAACACGTTGATCTTCTTTAATGCCAAAACTATTTTTATCAGCATATGTCTTTAGCTGTTGATAGGCTTCAGGATTTTTTTCCTGCAGGCCATGTTCATACACCAACACACGCTGATTATTAATAATACAAGGATGTACCTTGGTAGCTGATTTAAGATTACTTTTGATCTTGTTATTAAGAAAAGCTTCGGCAACCCTTTCTATCCAGTTTGAGGGTTCGTTGCTTTCATATTCACGTTTAGCTGCAAGTTTGTTATTCATTATAGACTCTCCATATAACCAGGTTAACAATCATCAATATAAATTTTTAAGTTCCAACTACGGATTGAACCGGGTTCTTTCTCGAATCAATCCACTTTATTAACAAACACCTCAAAATCGCCTTACTTCTGTTAAGTGCTCTTATTGAGTCATCTGCATATCGACTCTTGCACTTTCTATTATTAAAGTTTAGTAGCTAAGTCTTCGTATTCAATGTAAAAAGGGTTCAATTTCGAACCTGTTACAAACACGGTAACTATCCGAAATCGGCCTTAACCGGCATATCGGCTTGACAATCAAATACTTTATTATTCAATGACATACGGTATTTCAAAGGGGTGGGGCAGCTAATTCGCTGGTATATCAGGGATTTTGCGAAATTGAGTCTATAATATGTGGAGTGAGTTAATTTTTGCACTATGTAATAAAATCAGAGTTAATAAACGTCCCTTCCGAAGAAGTATCCGTTAATTGAAGTATATGTCCATCGGTGACTAAAACATGCAGATGTCTTCTTGATACATGTCTTTGATTCGGATCAATCTGTACAGAACATTTCACACTCCTGCCGATAGTATTTTGTCCCTTCATTAAGCTTGTTGTGCCATTGTTATCGATAAAATTAATACTGTCATTCATCGCGGCAAGTTGGCAGGGGTAAGATGCCAAACGTATATCAATCTTTTCACCGGGAGACAGGTTAACGGATACTTTCTGGTTTTTAGGGAGTTGTTTAAAGTTATCATCCGTGGGAATTTCTTTTTTGGCATCTTTACGCAGTTGGCTGATGGCCCAGGTTGCATCCAGGTCTTCCGGGACATCTTTAACAAGATCCCTGGCATAGCGTTTCTTTTCTTCGCAGATATGTTTAACGGTGTCTTCAGCTGTCGACAAATACTTCATATATTTTGTTAAAACAGCTGTACGAATATCGTTGATACCTCCTTCTACTTTATTTAATGCCTGTATGATTTCCCGCCAACCGTGATCTTGTGAAAAAATCTGGGTATCCAGTTCACGCATGGAACGATCAATATTATCCGGCTTATCAATAATCTCATTAAGCATCGTTAGAAGAGATTTATTAATCTCCTCAATCTTTTTTTGTTGCTCTTCTAACTGATCAATCGGCATTTTGAGTAATTCAGCCAGCTTG
Source organism: Gammaproteobacteria bacterium (assembly GCA_028281365.1). GTDB lineage: Bacteria > Pseudomonadota > Gammaproteobacteria > Eutrophobiales > Eutrophobiaceae > JANQJZ01. The sequence continues at coordinate 47,184 of JANQJZ010000048.1, read as the reverse complement.
GTAGAAGAAACAGATGTCCTGCCTTCCAGACAAAATACAATCTCGGCAACAGAATTAAACTGGAGTGTCTGGTCACCAATTTTTAGTTCCAATGGTTTGTTGAAGATTTTATTGAGCATAGGAAAAGAATTGAAAAACGGAGAGGTTCATCTATAACTAAATTTCTCAAGATATATAGTTAAGTATAGGCAGTAATTCAGCTATGTCGATGAAATATCAAACCAAAATTATAAAAAAACACCATATTTTTGAACTCTATTGTGAATTAATTCTCATATTGAAAACTAAAAAAATTAGACATTGATGCACATTAAATTTTTTGCCCCATTTTTATTCATTCTATTAATCGTCGGCTGTAGCCAGTCATTTTTTTATAATCGACTGGATACATTAATCAATTGGTATGTTGATGACTTCGTCGAGCTGGATCGTGAACAACAGGTAAATTTTGATAAAAATCTGAATACGGTCCTAAGTTGGCATCGTAATGAAGAGTTAAGTCGTTATATCGAATTCCTGGATCAAATTGAAACGGACATTGAAAAACCAGTCGATGCCAAGATTGTTGATGATTGGACTGAGCAGGTACTGGACGCACTAGGCCGGGTCGATGATAAATTTATTCAACTATTTATTACAACAACTGAAGATTTATCTCAGGAGCAGGTTGAAGCTTTAATAATGAATCTGTGGGAGAAACAAAAGGAAAATGAAGAAGAATACCTGAGTCGCAGCGACGAAGAATATTCAAACGATAGCGCTGAAAGACTTAGTGATAATCTGGGTCGATTTTTGGGGCCATTAACTGATGAACAGGAAGACATTATTAAATCAGCAACACGATCCTTTAAACGATTTGATCAGGCCTGGCTCGAAGAACGACAACAGTGGTATGCAACATTAGAGCAATTATTAAATCGTGAACCGGGTTGGCAGCAACAGTTTAATGATGCGTATAAAGAAAGAGATAAAATAAGGACGGAAAAATACCATGCCTATCTCGACCATAATACAGAACAAATTAAATTAGTTATCGCGAAGGTTGTAAATGCACGAACAGATGAGCAAAGTCGCTATTTAAAACGCGAAATTAATAAATATAAGGATGAGTTTAAAGTGATTATTTCTGAAATTTAAAGAAATACGATTCATTCTGAATTTTATTTAATATAAATATTAAAATCATTGATAATATGTTTCATAATACAGTATATGAATATATAAATTGTGCTGATAAATATGGATATTTAAATGAAAAAAATTAATCCTGATGTACAAGAATGGGTAATTAGACAACAAAGGAATGAACAAAAGAGAAGTAAAAAAGCAAAGCATAAAAAAAATATAATACGTAGCCATTCTTTTCTAGCACCTGTTGATTTCTCGCTCTATAACAGAAAAAGTGCTGATAAAACACTTCGGTTTATTAATAAAATTAAAAGTTTTAATTCACATGATGTTGATTTGATAATACTTAATTTTGTTAATACAACAAGTATTACAGCAGCTGCAACTTTGTGTTTACATTCTACAGTTTCGGTAATTAAGCAGTTTAATAAAGGTGTTAGATTTAGATACATAAACGTAAAAGATCCTTTACATAACGAGTTATTAAGTTCATTAGGTTTTTTGAGAGAAGATGTAGATATATCTGATGAAGCAATTACGATTCCAAATTTACTTCCAATTAGAACTGGTGTTGCGCATGATGCAGGTCATTCTGTCAATAAAGTTGTTACTGATATGGATAAAACATTTTACTCTGGTGAGCTAGAAGCGGATTTAGAAAAAAGAAATGTTGTGTATCAAGCAATTCATGAAGCTTTATTAAACATTACTAATCATGCTTACGAGGATTTTGAAGATAAATTTTTAAGGTTATTTGGTGAAAGATGGTGGGTACTTGGGCATCAAATTAATGATCAAATTCATATTGCACTATATGATTTAGGCCATGGAATTCCTGTCACATTACCAAAGCAATCAGGTTATGAAAAAGTGAGAGGAATAGTTTCAGAATTTCTACCGTTAGGGAATGACTGTGCTATGATTAAAGCAGCAACAGAGTTTAGAAGATCACGTTATGAACAGGAAGGTAGTGGCAGAGGAACCGGTCTTGATAGAATTATGAGATTTGCAAAAAATAACCCTCAAGGTTTACTATGGATATTCAGTAATAAAGGAACTTATCTTTATGATAATGTCAGTGTAAACAAAAAATCTGAAACTATGTACGACTCGAAACACTCTATTAATGGTACTCTTATACAATGGAATATTTCACTTCCCAGCAGTACAGAACGCAAATAAGAAATGATGACAAAAAAAATAAATGTAAAGAGTGACTTTTCTACAGATCCTTACGGAAGAGATCCAAGAGATGGTCCTGACAATGGGCAAAGATTTAGAGAAGACTTTATTATGCCTGCTTTGAATGACTTCGAGTACGTAATTGTCGATTTTGAAGATGTGTTATGTGGCCCTTCTTTTATTGAAGAAACTTTTGGTGGCATTATTAGAAGAGGTTATATGAATAAAAAAGAGCTACTTGCAAAAGTTACGTTTAAACATGAACTTAAGTCCTACCTTGAAGATTATAAATATGTCGTAGATAACGCTGCATATGGTATTGAAAGAGATATTCCTTTAATAGAATCAGAATAAAAGGAAATGTTAGATTTATTAATAAATGGATTTTGCTCAACATATAAACTTATTTCATCAAATATAATTCCTTCTTTAATTATTTTTGGGTGGTTAATTTTTATTTGGAATTCAAACCGAATCCTTTTTCGAGTAGAAAAAAAGGATCTGCATAGTAAAATAATTAACCTTCTAAAGAAACTTGGTGAAGATGGTTATAAATTTTGGAATGAAGTATCAATAACTAAACCAGAAGAAATAACAAGCAAAATCAATAAAAAACAAAAGAATAGAATTCAATTACGTAAATTTTTATACGATCTTTCAAATATAGAGTTGTATGCGAAAATATTAAAAGATTATGAATTAAATGTTTTAAGTACAGAGGATATTTCAAAATTAAAATTTAGATTAACATTGAATATTGAAAACGCACATATTAAAAATCGTAATGAAAGACACACAATAATTAATGAATTTCTTAGTGAATTAACTGAAACTGTAAATAAAGTTGAAAATTCTTGTGTATGTTTACATGATAAATATTCAACAATTAGTGAAATTATCTATGAAGTCAAAGGTTCATTTTTTAAAATCAAAATTTTTATGTGTAAATATCGAATTTCACTCATTATATTTATAATATTATTAGTAATAATAGAGTCGATAATTAGACTATAGTGGATATTTATAAAATTAATTTTCATACATAGGCGGGTTCGCTCCCGGCCATCCATAAATTAACCTCCGTTTAAATCTCTAGTTAGCGTATAACATCCTCGAAAATATGCTCCTGCATTTTCTACCGCGCACGTCCTTTGCTGGTCGCTCCCGGTCATCTATAATTTACCTCCATTTAAATTCCTAGGTTGATTTTACTTTTTCGAAAACGTGTACCCAAGGGCAGGCTACGCACTTCCCGACGTTTTCTCGGTCTCTGTACCCAAGGGCAGGCTGCGCACTTCCAGACTCGACTCTACCGATTACATCCATGTAATCGTACCGCTAATCCATTTATGCGGCCCGCTACAAGGGCTCAATCCCGGCCGTAAAAAATAAAAAACCTCCGTATAGGAGGTTTTATATTTTTGGTGGAGGCGGCGGGAATTGAACCCGCGTCCGCAAATCCTCTGCCATCGGATCTACATGCTTAGCCGACTCTTTAAATTTAACTGAGTGCTACCCGAACGGCAGGGAAAACAAACAGCGATTCCGATTAAAGTTTAACGAATCTACCTCGGACAAGCTTCATCGCGGTCTTGTGTGAGTCGACGCCTGTTCTACCGAGCACAAGCACTACAGTAGGCAGACGGCACTATGACTGGTTATTAAGCAGCTAGTGCGTAGTTGTCTTCGTTGGCAACTATTAAATTTGCAGTTGTGTTTACGAGGTAATCTGCGCCTCGGCATGCCCCTCAGGTTTCGTATCCACGTCGAAGCCAGTACGCCCCCGAAATCGATTTCCTGAAGAAGGGTAAATTATAGACTATTCATCTACCTTTATATATTGATGCCGGGACAGATTTTTAAAGAGTGTACAGCCAATTATTGGGTATCTTCATAAGGCGGTATGGTGGTATCTTCGTCGTCTGTGTCATTTTGGTTTGACCCATTACTTTCACAAACAAGCGAAGTCTCGGCAAACAGCCTGTTTAAAAAGAATTCAATCATGTTATTTCTCCGGGTTTAAATTCGGGTTCAGTTAAATAATGTATTGGACAATGAACGAAAAAACCGGGTTCCTGTTTGCAGGGATGAAATTTTTTAATAACGATGATTGAAAAAAATAATGGCTGGAGATTAGTACGATTAATATCAGGAGTGGGCTTACGCCCACTCCAAACAGCTTAGCTTCCGGTTGGGCTTAATAGGTGACGAACAATGTGTGGTTTACCTGCTTTGGTACCATCCGCTGTTAGTGAAAAATCAGCATAATGATACGTTTGGCGTAGCAATGTATGCTGTTCGCTTTCAGATCCAACACTTAAAGGTGTTACAACCTGTTTAATATTAATGTCATTGTTATCTGCATTTGCACTCATTGCCAATAATCCCGCTAAAAATGCTTCTTTCATCTTTTCTTTCTCCTGTATGTAATCATAAATTAAAAAGTTGTGCTCGATATGACAGGAGTGGTCAGGGATTGTTCCTGGTGAAAATATGAAAAAAAATGATTTGATTTATCAGTAAAACTAATAAAACTAATTGTCCTGAACTAGTGTCTCATCAACCTGGCTTTTTGCCGTTGCCAGTCGCGTTCTTTTTCTGTTTCGCGCTTATCATGTGACTTCTTGCCGCGGGCGATGCCAATCTCAAGTTTGACCTTACTGTTTTTCCAATACAGTGCTGTTGGTATCAGCGCAAAGCCTTTGCGTTCAACGGCACCAATAAGTTTATTTAACTCCGCCCTGTGCAATAGCAGTTTTCGTGTGCGTTGTGGGTCGGGATTAGTGTGGGTAGATGCGGTAGGTAATGGCGTAATCAGGGCACCAAACAAGTAGGCTTCGCTGTCCTTTAGCAGGATATAACTATCGATGATCTGGACTTTACCCGCACGCAAGCTCTTGACCTCCCAACCCTGCAGGGAGATGCCAGCTTCATAACGCTCTTCAATAAAATAATCATGACGGGCCTTTTTATTGAGCGCGATAGTTTTGCCTCCGCCAGCCGGTTTGTTTTTACTCATTAATATATCGTGTCCCGATCAATAATCCGGCGGATTATAACAGGACTATGCATTCTGTAATGGTCTATATCGGAGTGGCTGATGAGTTGAAGGCAACTATGTTTAAACGTGTTCAGCCTGAGTTTATTTTTCCAGTTGTGCATTGACGAAGTTTATAAAGTTCTTACAAAAGCTGTTGTCGTCAGGGTTAATACCTTTTACTTTTTTGCAGGCTGAAACAAAATAGCTTGGCGGGGCAAGCTTGTCGGACGATGTAAATTCACGGACAATAAACCTAAAAATGAGCTAAAAATGTCTGCAAAACGTTCCTCAATTCATGGTCAGTGGTCCTCCCGTTGGGCCTTTATCCTTGCTGCAACCGGCTCTGCTGTTGGTTTAGGTAATATCTGGCGATTTCCCTATTTAACTGGTGAAAATGGCGGTGCTGCCTTTGTTCTGGTCTACCTGATCTGCGTATTGATGGTCGGTATTCCTATTTTAATGGCTGAAATCCTGGTCGGACGTCGGGGTCGTCAAAGCCCCATTAATACAATGTATGCATTGGCAGAAGAAGAGGGGCTTAGCCGGTACTGGAGCTTGCTGGGTTGGATGGGCGTAGCTGCCGGTTTTATTATCCTTTCTTATTATAGTGTTATAGCGGGCTGGACCGTGGCCTATATCTTCAGGACCGGTTCCGGTCTGTTTATTGATGCTGATGCGACGTATTCTAAAAAGATCTTTGTCGAACTCATTTCCGATCCGGAAAAACTACTTGCCTGGCATACCACTTTCATGTTGATGACAGTGATCGTTGTTTCGCGTGGGGTAAAAAGCGGTCTGGAACAGGCAGTACGATTTTTAATGCCGGCACTGTTCATCCTGTTACTGGTCATGGTTGGCTATGCGATGAGTACGGAAAAGTTTATGGATGGCATTAATTATTTATTTGTGCCGAATTTTGAACAGCTTGCTGAAAAAAACTTTTTTGCCGATATTTTATTACCCGCTCTTGGACAGGCTTTTTTTAGTTTAAGTATCGGTATGGGTGCGATCATGATCTATGGATCGTATCTGTCACAACGATCATCGATCACATTCAATAGTTTTACGATTGCAATCGCGGATACGACTGTGGCTATGCTTGCCGGTATCGCCATTTTTCCAATCGTGTTTACCTATGGATTAGAACCTGGAGGTGGCCCGGGTTTAATCTTTATGTCACTACCGATTGCCTTTGGGCAGATGCCGTTCGGTACTTTTTTCGGTACTTTGTTTTTTGTCTTATTGATGTTTGCTGCATGGACCTCCGCCATTTCTTTACTGGAACCTGCAGTAACCTGGCTGGTTGAAAACAAAAACATGTCTCGTGTCAAGGCGACGGCATTAGCCGGCGTAATTGGCTGGTTATTGGGTTTGATTACCGTATTATCATTTAATTACTGGGCCTTCTCGTTTGAGTTTGCCGGAGTGGTTAAAGAGAACGGTATGTTTGATATCTTCGATATTTTGACCTCGAATGTCATGTTGCCAATAGGTGGTTTATTGATTGCCATATTTACTGCATGGTTAATGGCGCGTAAATCAACGATTGATGAACTCGGATTGGGCGATAGTTTGTTGTATCAATCCTGGCGTTTTGCTGTACGTTATATTGCACCATTCGGTGTGATAATTATTTTCCTGAATGCCATCGGTTTGTTCAAGTTAATAGGACTGGTTAATTAAACAGGGTTGTTGTGGTGACACACATTAATAAACAAGCCACTGTTGAGTATAGTGCTAATCAAATGTATTCATTGGTCAATGATATTGAGTCGTATCCGGATTTCCTTCCCTGGTGTACCGCAACGAATGTATTGGAAAACAATGACAATGCATTGACGGCGTCTGTTTCAATCGCGGTAGGCAAGATTAAACAAACTTTTACAACAGCCAATACGATGGAACCGAATAGTTCAATATCCATGAACCTTGTGAAAGGACCGTTTAAGGAATTAAGTGGTCACTGGCAGTTTAAGGAAAATAATAATGGCGGCTGTTCAGTAATGCTGGATATGAATTTTGAATTCAAGAACAAGTTGGTTAAACACACGCTAGGTACAGCATTTCAGAAAATAATTGATTCATTGGTTGATGCCTTTGTTGAACGCGCCCGGATGATCTATGGCACAAAATGAAACGATTCAGATCGAACTCGTCTACATTAACCCTGAAAGTCAGCATGTTGTAAAACTCGAGGTTCCAACAGGAAGCAGTATTGAAGATGCAATCAGGAAGTCAGATGTTTTATCCCTGTATCCCGAAATAGATCTAAACGTTAATAAAGTTGGTGTGTACAGCAAAATACAAAATCCGGATTACATCCTGGAAGATGGTGATCGCGTGGAGATATATCGACCGTTACAAGTTGACCCAAAAGAAGCACGCCGCCGCCGTGCAACTAAAAAATAGATTAAAGGGCTCTGACCCCTTAAAATTGTTAATAGCACAAACAACTGCACAAGGTTTTGCATATGGCGCTGTGATTTTAGTTGCTGGGGCTGTATGTGGGACTTTATCTCCATTTTAATTACTATTAATAGGAATTAATTTATGAAATTATTTGAAGAAATAATTTTATTTCCATATATATTTCACATATTTATAGCGATAATTATTGTTTATACAGTAATACATCAGTATAGGGTAGATAAAATCATAAAAAATCGTGATCTAAAGTTGAATTTTTCAGATAAACTTTTTTTATTTAGGGTTCCTTTTTTTTATAAAAACAATGATTTTGATGATGATGTATATAAAGAGATTAAAAAACTAGCAAAAGAGTATTTTTTCGTACATCTATTTTTATTTTTGTATTTATTAATTATCATTGTATATTATTTAGTACAGGCATTTCTGATCTGAATGAGTTAAAGGAAGGTAGTTAAAGGGGTAAGGTAGTTAAAAGTTAAAGGGGTAAAAAGTTAAAGGGGTCAGAGCCCTTAAAATTTTGAATTTAAGATTTATTCATCATCCAGCGGGTTTATCGCATCCAGCATACGACTGAATATCCCTTTTTCTTCTTTTTCTTTTTCAGGAACGACGATCGCCTCTTCTTCTGTGACAATATCGTTTTGTTTTCGGGGCAGGTTGGATACTTCTATATCGCCTGAAATATAAGCCAGTTTTTCTTCTTCAAAGTGCAGGGTAATATGACGCTGTTCTCTTACATTGCCTCCTTTTTGAAAACTGTAAATATATTCCCAGCGGTCATTATGAAATGGATCGATTAATACCGGTGTCCCCATAATGAATTTGACCTGGTTTTTATCCATGCCGGGTTTGAGTTTATCAATCATTTCCTGTTCGATGACGTTCCCCTGCTGGATATCAATTTTATAGAGCAGGGGAAGGTTATAACCACCATCGTAACTACGGCTACACGCAGTTAGCATCAACGCGATAAAGATAAAAACTACTGATTTATTCATGTGTTATAGTCTATTTAGAATCTATTATAGTCATTTTCGGGACGGGGCAGGATAACTGTTGTTGCCAATTTCCTCAACGACATTTATTTTTGTATCAAGTATACTTTTTCAGCAATTTCGGCAACCCTTTCATTATCTACATATTATTGCTGGAGGTCACATTGGAAGCCATTGACTTAAAAAAAGCCGGACTTAAAGCAACACTACCCAGGATTCGCATTTTACAAATACTGGAAGAATCCAGTGAGCGCCATATGAGTGCTGAAGATGTTTACAAAACATTATTGGAGCATGATGAAGAAGTTGGTTTGGCGACTGTATATCGGGTACTAACACAATTTGAAGCAGCGGGTCTGGTTATTCGACATCATTTTGATTCCGGCCATTCGGTTTTTGAACTGGATCGTGGTGTACATCATGATCATATGGTTTGTTTAAACACAGGTGAAGTAATTGAATTTCAGAATGAAGAGATTGAACGTTTGCAAAAAGAGATTGCAGAAAAACATGGTTATGAATTAGTCGAGCATAGTCTGGTACTTTATGTCAAACCAAAATAATTAATAATACTTTAACCTGTTTTTATAAAATATTAACTTGAGTGTTAACACCAAACTTCATGTTGGTCTTTTTTTATTCCTTTTCGTTATAGTAGTTTCTATCTATGCAAATAGTCTGAATGTTCCTTTTATTTTCGATGATGAAAAAAATATTTCACACGTCGAAGCCATACATATTTCAGATTTAAAATTTAATACATTACGCAATGTAGTAGCTGAAGCCAGATTACCAACACGGCCAATTGCAAATATCAGTTTTGCAATAAATTTTTATTTCGATAAGTTAAACGTTTACTCATACCACGTAGTCAATATCCTGATACATTTTATTAATGGAATACTGGTTTACTTTTTAACACGATTAATACTTCAACGGCACCCGGTTAAAGATGACAGGGTCTTCTCGCCAGTTTTTTTAATTGCTGCTTTTGCTGCCAGTATTTTTATAGCCCACCCCATTCAAACTCAATCTGTTACCTATATTGTTCAAAGAATGAATAGTATGGCGACACTTTTCTATTTGTTGTCATTATGCGTCTACATTGTTGCCAGGCAAATAGATGGAACGAAATGGCTGAAAATAGTTTTATATGTTACGGCAATATTTTCGTGGTTCCTTTCCCTCGGTTGTAAAGAGATTGCTGTCTTATTACCAATTACAATTTTAATGTTTGAATGGTATTTTTTCCGGAATCTTGAATGGAGTTGGTTAAAACAAAATCTTCCATTCATGTTATTTGCAGTGCTATTAATTGTAGCCAGTGCTTATTTTTACTTGGGTGGTTCACCAATTACAACTATTCAGGAGGGGTATAACGCGCGCGATTTTACAATGTATGAACGATTATTAACACAGTCGAGAGTCATCGTATTTTACCTTGGTTTATTTATTTTGCCTTTACCTTCGCGGCTGAATTTAATTCACGAGTTTCCAATCTCATCTTCATTATTTGATCCGGTAACGACAGCGATTGCCATTATTTTTCATATTTTGGTATTAGGTATTGCCATTCTATATGCAAGGAAATACAGGCTGATTTCATTTTGCATAATATGGTTTTATCTACACTTATCGATTGAATCTACATTAATTCCGTTGGAGATAATTTTTGAGCATCGTCTTTATCTTCCAATGACAGGTTTAGCAATAGCAAGTGCTTATTTATTAATCAATGCATTAATTAACTACAAAAATACTACTTATATCGTATGCATGTTGATTATTTTTCTACTCGGTATGGGTACTCATATAAGGAATGAAACCTGGAAAAGTGCAGAGGTAATGTGGCGGGATGTAATTAATAAAAACCAGGCCAGTTATCGTGCACATTATAATCTTGCAACAGAGTTATCTAAAACAGGTCGGGTTGAGGAATCACTTATTCATTTTAAACATGCTATAAGATTAAAACCTGACCATGCGAATGCGCATATTAATTTTGCTAATGCTTTAAAAAAGATTGGTGATTTAGATAATGCGATTGAGCATTATACAATTGCATCTCATATTACACCTGATAATTTTTTACTACATTATAATATGGCGCATACCTTATCATTAGATGGAAAATATAATGATGCAATAAATTCATATAAGAAATCGATTTCCCTGGTCCCGGATTATTCGCCTACACATTATAATATTGCTGAAATTTACGGTGTATTAAATGAATTTAAATTAGCCAGGGCGCATTTTTACAAGTCGATTAAATATGATCCTTCGCTGGCGGATGCCTTTGTCCAGATTGGAATCATTGATGCAAAACAGGGTAACTATGATTCTGCGGTTATACATTTTAACAAGGCACTAAATATAAGAAAGGATTATCAATTTGCAAATATCAACCTTGTTAAAACCTATATTTTGAAAAATGATATTGATGCCGCATGTAAGATATTCAAGGGTAAAAAGGATATTGCGTCTGATATTCAATTGAAAAAGATTTTGACTGATAAATGTGACTAGAAAAAAGCAGGCAAACTAGAATTTTATAGACTTATACAACTCATCATTAAAACCGATATAATATTTTTTATTTTTTAGTAATACAGGCCGTTTAATTACGGTAGGATGTTCAAGCATTATTTTAACAGCCTGGTTTTTTGTTTTAATGTCCTTTTCCTTATCCGTTAATTTTCGCCAACTGGTCCCACGTTTATTAATTAATATTTCCATATCGATCTGTTTTAGAAAATCATTAACCAATGTTTTGTTTATGCCGTCTTTACGAAAATCATGGAAGCTATAAGGCACGGCCTGTTTGTCTAGCCATTGCCGTGCTTTTTTAACTGTGTCGCAATTTTTTATACCGTAAAGCGTAACAGTTTTTGATGACATACCTTTTTAGAGATCTCGAAGAATTTCGTTGATACCAACCTTACTTCTTGTTTTCTCATCCACAGTTTTAACAATAACGGCGCAATACAAGCTGTATTTGCCATCATTAGAGGGTAAGTTTCCGGAAACGACTACCGATCCGGGGGGAACATAACCATAACTGATCTCATCTGTATCACGGTTATAGATACGTGTACTTTGGCCGATGTAAACACCCATTGAAATAACAGAACCTTCGCCAACGATGACACCTTCGACAACTTCTGAACGGGCACCGATAAAACAGTTGTCTTCAATAATCGTTGGGTTGGCCTGTAATGGCTCCAGTACTCCGCCGATACCGACACCGCCAGACAGATGAACATTTTTTCCGATCTGGGCACATGACCCGACCGTAGCCCAGGTATCAACCATTGTGCCGTTATCTACATAGGCACCGATATTGACAAAACTGGGCATTAACACGACGTTCTGGCCAATGTAACTGCCACGTCTTACAGTTGCAGTGGGGACGACACGCGCACCGGTTTCGATGAAATTGGTTTTGGTATAGCCGTAAAATTTGTTTGGAATCTTGTCAAAATAATTTGTGTGGCCACCCTGTATAACGATGTTTTTATCAATAATGAAAGAAAGCAACACGGCTTTTTTTAACCATTGATGCACGACCCATTCGCCATCAATCTTTTCTGCAATCCTTGCCTGACCACTGTCCAGTTTCCAGATACATTCTTCCACAGCGTCCTTAAGTTCCTTGCTGGGGTCATTTTTTTCGAGCTCGGCCCGGTTATCAAATTGTTCAGTAATTAATTTCTCTAATTCACTCATGGATATTCCTAATCAGTATGATTTTTTAATAAATGTGTTAATTCTGTTTGCAGCATCGATGCATTCTTCAAGTTCCGCAACCAGTGCAATCCGCACATGGTCTTTACCAGGATTGATACCGTTATTATCCCGCGATAAATAAGAACCGGGTAATACTTTTATGTTTTCGTGTTTATATAATTCCCTTGCAAAATCTGTGTCCGAACCAGGCAGCTCTGGCCAGAGATAAAAACTTGCAGGTGGCGGTTCAACATCCAGGCTCGGACTTAATACTTTACAGACTTGCTGGAATTTTTCCCTATATTTTTTTCTGTTTTGTATCACATGTGTTTCGTCTTGCCAGGCTGCAATACTCGCTTTTTGTGTATGTGCAGGCATGGCACAACCATGATAGGTTCTATAACGAAAAAACAGATCGATCAGATCGCTATCCCCGGCGACAAAACCGGATCGCAAACCAGGTACATTAGACCGTTTTGACAGGCTATGAAATACAAGACAACGCCTGTAGTTTTCATTGCCCAGTTTATTTGCATATTCAAGTAGTCCTTGTGGTGGCTGTGTCTCATCGAAATATATTTCTGAATAGCATTCATCTGCAGCAATGACAAAATCGTATTGTTCAGCCAGATTTAGTAATTGTTTGACAGTTTCTTCATCAATGATAGCACCGCTAGGATTACCAGGAGAACAAAGATAAATAAGTTGGCATCGTTGCCAGATATTATCAGGGACGGATGTAAGGTTGGGGATAAAATTATTTTCTTTTGTGCAGTTAAGATAATAGGGTTCTGCTCCTGCAAGTAATGCCGCCCCTTCATAGATTTGATAGAAGGGATTCGGTAATGCAACTAAAGGTTTTTCCTTATCACTATTAATTAGTGTTTGTGTGATTGCAAATAATGCTTCCCGGGTACCATTGACCGGTAGCACATGTCGTTCCGGGTTAATCGATCCTTCCGGTAAATTAAATCGTTGGCATAACCATTGACTAAAAGTCTGGCGTAATTCATCAGCACCGCGTGTGGTAGGATAGATTGCAATATCGTCCAGGTTGGAATGTAGTGAATCCAGTATGAATTTCGGTGTCGGATGCTTCGGTTCGCCAATAGCAAGACTGATTGCTGTTTTATCAGCATTGGCGACGCATCCTTCAAGCAGCATGTTCAACTTTTCAAAAGGATAAGCGTGTAAATTTTCTAAACCAGGATTCATTAGTAATACAATTAATTTAATGACGTACAGAAAACGGCCAAGTATATGCTATCGACTTCATCTCCCCAAATGAGATCACAATATTTAGCATCAATTTCGTGCATCATTGCGGCTATCTTGTGGGGCGTGCTGTGGTATCCACTTCGTTTATTGGAGGCAATGGGTTTTCACGGTTTGTGGTCTGCCTTACTTTTATATTGTTCTGCAATTTTTTTCATCATTATTCCATGTTGGCAGAAACGTTCGGTATTTCTGGCAAATAAAATTGAATATGCCCTGATTAGTCTGTTCGCAGGTTGGACAAATTTTGCATTTATTCTGGCTATGTTGGAAGGCGAAGTTGTCAGGGTCTTGTTGTTATTTTATTTATCGCCGATATGGGCAATCCTGATGGCAATCTTTATATTAGGTGAACGCCTGACATTAACGAGTGCAATAGCATTAATCATTGCGATGTTGGGAGCAATATTGATGCTCTGGCAAACAGATCTGGATTATATGGTGTTAATGAGCCGCGCTGATCTGTTTGCCATTAGTTCAGGACTGACTTTTGCCATGACCAATATCGTTGTGCGTAAGACGGGTAATGTACCTATACAATTTAAAATGGGATCAGCCTGGGCAGGCGTAATAGTCCTTACCTTGTTAGGTTTATTTATTGTTGAAGTTCCCAGGCCTCCAATCACGATTCAATCCGGACTATTGGTTTTTTTACTGGGTTTTCCTTTTATGTTTGTTATGACATGGACGGCACAATATGGTGTTACACATTTACCGATCCAACGTTCATCGATCCTGTTTTTGATGGAAGTAGTGGCCGGCGCTGTCTCGGCGGCGTTGTTAACAAATGAAATTGTACAAAAAAATGAATATTTCGGCGGGGTACTTATTATCGCTGCTGGTCTGATTAGTGTATTAAAAAGCGACAATACTCGGGATTAGCCTTAACAATAGTTCGACCTGGGTTGATTTTGATGTATGCTTTGCGCCCTTTGCAAAAGATATGCTGCAAGGCCCTGGAAAATTAGATCGTGACGAAAAAAATTTTAATCTTACCGGGTGATGGTATTGGTCCGGAAATTATCAATCAGGCAGAGAAAATACTTGCTTATTTAATCGATGAACAGGCTCTGGACCTTGAGTTTGAACATGGATTAATCGGTGGCAGTGCCGTTGATGCTGAAGGAGTACCATTGCCAGATTCAAGCCTGGCCAGGGCCAGGGAATCTGCCGCTGTATTATTGGGTGCGGTTGGCGGTCCAAAATGGGAGCAGATCGACCGGCCCTTACGACCGGAACGGGGGCTCCTGGCTATTCGCGCCGGTCTGGATTTATTTGCCAATTTACGTCCTGCTGTTTTATTTCCGCAGTTGGCATCAGCGTCTACATTGAAGGCAGATGTTGTGAATAACCTGGATATCATGATTGTCAGGGAACTAACAGGCGGCATTTATTTTGGCCAACCAAGAGGCATTAAGAAGCTTGATGATGGACAACGTCAGGGATTTAATACGCTGGTCTATAGTGAAAATGAAATAAAACGTATCGCTAGGATTGCATTCGAAGTTGCCAGTAAACGTCAGGGGCGGGTCTGTTCAGTGGACAAGGCAAACGTACTCGAAGCCACCGAGTTATGGCGCGAAGTTATTAGTGAACTTGCCAAAGATTATCCCGATGTCGAGTTACAACATATGTATGTAGATAACGCTGCCATGCAATTGGTGCGTGAACCAAAACAATTTGATGTCATTGTAACAACGAACATGTTTGGCGACATTCTCTCTGATCTTGCTTCGATGTTAACGGGTTCTATAGGCATGTTGCCATCAGCGTCTTTAGCAAGTGACGGTAAGGGAATGTATGAACCGATTCATGGCTCGGCACCGGATATTGCGGGACAGGATATTGCAAATCCATTGGCGACAATTTTATCTTTGTCCATGTTGTTGCGTTATTCACTTTCTGAAAATGTAATTGCGGACAAGATTGATAATGCCGTAAACCAGGTATTAACAGATGGATTAAGGACAAAAGATATCCATGCAGATGGTATGACTTGTGTTGGCACAAATGAAATGGGTGATGCTGTTGTTACGGCATTATCAAATCAATTTTAATTATATTATTAGTTTTTAGAGTAGAAAAAATGGAAGAGAAGAAATTTAATGTTGCTGTAGCAGGTGCAACGGGTGCCGTTGGCGAAACCATGTTGTCAATATTGGAACAACGTGATTTTCCGGTTGCTGAAGTCTATGCCTTGGCCAGTAGTCGATCGGTCGGTAAACGAATTCCATTTAAAGACAAGCAGCTCGTTGTTGAAGACCTGGAAACATTTGATTTTAGTAATGTGCAAATCGGGTTATTTTCTCCTGGTGCATCAGTTTCGAAGATACATGCCCCGCGTGCTGCCGAGGCCGGTTGTGTGGTTGTTGATAATACATCACAGTTTCGGTACGACGATGATATTCCTTTAGTGGTACCCGAAGTAAATCCTCATGCTATTGCCGATTATAAAAACAGAGGCATTATAGCTAACCCAAACTGCTCAACAATACAGATGTTGGTGGCACTAAAGCCAATCTATGATGCAGTTGGTATAGATCGAATTAATGTTTGTACGTATCAAGCGGTATCTGGAACAGGTAAAGAAGCTATTGAAGAACTGGCAACACAAACGGCAAATTTATTAAATGCAAAAGATATAGAATGCAGTGTCTATCCAAAGCAAATTGCATTTAATGCTTTACCGCATATCGATGCTTTTCAGGAAAATGGCTATACCAAGGAAGAGATGAAAATGGTTTGGGAAACACGAAAGATTTTTGAAGATAATTCAATTTTGGTTAACCCGACAACAGTCAGGATACCGGTCTTTTATGGTCATTCTGAAGCAGTACATATCGAGACAAAAGAGAAGATCGGACTTGAATTTGCCCGGGAATTACTGGAAAACATGCCTGGCGTGACGGTACTTGATAAACATGAGGATGGTGGTTATCCAACAGCAGTTTCAGAAGCTGCAGGTGAGGATGCCGTATTTGTCGGTCGTATTCGAGAAGATATCTCACATCCACGTGGATTGAATATGTGGGTAGTTTCAGACAATGTCAGAAAAGGGGCCGCATTAAATAGTGTTCAAATTGCTGAATTTCTGGTAAAACACTACTTATAAACTATAGTTATCGGTAATATATAAAGCACATTCGTAAGTTCTGTGTTGGGCGAAAACAGAGAAAATAATGCGTGTTTTTATGCTTTATAATGTGCTGAAGATGGCGCTTATTGGGGTCAAAATAATCATATAAAACAATAATTTAGTGCGCAATTAATGGGTACCTACAAAACAATTTCAAGGTTAATAGTGGTCATTTGTTTGGGCTTATATAGTTCTTTTGGTCATGCCCTGGTGTTATCTAACGCAGATATAAAATCCTATTTAAATCAAAGACTTGATGTGCGGATTGATATTATCACGGACAATCCGGATGAATTGGATCATCTTGAGATAGAACTCACTCAAAATGCTGAAAATAATGTCAGTCGCTATCAATTAAAATATGAGCTGGTAAAAAGCGATACCGGTAGCTATTTAAAGATCTCCAGCAGTGATGTAGTTCGTGAGCCGGTTATAGAATTTACACTGGATATCGGTTGGTCTGATGGACATATCGTTCGTAAGTATTCATTCCTGATTGATCCACCGCAAAATTGAATTCAAGGAAGCTGAGTAATGATGAGACATAAACTCCACTTTGCCATTTTACTGATACTGGTTCCATCTATTGCCAGTGCACTTGGCTTAGGACGGCTAGATCTTAATTCAGCATTGAATGAGCCGTTTGATGCAAGAATCGAATTATTATCACCTACTGCAGACGAGCTGGATTCTCTTAATGTTGCACTTGCTGATAGCGAAGCATTTGCACGGGCAAAGATTGAACGGGCTTTTATTTTAGGTAATTTAAGATTTGCGTTACGCCGTTCGGTTGATGGTGGGCCTGATTATATTCGTGTGTTTAGTACAGAACCGATCCGTGAACCATTTCTAAATTTCCTGGTTGAAGTAAGTTGGTCTAAAGGTCGTCTATACCGCGAATATACGGTATTACTCGATCCACCATTATATGATTCAAGCGCACGTGCTGAAGAATTTAGAAATCAGGTTGAATTGATTGATGATGTCGCATCAACCATCGATGATCCGGAACATAAGGTTGTTTATGCCGAGGATTTCGAAGCGCACAGCGCTTCGACTGTTACACCTGTCTCTTCACCTGCAATAGATTATTCCGGTGGTGATTATGGTCCAACGACTGGATCAGATACCCTTTGGTCTGTTGCCTCAGCAACGCGTCCTGATAGTTCGGTTAGTGTTAACCAAATGATGCTGGCCTTATTAAGGGCTAACCCGGAGGCATTCAATGGTCAGAATATAAACGGGCTTAAGCGCGGTCAGATCTTACGTATGCCAGATGAAAGTGAGCTTACGACACTGACTAATGCCCAGGCTTTGGCAGAGGTCCAATCACAATATACTGCGTGGGGAAGTATTAAGGACAATTTATCTACAGCAGTCAGTGAGCGGCCTGAGGTCAGTTCAGTTCCCGAGCCCGTTGAGGCGGAAGATGAAGAAGAAGTTACAGGTCAGGCAGAAGAGGTTGTTGAATCTGATCCTGAATTAAAACTCGTTGCAGCCAATGAATCAGACGAGACTACTGAACAAGCAGTTAGTGTGGACTCAGGTACAGGTAATGATTTGATCCTGGCGAATGAAACGATACAAGCACTTACCCAGGAAAACATTGAACTAAAAGATCGATTACAGGAATCAGAAACATTGCTTTCTGATTTAAAACGTTTACTTGAACTTAAGGATGATGAACTTGCCGCTCTTCAGGAACAAATGGCAAGAAGTGATGCCGCCGCAGAAGCAGAAGAAGTTATAGAAGAAGAACCGGTTGCGGAAGAAGAAGAGGTTATAGAAGAAGAGGTTATAGAAGAGGAGCCTGAAGAGCTTGTTGAAGAAGAACCGGTTGCGGAAGAAGAAGAGCTTATAGAAGAAGAACCGGTTGCGGAAGAAGAAGAGGTTATAGAAGAGGAGCCTGAAGAGCTCGTTGAAGAAGAACCCGTTGCGGAAGAAGAAGAGCTTATAGAAGAAGAACCTGAAGAGGTCATTGAGGTAATCGATGAACCTGCTCCTGCAGATGCAGGCATTATGGGTATGGTTAATCAGTACCTTGGCCCGGTTAAAGAAATGCTGCTTGGTAATCCAATCATCGGTATGGCGGTTGGTGGCGTTATCCTGTTATTACTAATTGTGATTGTAATACTGAAGTTTAAAAAAGAGCCCGCCGAAGTAATGCATATTGATGCACCGACTGCTGAAGCATTTCCGGATTTCGATTCTGGTGATCTGGGTGATACAGGCGGGGAAGCTCCTGATTCAGAAGCGGTTACTGCTCTGCCAGAATCAGAATCTGAAGCAGAAACGGCAATGCCTGAAGAAGAAGCACCTGAGTTTGATCTTGATACTGATGATGAGCAGGAAGAAGAAGAAAAAACACAATTTATTGCTCCTGAAGCTGCGGCCCCTGATGAAGAAGAAGCTGAAGAAGATCCATTACAAGAGGTTAATACCTATCTCGCTTTTGAACAATTCGATCAAGCAGAAGAGATGGTACGTAATGCCATCAATGATGATCCGGAGAATCCGGAATACTATACCAAGTTGCTTGAAGTCTTTTATACATCAGGTAACAAGAAGGGGTATGAGGAGATCGCAAAGGTCTTGCATGATAAATTTGGTGAGGCAGATGAAAACTGGGGTATGGCAGTTGCAATGTGGCAGGAGATGTCTCCAAATCGTGCATTGTTTGAAGAAGGTGCCGATGATGAAGATGATGGCGCTGCAGAGACAACAGGCGGCGGATTTGTTGATGTAACTGCTGATGAAGAGTCCGGCGGTGGTGATGAAGGAGGACTGGATTTTGATATTGGTACAGGTGCCGAAGCTGCCGAAACACCGGCAACAGATAGCAATGATGGTGCCCTTGATTTAACGGCTTCTGAAGAAGGTGAAGATATCCTTGATGTTACTGCAGCGGTAGGAATTGAAGCAGACTCTGAAGCCTTGCCTGAACCAGGTGCGGACGAAGATATGCTTGATATTTCAGGTACTGGTGCAGGGACTGGCGCAGAAGATCTACTTGATGTGACTGCAGCTACCGGGACCGATGAGCCAGCTGAATCTACCGAAGCAAGTACCGATGATGACATGCTTGATCTGTCAGCTGGTAGTGCTGATAGTGAAGATCTGCTTGATGTAACTACTGCTGCAGATCTTGAACTGGATACAGAAGAAGATTTACTTGATGTTACTGCTGCCACCAGTGCGGGAGCTGATAGTGACGAACTATTAGATGTTGGTACTGAACCCGAAAGTGAAGCAGCGGCAGAACCCGCTGATGATGATAATGTACTTGATTTTGATTTAGCTAGCGCTACTGATACAGAAGCAGAGTCGGAAGTTGTAACAGATGAATCCGGTGCCGGTGAAATCGAGCTTGATACAGGTGATGAAGAACCTGTTCAACCTGATAGCGGAGACGATAGTGCCGGCGATGGAGAAATATCTCTCGATTTTGATATGGGTGAAGCAACTGATGATGTTACTGCAGAAGGTGGCGACGAAATTTCGCTGGATATGGATGCAGGTGCAGATAGTGTGGCCAAAGAGGATAGTGAAATTTCACTCGACCTGGATATGGGTGAAACCAGTGAAGGTGGAATTGAACTGGATATGTCAGAAGCGGATGATGGAATATCTTTAGATACGGATTCCGATTCCAAACCTGAAGTCAGTCCTGATATAGCCGGTGAGTCAGAGGAACCAACGGATGGCGCTGAATTGGATTTCGATCTGAATATGGATGCTGACAGTGAAGAACCGGCAACTGATGAACAGCCAGCAGCTGATATCGATCTTGAAGGTACTGTAGAAATGCCAAAGATGGCACTTCCATCTGAAGATGAAGACGATGATGATGATGAAGACCATACTGTATTTGTTCCCAGGGCAGCTCAACCTGAAGAACAAAGCGTCGAAGATGAAGTTGCAACCAAGCTTGATTTAGCCAAGGCTTATGTCGAGCTTGGCGATAAAGAGAGTGCAAAGACAATACTCGACGAAGTAATGGTTGAAGGGAATGATGAACAAAAGAAACAAGCTGAAGAATTATTGGCACAGGTGTGATTTTAGTTTTTGAGTTCGTTTTTAATTTCGCCTTTTTTTAACATTCCGTAACTTTCAATATCGATCCAATCACCGGTCATGATGAAGATTGCACTGGGAATTGAATACAATGGACAAGATTATTCCGGTTGGCAGAAACAGGATCATGCAATAACTGTTCAGGCAACACTAGAGCAGGCCTTGTCCGAAATTGCTGATGAAGAAATCACGGTAGTATGTGCTGGACGTACTGATACCGGTGTGCATGCAATTCAACAAGTTGTGCATTTTGAAACATCAGCAAAAAGAGAGGATCACGGCTGGGTATTAGGTACCAATACCAAGCTCCCTGGTAATATAGCCGTAACCTGGGCAAAGGAAGTTGAAGAAGATTTTCATGCACGGTTTTGTGCTGAACAAAGAACGTATCAATACCTTATTATTAACCGCCGATCTCGACCGGCCATTTTAAATGGATTAGCAAGTTGGGAATGTCGTTCACTCGATCTGGAAAAAATGAAAACAGCTGCCAGTTGTTTCGTTGGTGAACATGATTTTACTTCGTATAGGGCAGTAGCATGCCAGGCAAAATCCCCGATCCGTACCGTGTATAATCTGACAATAAATAAAATGAGTGATACGTTTGTAATTACAATATGTGCGAATGCCTTTTTACATCATATGGTAAGAAATATTGCTGGTGTATTAATGACTATTGGATATGGCGGAGAAAATATTTCCTGGGCAAAAGAAGTATTGGATGCGAAAGATCGAACAGCAGGTGGAGTCACGGCAGAACCAGACGGTTTGTATCTGGTTGATGTTAAATATCCGGCGCGATTCAACATACCAAAAGTGAAAACGTTGCTTGAACAAATGGAAGCGATTCAATGAATAATATTAGTCGCACCAGGGTAAAGATTTGCGGTATTACCAGTCTTGAAGATGCGATGGTTGCAGTTGAAGCTGGAGCAGATGCAATAGGCCTGGTTTTTTATGAAAAAAGCCCACGTTATGTTTCTATAGATACAGCTAGTCGCATAGTAAATAGCGTGCCACCATTTATAAATTGTACAGGTTTATTTGTTGATGCGGATGAAAATTATATTAGAGAAATACTAAAACAGGTTCCAATAGATACATTACAATTCCATGGACAGGAAATGGAACAAGCTTGTACTTTATATGGCAGGCCGTATATTAAGGCTATAAGAATGAGTAGTGATGTTGATTTGGGTTCAGAAATTAAGACTTATGCGTCGGCCAGGGCGTTATTATTGGATACTTTTGTAAAAGATACGCCCGGGGGTACCGGTATTTCGTTTGATTGGGACAGGATACCGAAAGATTTAACTAAACCGATTATTCTTGCTGGAGGACTTAATATAAATAATGTAAAACAAGCCATAGCAAAGGTTAAACCTTATGCAGTTGATGTGAGTGGTGGTGTTGAAATAGAAAAAGGCAAGAAGGACCCAAACAAGATAATTAACTTTATTAAAGAAGTGAATGAATGTCGGAAGTAACGAATAAAATTAACTCTACAACAGACGAGCCATTAAAAGAAATGCCGGATGATCGAGGGCATTTTGGTCCCTATGGTGGAAGGTTTGTCGCTGAAACATTAATGGGACCTCTGGATGAATTAGAGCAAGCCTACAATCAATATTTAAAGAATCCGGAATTTCTTTCAGAGTTTGAAAACGAATTAAAACATTATGTTGGCCGACCATCACCACTTTATCATGCCAAACGCTGGAGTGCGCAATTGGGTGGCGCTCAAATCTATCTTAAACGGGAGGACTTAAACCATACCGGCGCACATAAAATTAACAACACTGTGGGACAGGCTTTATTAGCCCGACGAATGGGTAAAAAGCGAATCATTGCTGAAACAGGAGCTGGTCAACATGGCGTTGCATCGGCAACTGTAGCCGCCCGCTATGGGATGGAGTGTGTTGTTTATATGGGTGCTGAAGATATACAGCGGCAGGCGATCAATGTTTTTCGTATGAAATTGCTTGGTGCGAAGGTTGTCTCAGTTGAAGCGGGTTCAAAAACCCTGAAAGATGCATTAAATGAAGCAATGCGTGACTGGGTAACTAATGTCGATGATACATTTTATATTATCGGTACCGTTGCCGGACCGCATCCTTATCCGGCGATGGTCAGAGATTTCAACGCTGTGGTAGGAAGAGAAGCGCGACAACAGTGTCTGGAACAAGCTGGAAGATTACCGGATACCCTGGTGGCATGTGTAGGCGGCGGATCAAATGCCATTGGATTATTCCATCCATTTCTTGATGATAAGCAGGTTTCAATCTTCGGTGTTGAAGCCGCAGGAGAGGGTATTGAAACAGGTCATCATGCGGCACCATTAAATGCTGGCAAACCTGGTGTATTGCATGGCAACAGGACTTACCTTATGGAAGATAAGTACGGCCAGATTATTGAAACGCATTCAATTTCGGCTGGATTGGATTATCCCGGGGTTGGGCCGGAACATGCATGGTTAAAAGATAGCGGTCGTGCCAGTTACGTCTCTGTTACCGATAAAGAAGCCTTGCAGGCCTTCCATGATCTGACTTTGATTGAAGGTATTATTCCTGCACTGGAATCCAGTCATGCCCTGGCATACACGGCAAAAATTGCACCTGAAATGGATAAAGATGCGATAATTATTGCCAACTTGTCCGGCCGGGGTGATAAAGATATCCACACGGTGGCTGCTCACGAAGGTATAACGCTTTAACAGTAAGGAAAATTAACATGAATAACCGTGAACGTTTGATGGAAATAATGACTGATAAAGAACTCGATCGAATGACGATAGCAGAATTGGTCAAGGTCAAGCGGGATGAAGTGGATTATTGGTTATTGTCGAATGAATCTAAAAATCATAAAGAAGTGCCGGATATGGCAATAGAATTATTAGAACTAAAATTAGGCTTAAAAGAATAAGCTTTTTTTAAATAACACTTTTTCAAAATTTATTTTTTCCTGTCATTAATTAATCAGTATTTAATATGAGTAGAATTCAAGCCTGTTTTAGTGCGTTACAAGATAATAATAAAAAAGCACTTATCCCATTTATCACAGCTGGTGATCCGGATCCTGGTTTAACGGTTGGATTAATGCATGATTTGGTTAGCGCAGGCGCAAATATTATTGAATTAGGCATCCCATTTTCAGACCCAATGGCGGATGGTCCTGTTATACAACGCGCCAGTGAAAGGGCATTAGCTAATGGTACACATACGGATGACATTTTTAAGATGGTGGCTGAATTTAGACAACAGGACGATACAACGCCCGTAATTTTGATGGGTTATTTGAATCCTATCGAAATTATGGGGTATGAGAATTTTGCTGATAAGGCCAATAAGTCTGGTGTAGATGGTGTTTTAGTCGTCGATCTGCCACCAGAAGAATCAGGAGACTTAAATAAAGCTTTCAAACCAAAAAGCCTGGATCAAATATATTTGTTATCACCGACCACGAATGATGGGCGTCTTGATCGCATCTGTGAAGTTGCGTCAGGGTTTCTTTATTATGTTTCATTAAAGGGTGTAACCGGAAGTGACAGGCTCGATGTGGATGTGGTTGCGGAAAAACTGAACCAAATTCGTAGCAAAACATCATTGCCATTAGGGGTAGGTTTCGGTATTAAAGATCCACAAATAGCCGGGGCAGTTGGTAAAATAAGCGATGCTGTTGTGATTGGCAGTGCATTGGTTGAACGTATTGCAGAACATGCAGATGAAAAGGAAAAAATGAAACTGGAAGTATCAGCGTTTATACGCTCACTGCGTGAAGCATTGGATAATATTGATTAAAGGCCCGAATATATGAGTTGGTTTAAAAAAATACTTCCTTCCAGAAACAAGACTAATGGAAATAATCGTCGCACAGTACCAGAGGGGGTGTGGACAAAATGTGAAGCATGTAATGCAGTTTTGTATCGCGCTGAACTGGATAGAAATCTGGAAGTTTGTCCAAAATGTAATCATCATATGCGAATCACTGCGCGTATTCGACTCGAAAGGTTTCTCGATGAAGGCGACAGGGAGGAGATTGGTACTAGCATAAAACCAATTGATATCCTGAAGTTTAAAGATAGCAAACGTTATAAAGACAGGTTAAATCAGTCTCAAAAGCAAACCGGTGAAAATGATGCGTTAGTCGCCATAAGTGGCACGCTAAAAGGAATGCCTGTGGTATGTTGTGCTTTCGAGTTTGATTTTATGGGCGGTTCAATGGGTTCTGTTGTCGGTGAACGATTTGTACTTGCTGCTGAATCTGCTATTCAACAAAAAACTCCATTTATATGTTTTTCTACCAGTGGTGGAGCGAGAATGCAGGAAGCATTATTTTCATTGATGCAGATGGCAAAAACGACAGCAGCAATTTCATCAATTCGTAAAAATAATTTGCCTTATATTTCTGTACTAACTAATCCGACTATGGGTGGTGTTTCTGCCAGTTTGGCCAGCCTGGGTGATATTAATATTGCAGAACCCAATGCTTTAATCGGATTTGCCGGACCTCGTGTTATAGAACAGACAGTAAGAGAGACTCTGCCGGAAGGTTTCCAACGAAGTGAGTTTTTATTAGAACATGGAGATATAGATATAATTATTGATCGCAGGGAATTACGCGATCGGATCGCCAATATAATTTCATTGTTAACTCATCAAACCCTGATCGCATAACGATAATTCAATATCGAACAATGTCCGAAAAGATAAAATCGATCAAAGAACCGGTATTGAAGCCAGGTCAATTACGTTTTAATAATTTAAATAAATGGTTACGTTGGCAGGAAAGTTTACATTTCACTGCTATTGAACTTGGTCTCGAGCGTTGCCGCCGTGTTGCAGATAATATGGGTTTACTTAAACCTGGCTATACTGTCATCAGTGTTGCTGGAACTAACGGTAAAGGATCAAGTGTTATTATGCTTGATCAAATTCTTTGCAGTGCAGGATACAAAACCGGTCGCTATGTTTCTCCGCACCTTTTACGTTATAACGAACGTATTTGCATTAGTGGTGAGGAAGTTACCGATACGGAACTTTGTGAATCTTTCGACCGTATTGATAGAGCGCGTGGAGATATATCGTTAACTTATTTTGAATTTGGCACACTTGCAGCACTGGATTTGTTTCGACAACACAAGGTTGACCTGGCAATCCTTGAAGTTGGATTAGGCGGCAGGCTGGATGCTGTTAATGTGCTGGATGCTGACGTTGCACTTATTAGTAGTATAGATTTGGATCATCAACAATGGTTAGGTAACAACCGGGAAAGCATCGGCAGGGAAAAAGCCGGTATCTTCAGGAACATGGCACCGGCAATCTGTTCAGATCCCAAGCCACCGCAGAGTTTACTGGATTGTGCGAATGCATTAGGTACGCCATTATTTTTAGCGGGTCGTGATTACAATTTTACTATTCATCGTGATCTATGGTCATGGCAATCCAGTACGACAGAATTTAATGATCTGCCCAGGCCCATGCAATACAGTGATTTTCAGTTACAGAATGCTGCAGGTGTCATGATGATCCTGGAAAAGATTAAACATGATTACCCTGTTTCTGAGGAAAATATTAAACAGGGATTTAATAACTTTCGATTAAATGGACGTATGCAAATTATTCCTGGCGAAATACAAAAGATTCTTGATGTTGCGCATAATCGTCAATCTGTCAGAGCACTGGTCAATAACTTAAGTAAAATACCCTGTGTTGGTAAAACACATATATTGATAGGAATGTTGAAAGACAAAGATCACCAGGAAGTACTCAAAATATTAAACAAAGTTGCAGATAGCTGGAATATTGTCAGTTTGAATCAGGAAGAGCGGGGAACAGAAGCAGATTTATTGGTTTCAATTCTTAATAAATTGAAAGTAAATGAAAATATACAAACATTTATCAATGTTAACGAAGCATTGGATAAACTTCAAAAAAGTGCCATGCCCGGGGACAGAATTATTATTACAGGATCATTTCTAACAGTAGGCGCAGCGCTTCGTTATTTGAAGCAGGAATGTTGATGCATCAGCGGTTAAAGGAACGTTTAGTAGGTGCTGCAGTATTGGTTATCATTGCGGTTATTTTTATTCCGATGATATTAACCGGCCCGGTTGATACGGGTTCAATAACGAAGACGAATATACCGGAAAGACCAACGGAAAAATTTGAATCAAAATTAGTTCCTATAACAGAACAAATAAATCCTGTTATTTCTGAAACCCGGGTAGAAGCAGATAGCAATATCGAATCTGGAGTAAATACTCAAGTTGAGGATGTTAAAACAGGTGAGCAAACTCAACAACAACCCGAGTCAATCTCTACAAATAAAACAGCAGACAAGCAGGTTGGACTGACAGCCTGGGTAGTTCAATTGGGTAGTTTTACGAGTAAAGTTAATGCCGATCAACTTAAGTTAAAGTTGCAAAAATCCGGTTTTCCAGCATTTGTTGAGCCGATAACACAAGATAAAGAAACAGTATATCGTGTCCGTGTTGGGCCGGAATTATTGCGATCCGATGCAGATAAATTGTTAAAAAATATTAAATCTAAAATGGACTTGGAAGGAATGGTATTGAGCTATCCATAAACCCAGAATATCTTTATAGGTCCAGGTTCCATGTCTACTGCTGATATCGTTATTCTATGTTTGATCGCATTGCCGACAATTGTGGGTGTGTTTTACGGGTTTTTAAATATCGTATTTTCCCTGCTGTCCTGGGCGATATCATTGGGCTTGTCAATCAAGCTGGTTCCTTATTTTGCCCCGCTTCTTGAGGGACATGTCGATACGCCAATTTTGCGAATAATTCTGGCATTTATTGGCTTATTTATTTTAAGCTTGGTAATAATGAGTGGCATTAGTTATTTCATTGTTAAATTACTGGGTAGAACAGGACTAACGGCAGCAGATCGAATATTAGGTCTATTTTTTGGTATGGGCCTTGGAGGGTTGATTGTTGCCGTTATCATATTTTTGGCGGGTTTTACGGCTTTTCCCCAGGAGCCCTGGTGGGAAGAGTCAAAGCTGGTTGAACCGTTTGAACGAATTAGTATCTGGAGTACACGTTTTTTACCGGAATCGTTTATAGAGTATCATTCATATGAACCACCTGAAGAGAACAGTTAAACATAGGCCAGTTTTATGTGTGGAATAATCGGATTAGTTGCTAAAAATCCTGTAAACCAGGCTATCTATGATGGCCTGACAGTATTACAGCATCGCGGACAGGATGCTGCAGGCATGGTCACTTGTGATGGCAGCAAACTGTATTTAAGGAAAGATAACGGCCTTGTCAGGGATGTATTCCACACCCGCCATATGTTGAACCTGAAAGGTAATATGGGTATTGGGCATATTCGTTACCCGACTGCAGGTTGTTCTTCTTCTGCAGAGGCACAACCATTTTATGTTAACTCCCCGTATGGAATTACTCTCGCTCATAATGGCAATCTGACAAATGCAGATGTTCTGAAAGAAGACTTGATGCGTGATGATCTTCGACATTTGAACACCAATTCTGATTCTGAAGTATTACTTAATATTCTGGCGCATGAATTAAATGCGATCGGTAAACATAGAAATGAATTAGAAAGTAGTGACATTTTTCAGGCAGTAAAAAAATTACATCAACGATGTAAAGGTGGATACGCAGCTGTTGCCATGATAACGGGTGTAGGGATACTTGGTTTTCGTGACCCTAATGGTATACGACCTGTTATTTTCGGTGAGCGTAAAACCGATATAGGTACAGAATTTATCATTGCTTCCGAGAGTGTCGCTATCGATGCACTTGATTTTGAATTACTTAGAGATATAGAGCCTGGTGAAGCGGTATTCATTTCTGTTGATGGAGAACTGCATACTCAACTTTGTGTTGATAAGCCTAACTATAGTCCTTGTATATTTGAGCATGTTTATTTAGCAAGACCAGATTCAATCATCGACGGGATTTCCGTACATAAAGCACGTTTACGAATGGGCGAACTACTTGCGCAAAAGATACTAAGGGTTTATCCGGAGCATGATATTGATGTTGTAATCCCGATACCGGACTCCAGTCGAACTGCAGCGTTGCCTCTGGCCAATGAGCTTGGTGTTAAATAT
The DNA here is from genome assembly GCA_028281365.1 of Gammaproteobacteria bacterium. Lineage (GTDB taxonomy): Bacteria > Pseudomonadota > Gammaproteobacteria > Eutrophobiales > Eutrophobiaceae > JANQJZ01. The sequence continues at coordinate 18,092 of JANQJZ010000048.1, read as the reverse complement.
CGTGAAGGCTTTGTTAAGAATCGATATATACCTCGTACATTTATTATGCCGGGACAAAATATTCGGAAAAAATCAGTGCGACAAAAATTGAATGCTATTGATTTGGAGTTCAAGGATAAAAATGTGTTATTGGTCGATGACTCTATTGTCAGAGGCACGACTTCAAGAGAAATTGTACAAATGGCACGGGAAGCTGGAGCACACAAAGTCTATGTTGCCTCTGCTGCACCACCGGTTCGTTATCCGAATGTGTATGGTATTGATATGCCGTCGGCAACAGAGTTAATTGCCTATGATCGTACTGTGGAAGAAGTTGCAGAAATTATCGGTGCCGACTGGTTAATCTATCAGGATATAGAAGATTTAATCAATTCAGCCAGAAAAGGAAACGAAGAGATCGAAAACTTTGATACATCCTGTTTTACAGGCGAATATGTTACCGGAGATGTCAGTGCAGATTATCTTGCACAAATCGAATCTTTACGAAATGATTCGGCCAAACAATTACAGAATGCAGATGAAGGACTGACAGATCTTACTGAAAATCGTTAATCCAATAAAAAAATCCACGGTCTATTTATAATAGAGCCGTGGAATTAAGCAGGGGTAATTCTTTTAAAATTTTCTTTAGTGTCTAAACAGGTTTTAAGCACTCTTTTGTGCAAAAGGGACGATAGCAGCAGCATCTTCAACACCCTTTTCGACCCAGGCACTGACTTCATCTTTTGATTCATTCATGATGTCAACAGTGTTTCTGGCAATACCTTGTACCTTTTCACTTGCATCACTGATTAGTGCGGTTTGTCCGGAAACGATATCGTTGTAACCTTTTGAGTTACCAATTAATTCCATAGTTGCTGTTGCATATTCAAAAGAAAGATTGAAAAAAGCCAACTGTTGATCATACATTTGGCCGGCGATTTTCAGATTGATCTCATAAAGCTCTTTGGTTGCATCGTATGAAGCTTTACCAAACTTGTTTAAATTTTCAGCAATGTCTTTGTTCATTTGTCATTCTCCTGTAAAGGGCTTTGTAAATTTCGCGCTAGTCATTGTGCAGCGCAACAATATTGCAATGCAGCATAAGCTGAAAATAGGGGTTTGTCAACTAATTAGAACAAGAAAAATAATTGATATATTTATGTAACTTATTGAATAAAAACTAAAAAAAGTTTTTCCTGAACAGTTTTCAGTAAAAAAATTATTTTTCTTTGTCTTCACTACCCATCGTTGAAGATTTCATAGCGGCATTGAAAAAACTCTCTTGCATGGATTTCCATGTTTCCAGATTCTTTTCCGTCAATTCAGCCATGGCTGTTAGAGGGTTGGTAGATACTGCAGATTGGAGTTGTTCCTGTAATTGTTTTTGTTGAGAAACAAAAAGGTCGATGCTTTTTTGTAAATAATCACCGGCAACGGATTGTACCGAATCACCGTAAAAACGAATAATGTGCGCCAGTGCCTGTGCTGAAAACAAGGGCTCACCATCATCTTCCTGTTCGATGATAATTTGCAATAAGATGGTTCTGGTTAAGTCTTCCTCGGATTTTACATCCTTTACGATGAACTCTTCGTTAGCCAGTACCAGTTTCTTGATGTCCTCAAGAGTGATGTATTTACTTTCCTGCGTGTCGTAAAGACGACGATTTGGGTATTTCTTGATTATTCGTTTGTCTTCCATTTTTTCTCCCAGCATAAAATCAGGACTGGTTCAGCACCTAGTATAACGCTAAATGCCGAACCACAGCACTACATCATATGCTGTCCGCCATTCATTGCAAAGTCTGCACCGGTAGTGAAACCTGCATTTTCTGAGCACAGGAAGCCGACTAAAGCGGCAATTTCTTCAGGCGTACCCAATCGATTAACAGGGATACCAGCAATGATCTGGTTACGTATATCCTCAGGGACCGCCATGACCATTTCTGTCGCAATATAACCGGGGGAAACCGTATTGACTGTCACACCTTTTCGGGCAACTTCCTGAGCCAGTGACATAGTAAAGCCATGCATGCCAGCCTTGGAAGTTGAATAATTTGTCTGCCCGAGTTGGCCTTTTTGTCCATTAATTGAGGATATGTTCACGATCCTTCCCCAACCACGTTCCGTCATCCCTTCAACTACATGCTTGGTGACATTAAACAGACTGTCCAGATTGATGTTCATAACCGCATCCCATTTATCCTTGGTCATTTTTTTGAACATACCATCTTTGGTTATACCGGCATTATTTACCAGGATATCAACAGGACCTAAATCAGATGTAACTTTAGCAACCATCTTTTCACAAGCGCCATAATCAGAGACATCAGCTTGGTAGATCTTTATACCAAATCCCTGTTCTTTTACTTCGGCTTGCCACTTTTCAGCTTTTTCCTGGTTTCGATAATTAGTTGCAACTTTGGCACCGGCCTTGGCTAATTCAATACAGATCGCTGCACCAATACCACCTGTTCCACCTGTGACCAGGGCTACTTTACCTTCTATTCCAGACATAATCGTTTACCTCTCTAAGGCTAGTGCGACGCCTTGTCCGCCACCTATACAGAGCGTAGCAAGACCTTTTTTCGCATCATTACGTTTCATTTCATGTAGTAATGTAACCAGAACGCGGCAGCCGGATGCACCGATAGGATGACCAATCGCAATTGCGCCACCATTTACATTAACTTTAGCGGTATCCCAACCAACATCACGGTTTACTGAAATAGCCTGTGCAGCAAATGCCTCATTGGCCTCAACCAAGTCAAGGTCATCGACTGACCAACCCGCTTTTTCCAGACAGAGTTTACTTGCCGGGATGGGGCCTGTTCCCATGATCGCAGGATCAACACCGGCGCTTGAATATGCTTTTATTGTTGCAAGTGGCTCAAGTCCCAATTCTTTGGCTTTATCTTCAGACATAACCAGAACTGCAGCAGCACCGTCATTTAAACCGGATGCGTTAGCAGCAGTGACAGTGCCTTCCTTGTCGAAAGCAGGTCGTAATTTTGCAATGCCATCAGCAGTTACACCTGCCTTTGGAAATTCATCTTTATCGAAGACGATTGGATCACCTTTACGTTGTGGAATTTCTACCGGGACAATTTCTTCATCGAACTTGCCGGCATTGATTGCTGCTTCTGCCTTGTTTTGTGAAGCAGCAGCAAATTCATCCTGTTCTTCACGGGAGATTTCATATTTCTTTGCAATGTTTTCTGCAGTAACGCCCATATGATAGTTATTAAATGCATCCCATAGACCATCAACAATCATTGAATCCTGCATCTTCCAGTCACCCATTTTGGTTCCGTTGCGTGATTTAGGTAGAACATGTGGAGACAGACTCATATTTTCCTGTCCGCCGGCAATGATAATGTCTGCGTCGCCACATTTGATTGCCTGAGCAGCAAGATGAACAGTCTTTAAACCACTGCCACAGACTTTATTGATAGTCATACAAGGCACGCTATGTGAAAGCCCCGCTTCGATTGCAGCTTGTCTTGCCGGATTTTGACCTGTGCCGGCAGTTAAAACCTGACCAAAGATAACTTCATCAATTTGTTCCGGTTTGATGCCTGCGCGTTTGATTACATCTGTAATTACCGTTGCACCAAGTTTATGGGCGGGTATACCAGCTAAAGAACCCCCAAAATTTCCAATTGCTGTACGTGCTGCAGCAACGATTACAACGTTATCTGCCATTTTTCTATCCTCCGTTAATCCCGTTTATTTGTCATATCCTGTTGTTTCATAAAGCAACAGAAGTGTTTCTTGTTTGTTGCAGTGCAACATTTGATGCGCATCCTAACAGATCACGATTAAGAATGTCTAGCCTTTAAAATATTATTTATTTTGGCCTGATTTCAGGTCCATTTATTCCAGTAGGCTTCAGGTTGATAAAGCTCATACATAAAATCGATAAACGTTTGTATTTTTGCAGACAGATACTTACGGTGACTATATATGGCAAAAACAGGTAGCCTCTCCGGTTCATAGTCTTCTAATAATGCATTCAAACGCCCGGATTGTATATCAAGACCGACAATATAGGTGGGCAATTGCGTTATACCACAACCCTGGATAGCAGCGATACGAAGTGCATCACCGTCATTACACTGAATATCTCCGGAAACCTTACAGTTTAATTTTCGTTTTTCTTTATCGATGAATTCCCACGCCTGTACACTTGATCTCGGTGAATAGATTAAACAGTTGTGTTGTTCCAGATCCCCGGGATTTTTAGGTATACCGTGCTCTTTTAAATATTGTGGAGAAGCGCAGACGACTCTGCGCGCTGATGCGATTTTACGTGCAATAAACATTGAATCACCCAGCTCACCGACGTAAAACGCGAGATCGATTCCATCCTCGACAAGGTCCGGCAAGCGATTACTCAATTCAATCTCTGTAGTTACATCCGGGTATTTATTGAGATACAGAGAAACCGCACGCGATAAATGAAATGCACCGAATGAAGGTTGCGCCATTATCTTCAACTTTCCTTTTGGTTCAGAGTTTAGTTGGCTAATTGCTGATTCAGTTTCGTCAATATCTGTCAGGATGGAATCTACCTTGTCGAAATAGGCATGACCGACTTCGGTGAGATTAAGTTTCCTGGTTGTACGGTTGAATAATCTGACACCAAGCGAGTTTTCCAGATTAAGCACATGTTTTGAAGCCATGGCTTTAGAGATCGATAATTTTTTTGCAGCTTCAGAGAAACTCCCATGTCTGGCAACCGCAGAAAAAACCCGCATTCCCATAATTTTGTCCATTGATTAATACCACTATTGTTTCTTTATTTGAAACAATATATCAACAAAATTACTATTGTAAACTAAATGTGTGGATTCTATCTTATGGCGTATTAGGAAAATAACTTGGGATGTAGCTAGAGATTCAATTTCTAGTGAAATAAATAAATAAATCTCCATTTAGTGTATTTAACCTCCTCTTGTAAAACACTAAATACTTAACACAAGGATGTGTCTTTTTTTTAGATATGTATTGTTCTGTTGTCAACACCTAAAGCCGCTTCATGCATTGCTTCCGATAGGGTTGGATGTGCATGAATTGTTCTGGCGATATCTTCAGAACTACTCTCAAATTCCATGGCGAGTACCGCTTCGGCAATTAATTCTGAGGCAGATGGACCAAAAATATGGATGCCAAGAACCCGATCAGTTTTATTGTCGGCCAGAATTTTAATAAGCCCGGCAGTTTCACCCATTGCCCTGGCTCTGCCTGTCGCCATGAATGGAAAGCTGCCAGAATTATATTCAATGTCTTCTTCTTTTAACTGTTGTTCAGTCTTGCCGACCCACGCGATTTCAGGCCAGGTATAAATAACCCAGGGTATCACTTCATAATTCATATGACTTGCTTTGCCAGCAATTCTTTCGGCTATTGCAACACCTTCTTCTGATGCTTTATGGGCAAGCATTGGTCCACGTACGACATCACCAATAGCATAAACATTTTCAAGGTTAGTTTTACAGTTGTCATCAACGACAATAAAGCCACGATCATCCAGTTCGAGTCCACATTCATCAGCACCTAATCCTTGTGTATTCGGTGAACGACCAACAGCAACAATCAATTTATCCACCGTAATCTGTTGCTTGCCTTCGGAGTCCTCATAGTTAATGGAAACTTCACGATTGTTACTGCCAGTCCCGGTAACTTTCGCACCGAGTCGTATATCCAGTCCCTGATTGCGCAATACTTTTTCTGCTTCACTGGCGATCTGTCGATCAACAACAGCAAGAAAATCAGGCAGGGCTTCAAGGACGATCACTTCCGAACCCAGCCGGTTCCAGACGCTACCTAATTCAAGACCGATTACACCGGCCCCGATAATTCCCAGACGACGTGGGACTTCATTAAATTTCAGTGCGCCGGTTGAATCAACGACTAATTTATCATCAACACTTGCAGGCGGGATCTTGGTGGGTACTGAGCCCGTTGCAATGATGGTATGACCAGCTTCAATCATTGATTTTTCATCGTGTTCATCGTGAACCGGGTTGATTTCTATTTGGCTATTGCTCAATAACTTTGCATGACCACGTATCCATTCAACTTTATTTTTTTTGAACAGGCCGCTGATTCCCTGGGTTAGCATTTTTACAATCTTGGCCTTGCGGGAAACCATCTTATTGACATCGATAGTCACTCCAGAGGTGGTAATACCGTGGTCTTTGACTTCATGTTTAATATGATGAAAATGATGGGATGAATCCAATAAAGCCTTTGATGGAATACAACCAACATTCAGACAGGTCCCACCCAATGCAGGTTTCCCTTCATCATTGATCCAGCTTTCGATACAGGCAGTTTTCAATCCAAGTTGGGCACAACGTATAGCGGCAACGTAACCACCTGGTCCGGCGCCGATTACAACAACATCATACTTTTCCATAGTTTAGGATACCTGAAATATTTATATAATTTCTCGTAAAAAAACTTTAGTTGTCTTTCACTGTGAAATGTTAAACGTGAAAGGTGAAACGATATTCAAAGCCCTATTTTTGAAATTCAGATACATTTCACACTTCACTTTTCACGTTCAGTTAAAGCTGTAATAGAAGTCGAGACGGATCTTCCAGTTGTTGTTTAATTGAAACCAGGAATTGTACAGCTTCACGACCATCAATAATGCGATGATCATAGGACAATGCCAGATACATCATCGGTCTGATTACAACTTCACCATTCTCAGCCATTGGTCTTTGATTTATCGCATGCATACCTAATATCGCACTTTGTGGTGGATTAATTATTGGTGTAGACAATAATGATCCAAAAACACCACCATTGGTGATGGTAAATGTCCCACCGGTTAAATCATCAATCGTTAATTTACCATCACGGGCTTTTTCACCATAGGAACGTATTTGTGCTTCTATCTCTGCTAACGGCAGCATGTCCGCATTACGCACAATAGGAACAACAAGTCCACGAGGAGAGCTAACAGCAATACCGATATCAAAGTAACCGTGGTAAAGGATGTTATCACCATCAACTGATGCATTAATTACCGGGAATTTTTTTAATGCTTCAACCGCAGCCCGGGTAAAGAATGACATAAAGCCCAGTTTAATACCGTGTGTTTTTTCAAACTCGTCTTTGTATTTACTTCTGATATCCATAACAGGCTGCATATTGACTTCATTAAAGGTCGTCAGTATTGCATTTTCATGTTGTGCATTGAGTAACCGCTCGGCTGCACGTTTGCGCAAACGTGTCATCGGGACTTTTTCTTCCGGCCTGTTACCTGTACTACTGGTTAAAACAGGTACCGCGACAGATTCAGTCAGGTTTTTGTTCGATTCCGTTTTTGCAGGCGCCGGGCTTGGTTCCGGAGCACTTGCAGGTGGAGCTGGTTCGGCAGCTTTATCTTCTGAAGGTGCAGTTGCCTGAATCGGTGCCTTTCCTTCAATATGACGAAGTACATCTTCTTTAGTGATACGATCCGATTTAGCTATTATCTCGCCTGCATCCAGTTGATGTTCTTCTAACAGGTTCCTGACCGCAGGACTTAATTTAGGTAAATCTTGCTCCGCTATTTCTTCAGCTTTGGTATCCATTTCCGGGAGTGATTGTTGTTCCGGTGCTGCTTCCGGATTTTCCGGTGCGGCTGTTTCTGCAGTTGCTTCTGTATCAATTCGTGCTATTACTTCATCACTTTGCACGATCTCGCCATCTTCTTTTAGAATTTCAGAAATCACGCCATCATTTAATGCAGAGACCTCAAGAGTGACCTTGTCGGTTTCAATATCAATCAGGTTATCACCGCGTTTTACCGAATCTCCTGTACGTTTCTGCCAGGTCATTAATGTTGCTTCAGCAACTGATTCCGCTAATACAGGGACTTTAATATCAACCAGCACGATCTTCTCCTTAATTTAATTAGCAGTACTACGTTTCTTATGGGTCGTTACTTCAAGTTTATCAAGTTGTAATGCATCTGAGACCAATTCTTTTTGTTGGGCAAGATGTATTGGCATCAATCCAGTCGCCGGCGATGCGGAATAGAAACGTCCGGCGTAACCAAAGGTATGATGATCACTCAGGCAACCTATCATGGTTCCTCTTGATTGCATGTAATACCAGCTACCCTGGTTTTTTGGTTCTTCCTGGACCCAAACGACTTCTTTAAGGTTAGGGTAAGAATGGACTATAGCTTTTACTTCATCTCTTGGAAATGGAAACAGTTGCTCAACCCGCATAATAGCGATATTCGTAATATTGTTTTCACGACGTTGTTCAAGGAGATCAAAATAAACTTTGCCACTGCATACCAGTAATCTTGTTATTCCTTCTTTATCCAGTTCATCAATTTCATCGATGACAGTCTGAAAACGTCCGTTAATCAATTCATCAACCGGTGATGTGGACAACTTTCTCCTCAATAAACTTTTAGGACTCATTATAATAAGTGGTTTACGATAAGGACGTAAAATTTGTCGGCGTAACATATGAAACATCTGTGCTGCAGTGCTGGGGAAACAAACCTGCATATTTTGTTCGGCACAAAGTTGCAGATAGCGCTCTAGTCTTGCTGATGAGTGTTCAGGACCCTGTCCATCATAACTATGCGGTAAGAAAACGATTAAACCGCAATAGCGTCCCCACTTGGCTTCACAAGAACTGATAAACTGATCAAAGACAACCTGTGCACCATTGGCAAAGTCACCAAACTGCGCTTCCCATAACACCAGAGAATTCGGTTCTGCACTACTATATCCATATTCATAAGCAAGCACGGCTTCTTCTGAAAGGGTCGAGTTGATAACCAGAAAACTCGGTTGTCCCTGCTTGATATGCTGTAGTGGTAAGTGTGTTCTACCGTCTTTCATATTATGGATTACTGCATGTCGATGAAAAAAGGTACCCCTGCCACTGTCTTGTCCGGAGATACGTATGGGATAACCGGCGTCTATCAGTGATGCATAGGCCATCGTTTCCGCATAGCCCCAATCCATTAACATTTCACCAGTGCCCATTTTCTTGCGTGATTCAATAATTTTATCAACCGCAGGGTTTAATTCGAATTCATCAGGAATAGTTGTTATGGCTTCCGTTAATTTAGAGACAGAACTTTCACTAATTGTCGTGTCGGTGTCGTGTGTCCATTCGGTTCCGGTAAAACGTGAATAATCGATCAAAAATTTCGGATTGGAGTGTTCGGCATGCGCACCGGCAACACCCATATTGCTTTCCAATGAATCAATATATTCATTCGCGATGGCATCAGCTCCTTCCTGGGTAATAATGCCTTCGGCAATTAATTTATCAGTATGTAGCTTTCGTACACCTGGATGTTTTCTGACTTGTTGATACATGATGGGTTGCGTGGCCATCGGTTCGTCTGCTTCGCTGTGGCCATGCTTACGAAAACAGACCATGTCGATAACAACGTCTTTGTTAAATTCCATCCTGAAATCAAGTGCTATCTTGGTTGCAAAGACAACAGCTTCAGGATTATCGCCATTCACATGGAAAATAGGTGCCTGGACCATCTTCGCGACATCGGTACAGTAAAGTGATGAGCGCGAATCAAGAGGATCACTTGTGGTAAAACCAATCTGGTTGTTAACGATGATATGTACTGTCCCACCCGTGGTATAGCCACGCGTTTGTGAGAGATTAAAGGTTTCCATTATGACACCCTGGCCGGCAAAAGCGGCGTCACCATGGATTAATATGGGTAGTACTTCATTATGTGCAAAGTCAGCACGCCTGTCCTGTCTTGCTCGGACCGATCCTTCAACGACGGGATCGATAATCTCAAGGTGAGACGGGTTAAAGGCCATCGTCAGGTGAACACTGCCACCGGGCGTACTTATATCAGAAGAATATCCCATGTGATATTTCACGTCACCGGAGCCTGTTAAGGTATCAATTGTTTTACCTTCAAACTCATCAAATAATTCACTGGGTTTTTTACCTATGATATTGACCAGGACATTTAATCGACCACGGTGTGCCATACCAATAACAATCTCTTTAATATCCTGCATACCGCCCGACTGGACAATTTCATCAAGCGCAGGGATCAATGATTCACCGCCTTCGAGTGAAAATCTTTTTTGGCCAACGTATTTTTTGTGTAGATACTCTTCCAGTGCATTAGAGTCGATAACGCGATCCAGAATTCGAATACGTTTTTCGTTATCGTAATCCGGAGTTGATAAAGGTTCTTCCAGTCGTTTTTGTAGCCACCGTTTTTGTTCGGTTTCATTGATGTGCATGTATTCGGCACCAATACAACCACAGTAAGTGGTTTTTATAATGTGGATAATTTCACGTAATGTGATTTCATCAGGTGCAAATAATGAACCCGTATTAAAAGTACTATCCATATCTTCTTCAGTTAATCCGTGAAATGCCGGCTCCAATTCCTGCATTTCCGGACGTTGATATTGTTTTAACGGATCAAGATTGGCCTGGCGATGACCATTAAAACGGTGTGCATTGATCAAACGAAGAACAGCGGCCTGTTTTTGATGGGAGATAGCATCTGCTGCCGGAGCCTGGACAGTAAGTCCTTGAGAACGATGTTTTGCAGCATTTGCATAGGCCTGTTGGATAGGCGCATGCGGGACATCCTTGGTTGATGTTCCATCCTGGAGTGAATCAAAGTAATCACGCCACTCAGGATCAATACTTTCCGGCTTATTTAAATATGATTCATATAACTCTTCAACAAACCATGCATTTCCACTATATAAGCACGATGGAACCGTGTTTTTCATGGGCTATTCCTTCATTTTCTTATTATGTTTGTTACCAGTTTGAGTCAATATGACGAGAATTTTGAAAAAAAAATTCATCGTACTGTAATAATTGGCTGAATTAATCTAGATATTACATCTAACTATAAGATTTCCTGAAAATAATTCCTATAACTTTAGACTATTTTTCATTTACTTGTTGCTAATTTTATGCATAAACCAGACCGAACTGGTTTAACTGGCCTTGCTGCAATGCCATAAAGGGCTGTATGCTTATGCCATTTTTCAAATCACAACAATAAATATAAGACAAAAGTTAGGGAGAAGTTTAATGGCTGATACGGTCACAATTACCGATAATCGCACCGGCAAAGAGATAGAGTGTCCAATTCTTACAGGGGTATATGGTGCTCCGGTCATCGATACCAAAACACTTTACAAGGAACTCGGTATGTTTACTTTCGATCCGGGTTTTGTAACAACAGCATCTTGCAGGAGTGCAATCACTTATCTGGATGGTGAAAAGGGCATATTACTTCACCGTGGTTATCCAATTGAACAATTGGCCGAAAACAGTTCTTACCTCGAAGTATGTTATCTGTTGTTATATGGAGAACTCCCGACTCAATCTGGGTTTGATCAATTTCGTTTAAATTTAAATAAGCGCAATATGGTGCATGAACATCTGGAACGGTTTTATACCGGTTATCGTTATGATGCACATCCGATGTCGATGCTGATCGGTGTTACCGGTGCGCTATCCTCTTATTATCACGAGGCAATGGATATAAACGATCCTGAAGATCGTGATTTAACCGCTATTCGGGTTATTGCCAAGATGCCGATTTTGGCAGCACACTGCTACAACTATGCAATGGGTCACCCGTTTGTCTATTCCCGTGATGATTTGGGCTACGTCGAAAACTTCCTGAATATGATGTTCTCGGTTCCAATGCGGGAATATATTCCCGATCCTGTTGCCGTACGTGCATTAAACCTGATGCTTATATTGCATGCAGACCATGAACAAAATGCTTCGACATCAACAGTTCGCCTGGCGGGCAGCGCTGAAGCTAATCCATTTGCCTGTATTGCTGCGGGTGTTGTCACTCTATGGGGTCGTGCGCATGGCGGTGCCAACGAGGCGGTATTAAGAATGTTGGCTCAGATTGAATCTGCTGACAATATTCCAAAATTTATTGCACGAGCTAAAGATAAAGACGATTCGTTCAGATTGATGGGCTTTGGTCATCGTGTGTACAAAAATTATGATCCGCGTGCGACGATCATCAGACAGGTTTGTCATGATTTACTCGAAGCGATCGATACAGTCGATCAACCAACATTTGAGATTGCGATGCAACTGGAAGAGATTGCACTGAAGGATGACTACTTTATTGAACGTAAACTCTATCCAAACGTTGATTTCTATTCAGGTATTATTCTTAAGGCACTGGGTATCCCGACACCGATGTATACCGTGATGTTTGCCCTGGCAAGATCAGCAGGTTGGATAGCGCAATGGTTAGAAATGATGGAGGATCCTGATTTCAAGATTGGACGTCCGAGACAACTCTACATTGGTTCAGAAACACGTGACTATATCCCTATAGAAAAACGTGGTTAAAACATACTGATAAATAAAATTATTAAGGAGAACTTGTAAAAATGAAATCCCCTGTTCGTGTTGCTGTTACCGGGGCAGCAGGTCAAATTGGTTATTCACTTTTATTCAGAATCGCATCTGGTCAAATGTTGGGACCTGATCAACCTGTAATCTTACAACTGTTGGAGATCACACCGGCAATGAAGGCACTGGAAGGTGTCGTTATGGAGATAGACGATTGTGCTTTTCCACTCGCAGCCGGTTTTGTTTTGGCAGATGATGCCAGTACTGCATTTAAAGATGTCGATTATGCCTTATTAGTTGGTGCAAAACCTCGTGGCCCGGGAATGGAACGTAGTGATCTACTGGAAGCGAATGGTGGTATTTTTAAGGTTCAGGGACAGGCCCTGAATGAAAATGCCAGTCGTGATGTAAAAGTTCTGGTTGTCGGTAATCCGGCAAATACCAATGCACATACGGCGATGTTAAGTGCACCTGATTTGAACCGAAGAAATTTTACTGCGATGACACGACTCGATCATAATCGTGCATTAGCGCAACTTGCTGCCAAGACAGATTCAGCAGTCAGTGACATAAAAAAAATGACGATCTGGGGTAATCACTCGACAACCCAGTATCCCGATTTAACTAATACCACCATTGCTGGAAAGTCAGCAAAAGATATGGTCGATTTTAATTGGTACAAGGATGAATATATTCCTCGTGTCGCGAAACGTGGTGCCGAGATTATCGATGCACGTGGTGCTTCCAGTGCTGCGTCTGCTGCCAATGGTGCTATCGATCATATTCGTGATTGGGTTTTAGGCACGCCTGATGATGATTGGGTCAGTATGGGTGTTCCGAGTGATGGCAGTTATGGTATACCGGAAGGTTTAATGTTTTCTTTTCCTTGCACCTGTAAAGATGGCGACTACTCAATAGTACAGGGATTAGAAATCGATGAATTTAGTCAATCTAAACTGGATGCGACACAAAAAGAGCTGGAAGAAGAAAGAGACGCTGTCGCCAATATCCTTTAGGCACTATTCTTAATTGTCTTTTTCCGCGATTGCTGCGTTAATGCAGTGCTCGAATCCTCATGTATTATCTATACACTCCGGTTCTGCGCGCTGCATTGCCTTACACTCACGAAAAAATCCTAATTAATAATAAGTACCTAATAGCAATTGATGTGTATAGTATTTTCCTATCTTAAACTGATAATCGGCCAGCCTGTTTTTTCTGCTTCTTCTTTTAAGGATTCATCCGGATCAACGGCAATGGCGTGATCGACCTCGCGTAATAAAGGGATATCGTTGTGTGAATCGCTATAGAACCAACTTTCATCCGGAGACTTTTTATTGTTTAACCATTCATGGAAACGTTTTACTTTTCCATGTGCATAGGATGGGGTACCAACTGTACGACCAGTGTATTGTCCATTAATTATTTCCGGCTCGCAGGCAATCAGGTTATCAATACTAAATTCTTTTGCAATTGGCTCAGTAAGAAAACGATTAGTTGCAGTAATAATCAATAATTCATGATCTTGTTGACGGTGTTCTTCTACGAGCTCAATGGCTTTGGGTAAAATTATCGGTTTAATTTTTTCTGCAAGATATTCTTTTCGCCATTGTTCAAGTTTATCCACATCATTTTCAGCAAGTGGTTTTAACTGGAAGTGAAGAAACGCATTAATGTCCAGCTGGCCATCAAGATAATCCTGATAATATTGATCATGTTCAGCTCGATATGCGGCTGAGTCTACATGGCCGTGTTCACTAAGAAATTCACCCCATAGACAATCACTATCGCCAGCGATTAGCGTGTTATCGAGGTCAAAAATTGCCAGCTTCACTTTTAATGACTTTCCTGTTTGATGAAAAGCGGCTAGTTTAGCCCGCATATTGCGCGAGTCCACTAAATTATTAGACTAGTGACTTTATCTTTTTAAGTGTTATAGCGAATCAAAAGAAAGTTTATTTGCATACAATTGTTTGACGAATGCTAACTTGTTTTGGCACGTTATGCCCGCACGTGCTCCCTTCGCCAGAGCTATGGCTATGATTGCGGTCGCGAGCACGCGCATAACGCACCAGTCCTACGTTATCATCTCGCCAACTCGCACAATATACGAGCCTGGAATTAATAGATAGAAGGCAAATGTTTTCTGAAGGTTTGCTTGTTTTGTTCGATTATTAGAAAATCAGGCAATATTTTCAGGTGAACAAGGCATGATTGATTCAGATGGATTCAGGGCAAATGTAGGTATCATATTATTGAATAACGATGGTCAGGTTTTTTGGGGCCGTCGTTGTGGTATGAATGCATGGCAATTTCCTCAAGGCGGGATTAAGCAGGACGAGGAAGTTGAATCTGCTATGTATCGTGAGCTTAAGGAAGAAACAGGCTTAGAACCACACCATGTTGAAGTCATAGGATCAACTGATGATTGGCTTCGATACTGGTTACCGAAGCGTTTTATTCGTCACAATACATACCCGATATGTATTGGCCAGAAACAAATCTGGTACCTGTTAAAGCTTGTGGTTGACGAAAGTCACGTGAATCTTGGTTACTCAAGCGATCCTGAATTTGATTTATGGAAGTGGGTTGATTTCTGGTATCCAATAGATGAAGTTGTTTCTTTTAAACGAAAAGTATACCAACAAGCCCTGAATCAATTGGCTCCCTATTATAATACCCGGTTTTAATCATAGCCCGGAAATTAACCGATAATTTATTTTTGTGGTGTCTGTTCCCGGGTGGCCATAAACATCATCAAGTTTGATAATAGTTTGTTAGCACTTCGATTGCTGATACTACTGACAAAGCGGGTTGTAGGCTCTGGTGCGTAGTTACCCGTCAACAAAAAATTATGCAAATCTTCCAGTATATATGCACATTGCTTCATGGAGTGATCAGCAATAACACGTGGGTCAGTTTGTTTTTCCAATTGAGACATGGCAAATTCATTAAGACATGTATTATATTCAGCTGACGCTTCTGAAACCTTTTGATATTCTTCCCTGGTCATTTCGCCGGTAGTTTTGTATTCCGCCATTACATTAATGCTGAAACAAAAGAATAAAGTTGAAATAAATATAGTAAATTTGTAACTCATTTAAACGAACCTCTATTTGCTGATTCTTCTCATAATATATATATAAGAACTACGATAACATGAATGATTCAATTTTCCATAACCAGGATTTAATAACCCCGTCTTATGTCTATGACCAATCGATAATTTCAAAAGTACTCGATTGCTTGGAACAGCTGAAAACCAATACCGGTTTAATATCACTTTATTCTATGAAATCGGCATGTATGTTCGATGTAATGGCATGTATCAAACCAGGAGTCTCCGGATTTTCCTGTAGTTCTCTGTTTGAAGTGTTACTTGCAAAGGAATTACTTGACGAAGATCAAACTATTCATATTGCAACCCCCGGATATCGTAATGATGAATGGGACAGATTAATCGGGTTATGTGATTTTATTACCTTAAACTCTATAAACCAGTGGAAACATTTTGCAGATAAGATAAATAAAAAAGCGAGTTGTGGGATTCGTATAAACCCTGAACTATCGTTTGTTAAGGACAAACGTTACGATCCATGTCGTCCTGATTCAAAATTAGGCGTCACACTTCAACAACTGGCAGAAGCTAACACGCGACAGAAACTTGATTGGAAGTCAGTTGAAGGTGTGCATATCCATAATAATTGTGAATCTGTAGATTTTAATGATCTTAAAATAAGTATCGAACATGTTATGTCGAACTTATCTCAATACAGGCTTGAGTTGAAATGGATAAACCTGGGAGGAGGATATCTGTTTAATAATCAATCTGATTTAACGCCATTAGAAGAAACAGTAAATCAGTTAGTAAATAATAATAACCTGATAGTTTATTTTGAGCCTGGAAAGGCAATTACCGGAAATGCAGGCCATCTGGTTTCAAGTGTTATTGATTTAATAGAATATAAAAATAAAACTCTCGCCGTTCTTGATACAACTGTTAATCACATGCCGGAAGTTTTTGAATATCAGTATCAACCAAAAGTAATGAACGCTGTTAAACAGGGAGGATACAATTATCATCTGGTTGGTTGTAGTTGTTTAAGCGGAGATCTATTTGGTGATTATTTTTTTGATGAACCACTTGAAATAGGAAGTCGAATTGTTTTTGAAAATGTTGGAGCTTATATGCAGGTTAAGGCAAATATGTTTAATGGTATTAATTTACCCTCTACTTATTTGTTTGATGGAAATGAAAATTATAAATTAATTAAACAACACGACTACAAATCCTTTCGTAGTCGTTTATAACTGTATCAGGAATTTTCCAATAAGCTCCTTAACATCCATGCATTCTTTTCATGAATTTGCATGCGTTGTGTCAGCAGGTCTGCAGAAGGTTCATCATTCGCTTCATCAACTAAAGGAAAAACTGAACGTGCGGTTCTTACTACAGTTTGCTGTCCCTCGATAAGTTGTTTGATCATATCTTCGGCATTGGGTGTACCAGTTTCTTCCTCAATTGCAGACAATTCGGCAAATTGTTTGTAAGAACCCGGTGCGGGCATACCTAATGCGCGTATCCTCTCGGCAATCTCGTCTACAGCCATTGCCAACTCTGTATAGTGTGTTTCAAATAGAGTATGTAATGTTGTAAACATTGGACCTGTGACGTTCCAGTGAAAGTTATGTGTCTTTAGATAAAGTGTATAACTATCAGCTAATAATCTGGATAATCCCTCAGCGATTTTTTCTCGCTGTTCTTCAGTAATACCAATATTAATTTCCATAATGGTTCTCCGGTGATAAGTTTTTATCTATTTTAACCATTAAAAAGAAAAAGTTAAAACTAATTAAATTAATAATATTAATAGATATTTTCTATCTTAAATACCTGTTTGTTTTACAAAATTATCATTCGTCATCCGCATCTTAATTCCTGTAGTATGTGGTCGGAAAAATAATCATATTTGGATTTATTGAATAATTATGCTAGCTGCAAGCAAGATCATTTTCCTCGCTTTTTTCGATATTTGTCGATTTATTAAAGGTCCGCAAGATATCCCGGAATCAAAAAATTTACTAACACTGTGTTTGCTGGTTTATGGCATTTGCTCTGTCGTGTTGGTGTTGTTAACAGAATCTGTCGATAAAGCAATATTTGCAGCTTTACTCGAAATTTTATTAATAATGATTTTTACGCAAATACTATTACAAATAAAAGGCAAATCATCACGTTGGATACAAACAGTAACAGCACTATCGGGCACAGGAGTCATAATTAGCATTATTGCTTTTCCTATCTATTTGATGATTGGCATAGGAGACAGCAATGAATTAACAGCACAGTCAGGCCAGGGATTTGGTTTGATGCTCCTGGCCTTACTCGCATGTTGGAATATTCTAATCATGGCACATATATTACGACATGCATTAGAAGTTAATTTATTTTCTGCACTAATGTTTTCGATCGCTTATATCCTGATTGTCGTTAGCCTGACTGCTGTCGTGATTCCCGGGGAAGTCAGTTAATGCATATCCACATTCTGGGTATTTGTGGAACATTTATGGGCGGGATTGCACAGATTGCCCGTACACTTGGTCACGCTGTAACGGGTTCAGATGAAAATGTTTATCCTCCTATGAGCACCCAACTTGAGAAGTTGGGTATTGATGTCATGTCGGGTTACAAAGCAGAACACCTGAAGCCACAACCTGATCAAATCATTGTTGGAAATACA
>JANQJZ010000004.1 GCA_028281365.1 Gammaproteobacteria bacterium | reverse complement strand
GAGACGTCATTAAAAACGGTACCGGCAGGAGAGCGTTACAACTTGGCCGCAGTGATTTATCAGGTAAGACCGGTACAACGAATGATCAACATGATGCCTGGTTTTCGGGCTTTAATTCAAACATCGTCACCATAAGTTGGGTGGGGTTTGATAAATTTACACCACTAGGCAGCCGGGAAACCGGGGCCAGGGCAGCATTACCTATGTGGATTGATTATATGAAGATTGCATTAGACGGAATGACTGAATCCATTATGGAAAGGCCAAAAGGTTTGGTTAATGTCCGTATTGACCCGGGCACAGGCCTGCTTTCAAATGCGGATAACCCTGACGCAATATTTGAAGTCTTTAGGCTGGAACATGCGCCCAAGACCGTTGCAGAGAGAAAACAACCTGATGTCTTTCTTAACGAAAGCGGTGGCAGCTCAATCCCGGAACAACTATTTTGAAGCATACATGCGTCAAAATACTGAAAATCGTTTAAGGAAAGAGATTGCCCAGGAAGCAGCAAAGCTTGTTGCTGTTGATGGGCTTGAAGATTATTTGCAAGCCAAGAAAAAAGCAGCGGATCAATTGGGTATTTACGATAAACGTGTTTATCCCAGTAATAGCGAAATAGAAGTGGCATTAATTGAATATCAATCCCTGTTTCAAAACAATCAACAAAAGAATGAATTACTTGAACTAAGAAAAACGGCTTATAAAACTATGGTCCTGTTAAAAGGTTATCAACCACGATTGGTCGGCCCGGTTTTGACAGGTACTGCAAATCAATATTCTGAAATAACGATACATCTTTTTTGTGATACACCTGAACTGGTTTCATTATTTCTTGAACAAGAGGGGATACCAACAAGCATATGTGAACGTCGTATTAAATTAGAGAAAAATAAAACACTCTATTTTACGTCTTTCAAGTTTCTTGCTGGCGATATAAATGTCGTTTTAACAGTTATGCCACTCTCATATATAAAAACACTACCCATGGATCCGGTTACAGGAAATACGATGAAACGTGCAAAAGCCAAAGATGTACTACGACTGATTGAATAACTTTCATTGCCACCTGAAAAGTATAATTCTATTATCAATTTATAAATGGCCAGGAAAAGATGTATCTTACGTGTCGCAATTGCTACACCATTACGACGACTATTTGACTATCTTCCAGCTACTGATACCGTTAATGAAAAACTACACCCGGGCACAAGAGTCAGTGTTCCGTTTGGTAAACGTAAAGAAGTAACTGGTCTTATAATTGAAGTTGCTGATAATACCGAATATCCATTAAATAAATTAAAACGGATCCACTGTGTAATTGATAATCAGCCTGTTATTGGTAACAAGCATTTACAATTTCTGCTTTGGTCAAGTCGTTATTATCATCATCCGGTCGGTGAAGTAATATTCAATGCACTACCATCGTTACTGCGAAAAGGTAAATCGCTTAGTTATTCACATAATGGCACGTGGCTTTTATCGGATAAGGCCTTGCAATTTGATTTTGATAGCCTAAAGGTATCCGATAAGCAACTGGAAATTCTGAAATATTTTAAAGCGCAAGATACACCTGTTGCAGAAACGGACTTAAGCTGTCACTTCAGCAGATATAAAACCTCGTTGGCAGTCCTGGAAAAACAGGGGCTCATTAAAAAAGTTAAAAACCAATCACACGATCAACATATTCAAATTAATAAATGTAATTTAAATTTAAACAAGCAACAGCAGCACGCAATTAAAAACATATCAGCTTCACTGGATAAACATTCGATTTATCTGCTTGACGGGGTAACGGGTAGTGGCAAAACAGAAGTCTATATGGCTATCATTGAAAAAGTTATCCAGTCTGGTAAGCAATGTCTAATTTTACTTCCCGAAATTGGTTTAACTCCTCAATTAATACAACGCTTTAAAGATCGTTTTAATACAGAGATTGCATTACAACATTCAGGGCTGGCCGATACAGAACGCTTACGCTACTGGCAATCTGCAAAAACAGGTGCTGCAAAATTAATACTGGGAACACGGTCAGCAGTCTGGACACCGCTATTGAATCCTGGTTTATATATTATTGATGAAGAACATGACCTGTCATACAAGCAACAGGATAGTTTTCGATATTCTGCGCGTGACATGTTATTAGTTCGCGCGCAACGCGATAAGGTCCCCGTAATACTAGGTTCAGCTACACCTTCACTTGAATCAATATATAACGTTAAAAAAAATAAATATGAGCATCTTGTACTTTCTTCAAGAGCCGGAAAATCAATACCCCCGGAATTTCGTTTACTGGATATTCGTGGAAAAAAAATGCATGGGCCCTTATCACAAGTATTGGTTGATGAGATTGAACAACATATTGATGCCAACAGACAGGTTTTACTCTTTCTAAATCGCAGGGGTTATGCCAATCACTTATTTTGTCATCAGTGTGGCTGGAAGGCTGAATGTCCCCGTTGCGAATTACCTTATACGTATCATAAATCCAAAAACCGCCTTATTTGTCATCATTGTGAAAGTAATAAAATAAAAATGGATAACTGTCCCGAATGCAATGAGGCACTATTACTGCTCGGGCATGGTACTGAACGGATTGAAGAACAACTGGAAAAATTATATCCGACTGCCAAAATTGTCAGAATCGATCGTGACACAACCAGAAAAAAAGGTTCGATGTCAAACATTCTGGAAAAAATTCATTCCGGTGATATCGATATTCTTATCGGTACACAAATGCTGGCAAAAGGACATCACTTTCCAAATGTGACTTTAACAGCCATTGTTGATGCTGACCGGGGACTCTTCTCTACTGATTTCAGGGCCAGCGAAAGACTTGCACAGTTATTCATTCAGGTAAGTGGGCGTACCGGAAGGGGTGAGAACCCGGGACAAGTTATTGTTCAAACATATAATTCCGACCATCCTTTGTTTCATCAACTGATTAATAAAGGATATAGTTATTTTTCCGATTCGTTATTGAACGAACGTAAACAGGCATCCCTGCCACCTTTTAGCTACATAGCATTCTTAAGGGCAGAAGCGCATAATGATAATGATGTTAAACACTTTTTAAGCCATGCAGCTATAGAACTAAAAAATTTTACAAATGACACTTTACATATATTTGGTCCGATTCCGGCATTGATTGAAAAACGAATTGGCCGTTTTCGTTTTCAACTGATTATTCAATCAACGAGTCGAAATAAACTCCATCAATATCTGGATGAATGGTTACTGAAACTTGAACAAATGAGAATGTCAAAAAAAGTAAGATGGTCATTAGATATTGACCCACAGGATATGTCATAAGATGTGTGATTAATATTTGGAACGAAGATATGCGAAACCTTACTATAGTATTAATTTTATTATTTACGAATTTCTCCATTCTGGCATCGGCTGATACTACACAAGTCAAAATTACTGATGACGTTGTTTCCGTAAAAGTATTACATAACGGGAATCCGGTAACGATTAAAAGAAACCAGTCACTCGATAATAAAATTAATCCTGACTATGCGATCACAGCCAGGAAGTGTCCACCATTTTGCATACAGCCAGGCACCATTGCTGAAGGTGTTGAAACAATTGCAGAATTGGAATTACTGGAATACCTTAAACGCAAATCTAACGGTGATAACTCCATACTCGTAATTGATTCCCGAACTCCGGACTGGGTGAGGAAAGGCACAATTCCCGGTTCAGTAAATATTCCCTGGACATTATTGAAGCCGGAATCCGGTGCAGACCCTTTTGATATTGCCGAGACTCTGGAACAAAAGTTCGGGGCAATCAGTATTGAAGGTCTTTGGGATTTTTCTGTTGCCAGGACCCTTATATTGTTTTGTAACGGTCCCTGGTGTGGTCAATCTCCATCAAACATAAAAACATTATTACGCTTTGGTTACCCGGCAAATAAACTCAAGTGGTACAGAGGCGGGATGCAAAGTTGGGAAAGTCTTGGGTTAACCGTGGTTCAGTAACAGGATCTATAGTTATCAACTTTTCCTCACTCGTCAAAAACACTAATATACACGCCTTTTTTCAGGGCTAATTAAATTGAAACAGCAAATCCTGCAATTGCTAAATTCTTCATTAGAAACGCTTGCCGCAAAGGGCGAAATACCGGCACCCGCGGAAAATATTGTACAAATAGAGAATACCCGTGATGAATCACACGGCGACATTGCTACAAATCTTGCGATGATTCTTGCAAAAACTGCAAAGCGCAATCCAAGAGATCTTGCGGCAATTATTATAGAAAACCTGCCTGAATCCGATTTAATTGAAAAAACAGAAATTGCAGGTCCAGGGTTTATCAATTTTTTCCTGAGACATGACGCTTACCAATCAATTATTGCCGAGATCCTCAAACAAAAAGACAAGTTTGGTGAATCAATAGTCGATAAAGATAAATCTGTGATTCTTGAATTCGTTTCCGCAAATCCAACCGGACCATTACATATTGGCCATGGGCGTGGAGCTGCTTACGGTGCAGCCGTTGCAAATTTATTACGTAAGGTGGGTTATGACGTAAATTGCGAATATTATATTAACGACGCCGGCAGACAAATGGACATTCTTACAACCAGTATCTGGCTCCGTTATTTACAATTATGCAAGCAGGAAATACCTTTCCCGGATAATGCTTACAAAGGCGAATATATAAAAAGAATTGCAAAAGAAATATACGATAAAAACAACTCAAAATTTAATACCGCGACAAACGGTTTATTAAATCTTTTTGATGAAGAAGATCCTGAAATTCAAATTGATAATATTATCAATTACTGTCGAGATGAACTCGGTAGTGATTGTTATCAATATTTTTTTAATGCCGGGCTTGATTCTATATTAAACAATATCAAAAGGGATCTGGAAGACTTTGGAGTAGTATTCGATAACTGGTTTTCAGAAAGTTCAATTGTTGAAAAAAATACAATTAAACAATGTATTGATAAATTAAAGAAGAATAACTGGGTTTATGAAAAAGAAGGAGCGCAATGGTTTTCTTCGAGTAAATTCGGTGATGAAAAAGATCGGGTACTGGTCAGGGAAAACGGGCAATCGACCTATTTTGCATCTGACATAGCCTATCACTCGTCTAAAGTTGAAAGGGGATATGAAAAAATAATTGATATATGGGGTGCTGATCACCACGGTTACATAACCAGAGTCAAGGCATCCATGCAGGCGCTTGGACTGCCTGCAGATAAACTGGAAATTCTTCTTGTCCAGTTCGCTACTCTCTATCGCGGCAAGGAAAAACTACAAATGTCGACCCGTTCCGGTGAATTCATTACTTTAAAAGAGTTACAACAGGAAGTAGGCAAAGACGCAGCACGTTTTTTTTACATTCTGAGAAAAAGTGAACAACATCTTGATTTCGATCTGGAACTTGCAAAGTCACAATCAAACGATAACCCTGTCTATTATATTCAATATGCACATGCAAGAATTTGCAGTGTGTTCAAACAACTGACTGATAAAGGCTATAATTATGATAATGATACTGCTTTATCAAATTTATCTGTCTTAAGTGAACCACATGAAACCACTTTATTACGTACTCTTGCAAGGTTTCCCGATGTTATCGAAATATCTGCAAAGACATTTGAACCCCACCAACTGGCTTATTATCTGAAAGATTTGGCAAATGATTTTCACTCCTATTACAATTCAAACCAGTTTCTGGTCGAAGATAATATAATTCGTAATGCGAGACTTGCACTGATCAACGCAACAAAACAGGTTATTTTTAATGGGCTTTCTATTCTTGGCGTGGATTCGCCAGAGGTTATGTAATGCCACGCGATTATAAAAATATAAAGCAAAAAAAACCTGTTCCTTTATCGGAAAGATTTGGAAATGGCCTGTCTTTTCTTACAGGGTTAGCAATCGGATTATTCATTGCGGTAATCGTTTATTTCCATGAACATAATGCGACTATAAAAGTAAACAATGCCTTGCTGACACCAACACCGGATACTGCTGTTACTAATAATAAAGTCAATCAGGAACCTGTCGCTGACTTGCCGGAACCACAGTTCGATTTCTATAAAATTCTTCCTAATAAAGAAGTAAATATATCTGAATGGGAATCTATTGAAGAGGAGACTACAGATGATTCCGCTGATAAACCCGTTATGTTTGTTTTGCAAGTTGGATCATTTAAAGAATTTGATGCCGCCGATGAAATAAAAGCCAAGCTTGCACTAATGGGTGTTACTGCAGATATTCAACGCGTTGTTATAAATGGCCAGGATGTACGTCACCGTGTACGAATTGGCCCCTACAAAAATACAAACAAATTACAGCAGACCAGGGATAGATTGTTGGCAAATGATCTGGATTTCATGCTACTTAAATTAAAAATGGAAGATATCTAAACAAAGAACGACTATTATTAGCTTAACCACTTTACATTAATAACTATAATTAACTATTTAAACGGAAATTTTTCGCATGTCTGCCATACCTGAAAAAATAGGTAAATACCGAATAATCGACCAGGTAGGCCGTGGCAATATGGGAACCGTTTATTCCGCGGAAGATCCATTCGCGAAAAAAGAAGTTGCTATCAAGCTTGCTCATTCCCAGTACGTCAATGAAAAAGAAATTGGCGAACGTTTTAAAAAACTTTTTTTTAATGAAGCACAAGCAGCCGGTGTATTAAATCACCCAAGTATTTTAAAAATTTTTGATGCAGATGTGGATGGAGATAGTTGTTATCTGGTCATGGAATACATCCACAATGCAAAGACACTTGATTGCTACTGTAAGCCTGATTTACTTTTATCCATACGTGAAGTTGTCGGTATTATATATAAAATTGCCAAAGCACTGGACTATGCTCACCGCCAAGGCATTATTCACAGGGATATTAAACCAAATAATATTCTTCAAACAGAAAGTTTAGACATCAAGATTGCCGATTTTAGTATCGCTATGATCATCCGGGAGGATTTTCTTGAAACACAATTTCATGGTTTTCTGGGTTCACCACTTTATATGTCCCCGGAACAAATTAACGAATGGAAAATATCGACAAATACTGACATTTTTTCGCTCGGCGTAGTGATGTATGAGATGTTAACAGGTCATCATCCTTTTAAAGCAGATAATTTAAATGCAATTAGTAAAAAAATTACTTCAGAAAAACCAGCACCACTGAGCGATTTCAGAAATGATGTTCCGGAAGGTCTGGAATATGCACTGAAGCGTATGTTGAAAAAAAGCCCGGATAAACGCTATAACATGGGACTTGATCTGGCCGCCGATCTGGCATTGATCTTTGAGGATCTGGATACAGTAGAAAATCAGGATTCATTAAGAGACAAATTTGAATCTGTTCAAAACCTGGGTTTTTTCCAGGGTTTTACCGATGCGGATATATGGGAATTAATCCGTGCATGTGACTGGCACAAGTACGCTAGTGATGAACCAATTATTAAAGAAGGGGAAGAAGACCACTCTTTTTATATTATCTTGTCGGGTGTGGTAAATGTTGAAAAAAATGGACAGAAGATTGATTCGCTCCAGGAAGGCAACTGCTTTGGAGAGATGGGCTATCTGGCCCAGGCTAAACGCTCGGCATCGGTGATTGCTAAAACCGATGTATCCCTGATTCAGGTCAATTCTTCAACACTGGACCGAGCAGCGGAAGATACCCAGCTTCGATTCTTAAAAGTCTTTGTAAAAACCCTGATTGAACGTCTCGCTGATACTACTTCAATACTCACACAAACTGACTTTAAATAATTAACAAAAACAACATCTCCAGGTTTTTTGAAAATCTTCGTAAAAAGTGTGAAATCGCTCACATTAATCACACAACGATAATTGAATTGGAGCGGGTGATGGGAATCGAACCCACGTTCTCAGCTTGGGAAGCTGATGTTCTACCATTGAACTACACCCGCACTATTTACATGTCTTATTGGATATT
>JANQJZ010000002.1 GCA_028281365.1 Gammaproteobacteria bacterium | reverse complement strand
AAAGATAAACCCCTTATATATTAAGGAGTTTATCTTTTATTGATGACAGGTTTGAACTCTCGATATTTAATCTTTTATTCTAGTATCAATCGAAGTCTCCATGAATTGCTCAAAATCACTTTGGAACATTTTTGTTAGCTTGACTCTTTTTATTCGAGAATCTTTCTGATCTTGAACACGAGTTATTATTTTATGTTCTTCCAGAAAATCTAACTGGCGTAATGTCGTGTTACGTATTTCTTCCACGCTAAGGTAAATTTCTTTTACGGATGGGAAATATGCTCGCATATTACATATTCCTATATAAAATATAGTATCAAAAATTGTTCCAAGCATTTTTCCCTTGGACATATTTTTACTGTCTTGAATATATGGTTCAAGCAGATGAACGAACTTGTTCCTGAATTTTAATAGATTTTCAAGTTCGCCTTCGCGATATTGTATTTTTCTATACGAATCATCCATAAAAAATAAATATACTCCAGTTTAGTCTAAATACTTTTATGGCATACAACAATATGAATTGAAATAGTTCAGGACGGAACCATCGATATTGCAACGCAAAAAATATATTTAGACTGATTTAATGCGTTGGCAATTATATTACTAATTTACCTGAAAATTTACTATGATTAATAAGAAATTTATTCTTCCCATAGCGATATTTTGATCATGACAAATATCTAATGAAAGTAGCGCCAAAACCTGAAAACGAACCAGAAAGACTGGAAGCTTTATACAGTTATCAAATTTTAGATACAGAAAGTGACCGGTCTTTTGATGAAATAACAGAATTAATTGTAAATATCTGCAAGGTTCCAGTTGCTTCTATCACATTAATTGATGAAAGGCGAGAATGGTATAAATCAAAGGTGGGAATTTCAGATATCGAAGCATCACGGGATATCTCATTTTGTGCACACACAATCCTGAGCGATGAATTGTTTATTGTAGAAGATACATTTTATGATGAACGTTTTTTTGATAATCCGTTTGTGACTGATGATCCTCCGATCAGGTTTTATGCCGGCACATCTTTAAAGACGCCAGATGGCTATAACATAGGGACGTTGTGTGTTATTGACCATATACCACGCAAGTTAGATGTGTCCCAGCTACAAGCATTAAAAATATTGGGTCATCAGACCATGATGCAACTTGAATTGCGTAGGTATATTAATAATCAGAAAGATATGTTATTTGATATCAATCAACAGGTTCAGGAAAAAACTAAAAGTTTAATGCAGACAAATAAACTGTTACAAAAGGAAAATCAACAACGGATTAGAGCAGAAAAAGAACTAAAAAATACACACCGGGCATTGCGTGTATTGGGCTTAAGCAACCACGCAGTAATTCATGCTATAGAAGAAGAGATATTACTGAATGAGATTTGTGAGATCATTGTTGACAGTGGTTACTTGTTTGCGTGGATTGGCTATGGTGATGATGATAAAAAAACGGTATCTAAACAGGCATTCTATGGGCATAGTTCTGATTGTCTTGATTCAATGACTGTTACCTGGACGGATAGCAAATTTGGGCGTGGTCCGATCGGAACGGCTATTCGTACAGGACAGCCCAGTATTATAAAAGATGTAAATAGTGATCATCGGTTTGAACCATGGAAAGAAGAGGCCAAAAGATATAATTATGCTTCCGTCCTGGCTCTTCCACTCAAGGAGGGTAGCAAAACCATTGGTGCATTAGCAATTTATGCCGCTGAACAGACTGCATTCGATAAAGAATCAGTAAAATTATTTAACGAACTTGCGGTAAATCTGAGCTTTGGAATTAATACACTGCGATCAAAAATTGAACATAACCGGATGGAAGAAGAATTGATTGAGAGCGAAGCTCGATTCCATATACTAGCGGATTCAGCACCGATATTTATCTGGACAACTGATATAAATAAATCGTGCGATTATTTTAATAAACAATGGTGCGAATTTACCGGATTAACACTGGAAGAGAGTATGGGTGATGGCTGGACGAAAGCAATCCATCCGGAAGATGCCAATAAAAGTTTTCAGACCTATATAGCAGCATTTGATAAAACAGAGCCATTTAAAATGGAGTACCGTTTGCGGCGTTACGACGGTGAATACCACTGGATTATTGCCCAGGGAAATCCGCGTTATACGGCTTCTGGAACATTTTTAGGTTATGTTGGTTTATGTATGGATATAAGTGATCGAAAACAAATTGAGAAAAAACTCGAAAAAAATCAAAGAATGTTCCTCGACGCACAACGAATTGCACATTTTGGAAGCTGGACATGGAATATACAAACAGGTGACGAGCAATGGTCTGCTGAGCAATATCGCATTTTCGGCTATGAGCCAAATGAAATAAAGGTCACTTATGACATTTTTCTTGAGTCTTTGCATCCGGAAGACAAAGATAGGGTGCTTCAGGAGATTTATAATGTGCTCCTGGGAACCGGTTGTTATGATACTGAATTTCGTATTGTCCGTCCGGATGGAAAAATCCGTGTTGTACACGCCCAGGGTGAAATTGTGACAAACAGTGATGGTCAGCCTGTTGAGATGATAGGAACTGTGTTAGACATTACTGAAAAAAAGATAATAGAAAATAATTTGCATAAATATGAACATATCGTATCTGGTAGTCTAGATGCCCTTTCGTTTATCGATACGAATTATGTCTATCAGGCGGCAAACGATTCCTGGGCACGCAATTTTGAAAAATCTAAAGATGAAATTATCGGGTACTTCGCATATGAAGTACACGGCAAAGAGTTATTCGAGAATGTTATCAGGGAGCATATGGACAAATGCCTGTCAGGTCATTCAGTCAGTTTTGAATATTGGTTTGAACTAACTAATAAAAAATCCAGATTTCTGGATGTGCATTATGCGCCATATAGAGATAAGGAAGGCAAGATTAAGGGAATTTCTGCAAGTGCTCTCGACATTACTGAAAAATGTTATACAGAAAAAATGATTAAAGATTCTCGCCAACGCTTACGTAATCTCGCAAAACGACTACATGCTGTACGCGAAGAAGAACGGACTAAAATCGCGCGGGAAATACATGACGAACTGGGTCAAAGATTAACCGCGTTGAAAATAGATTTATCATGGGTTGCCAAGCGGTTACCAAGAAACTGGAAAAAATTACCAGAACGATTAGATAATATGATTTTACTAACAGATACAACCCTGGATTTAACTCGTAAAATCGCATTGGATCTTAGACCGGCAATACTTGACGATCTGGGACTGGAAGCTGCTATAGAAAGAGAGGTAAAAATGTTTGCAGATCTAACGGGTTGTAATTATTCACTCAATATCAATGATACAAAGCTGAAACAAAAACAGGATCGAGATCAAGAGATAGTGGTATATCGCGTTTGCCAGGAAGCTCTGACCAATATTGCGCGCCATGCGAAAGCAGAGAATATTGATGTCACTTTGCAGACATCTGATTCACATTTGAGACTCATAATTAATGATGATGGGGTTGGCATTAGTAATAAATCATTAGCAAGTACAAGTTCACTTGGACTGTTTGGTATGTATGAACGAGCCGGTGCTTTGGGTGGACGGGTTGAAATAACAAATAACAAAAAAGGTGGCACTGAGGTTATGTTAAAAATGCCCCTTTCGGTACCTTCGCCATGATTCGTGTTTTTATTGCCGATGATCATCCTATTCTGCGCGAAGGTCTGAAACGAATTCTTATTGATTGTAATGACATGGAACTGGTTGGTGAAACCGGGGACGGTTATGATTTAATCAAGCAGTGCAATGAACTTAATATAGATGTGTTGTTACTGGACATTTCCATGCCGGGGCCAGGATTTCTTGATACATTAAATCGTATAAAAATTAAACATCCGCGAATGCAGATATTGGTATTAAGTATTCACCCGGAAGATCATTATGCACTTCGCGCAATAAAAGCCGGGGCAGCCGGTTATCTAACCAAAGACCATTCTCCTGATGAATTAGCAAAAGCTATTCGCCATGTGCACCAGGGACGCAAGTTTTTATCTTCTGTCCTGGTTGATGAACTGGCTACTAAATTTCAGGAAGGTGAAGATAGCATAGAATTGCATAAGAACCTGTCAAACCGGGAATATCAAACTCTTTGTTTGCTTGGCAGTGGTAAAAATATAAATGAAATTGCCAAGCACTTATCATTAAGTCCAAAGACTGTCAGTACATATCGTTACAGGTTACTTGCGAAAATGAAACTTAGTTCGACCGGTGAGCTGATTCGTTATGCGGTAGAGCATAATATAGAAATATGATAACGGCTAAAAAAATAATCCCGCTCTAAAACACGAAATTCCAAACCCGCTTTATCAGCATTTATACCCAAAATAAGGTAGTCGTTTTTCATGCAGAAAATACAGATATTTTCCTAAATTTTATCTATCAAATTACGGCATATAAACAGTAACATATTGTTATTATTATTGATTTCTATTACTGGCATAAGCAAGCAGAGAGTAAACAAGGGCTGATTTTTTATAGATTTATCCAGCTTATGCCTCCATATTTACTTTTTCCAGTGTAGTCAAAATACCTACAAAAAAACCGGTATTTTCCCTATGGTTATCGTCGTTTCAGGTACTAAACTTTATCTAATGTAATTAATAATTTAGCTTAGGTTTTTAATTTTCATAAGTAGCTATTTTAAGCATCAAATAGTCCAAATTAAAAAGAACTGTATGAGGAAGTTAATGTTTGATTAATTTACTTAATAAATATCACTACTCTTAAATAAAGGATTAATGATTATGCATAAAATATTACTCGTAGAAGACAATGAAATGAACCGCGATATGTTGGGTCGGCGCCTGCAACGTCAGTCCTATGATATCGTAATGGCAGTAAATGGTATTGAAGCCATTAAAAAAGCGCAGTCTGAACAACCTGACCTTATTCTTATGGATTTGAGTCTGCCCGAGTTAGATGGTTGGGAAGCGACACGAAGGTTGAAACAGGATAATAATACCAGGTGTATCCCGATAATTGTCCTTACAGCCCATGCATTAAAGTCTGATCGGGAAAGTGCTTTTGAACAAGGTTGTGATGATTATGACGTCAAGCCAATCGATTTCTCGCGGTTACTGAACAAGATCGAGACTCAACTCAACAAATCCCACGTCGCGTAAGTCAGATGACTGAATCAATACTCATTGTTGACGACAATGAGCAAAGCTTGAATTTACTATCGCATTTTATAAGTCAAAAGGGATATGCCGATTTAACCGCAAATAATGGAAAGCAAGCGCTGGAGTTACTTGAGACGCAAGCTTTCGACCTCATCCTGTTGGACCTGATGATGCCAGAAGTAAGTGGCTTTGATGTGTTAAAAGTAATACGTCAACACCATTCCCTTTTAGAACTCCCGGTTATTGTAGTCACTGCTGACTATGCAAGAGAATCAATAGTTGAAGCGATTAAATTGGGCGCAAATGACTATATAATTAAACCTGTCGAATTTGACATCCTTAAAGCAAGAATTGAAACGCAGATCGAATTAAAACACAAAGACCAGGCTTACAAAGCAATAAAAGAAAATCTTGAACAGCTTGTCAAACAAAAAACCGAACAATTGACCCTGTCCAATAAACAATTGCAACAGGATCGAAAGCGTTTTGATTATTTTTTAAGTTCCAGTCCCGCTATTACCTATGCTACAAGTTGTGAGGCCAATCATATATGTAATTACGTAAGTGAAAACTTACGTGAAATAATGGGTTATAAATCGGAAAAAATGATTAACGATCCGGATTTTTGGTACGTACATATTCACCCGGAAGACAGACAGGAGGTTCTCTACAAAATAGAAGATAACCTGAAAAAAGGCGGTGGAACAGTGGAATATCGTTTTCTTCATTTTAATGGAGAATATATGTGGGTTAGTGATACGCATAGAGTTGTAATGGAAAATAACAATCCGGTTGAAATAATTGGAACCTGGACGGACGTAACCAAGCAGCACTTATTGAAGCAAGATATGCTTTATAAGAATACTCATGATGAATTAACCGGTCTCATTAATCGCAAGACATTTGAAAAACAACTGGAATATGTCATCAGTAATGAAATGGGAAATACAGTACAACATGTTATCTGCTATATGGACATCGATCAGTTCAAGGTGATTAATGATACTTATGGACATGTTGCCGGTGATGAATTATTACGGCATCTAAGCAAGGAATTAACAGACAACCTGAGTCGAAGAGATACTCTGGCATATTTTGGTGGTGATGAATTCTGTATCTTGCTCCGGTATTGTACATTAAACCAGGCACATCGAATTCTTGAATTATTGCGGCAATTAATACATGAATTCCGATTTTCATGGGATGGAAAAAAACATGCGATCACAGCCAGCATGGGTGTTGTTGCTGTTGACAGACATTACGGAAGTGCCGCAAAAATACTAAGTATTGCCGATACTGTATGTCATTCAGCAAAAGAGGCGGGCCGGGACCGGATTACTATTTACAATGGGACGGATGAATCGCTGAACAAAAAACGCGAACAAATGTCATGGGTTGAAAAAATTAATCAGGCCTTGGATGAAGACAGGTTCCAGTTATTTTATCAACCCATTATAGGTTTATATGATAAAGATAAAGTACAGCATTTCGAATTGTTAATACGGCTGGTAGATAAAACAGGAAATATTATTTCTCCTGGTGCCTTTCTTCCTGCTGCCGAACATTATAATCTTTCCGCCAAAATCGATCGTTGGGTAATCCAGACAACATTGTCCTGGCTTGAAGCCTATTCTGAATTGCTCGAATATGAGTATGTCTGGGGCATTAATCTGTCAGGTCAATCATTGGCAGATGAAGATTTGCTGAAGTTTGTCATCAGCGATTTCGATCACAAAAAAATCCCGCCACAAAAGGTCTATTTTGAAATCACAGAGACTGCCGCAATTGGTAATCTGGATAATGCAATACAATTTATTCAAGCCATGAAAAAATACGGTTGTCGATTTGCACTGGATGATTTTGGCAGTGGCCTTTCGTCGTTTTCATATTTGAAAAACTTGCCAGTGGACTTTTTAAAAATTGATGGAATGTTTGTGAGAGACATTGCAACTAATAATATTGATTTTGCGATGGTAAAGGCAATTAATGATATTGGTCATGCAATGAATAAAAAGACTATTGCAGAGTTCGTTGAAAATGATGAGATCATTAAAACGCTTAAAAGTATTGGCGTTGATTTTGCGCAAGGTTATGGCATTGAAAAACCGAAACCATTATCAGAGTTCGCAAGTAACATCGGGTTAGCGCGGTGATTGTGGCACCAACCACAGCAGCAAAGAAACAGCGTATCATTTTGATTAACGTGATCGTTTTCACAGTTGTTGTGATATTTATCGTTGATCTTAATATTCCTCTGGGCGTAGCGACTGGTGTTCCATATGTCATTGTTGTTCTGGCTACTTATTGGATTCACAATACAAGAACCACAATGCTTGTTGCTGTTTTGTGTACATTACTTGTCATTGTCGGTTTTTACACTTCACCCGGAACCGGGGAGTTATGGAAAATAATATCAAATCGCCTGCTGGCAATCTTCGCTATATGGTTAACCGCCTGGTTTTCTATCAATAGTGAAAAGGATCGGCGGAAACTGCGGATCAGTGAACAGCGTGTTCGGGTTAACGTAGAAAACGCAGTAATCGGCATGATCACTATTGATGGGCTGGGAATCATCGGAGACTTTAACTCAGCGGCGGAAAAACTGTTCGGTTACACGGCAAACGAGGTCATTGGGCAGAATGTAAAAATACTGATGCCGGAGCCTTATCACAGCGAGCATGATCAATATCTGGATAATTATAAACGGACAGGGCAGCGCAAGATCATCGGTACCGGTCGAGAGGTAATAGCACGGCGCAAGGACGGAACAACCTTCCCGGCAGATTTAACAGTAAGCGAGGCGCATACAGACAAGGGACGAATCTTTGCTGCAAGCATACAGGACATTACAGATCGCAAGCTGATAGAAGAGAAGTTGTTGTTAACACAATTTACGCTCGATAACTCCGCAGACTGCATTCACTGGATAATGCCGGATGGACGTCTTGCCTATGTAAACGATTCGACATGTAACACACTTGGTTATAGTCGTGAGGAGCTCATGTCGATGAGTGTTTTTGATATCAATCCCGATTATACAAAAGAAGAAGTCTGGGATGAAAGATGGAAGAAGATCAAACATGAGAAGGCACTGTTTTATGAAACACATCATCAAGCCAAAGATGGTCGTATTATTCCGGTCGAGATTTGGGCCAATTATATCAAGTTTGCAGACAAGGAATTAGCTTGCACCATTGTGCGGGATATTACAGATCGCAAGCTGATAGAAGAGAAGTTGTTGTTAACACAATTTACGCTCGATAACTCCGCAGATTGTTTTTACTGGATAATGTCGGATGGACGTCTTGCCTATGTAAACGATTCGTCATGTAACACACTTGGTTATAGTCGTGAAGAGTTCATGTTGATGAGTGTTCTTGATATCAATCCCAATTATACAAAAGAAACCTGGGATGAAAGATGGAAAAAAATCAAACATGAGAAGGTACTGTTTTATGAAACACATCATCAAGCCAAAGATGGTCGTATTATTCCGATTGAGGTTTTGGCCAATTATATCAAGTTTGCAGACAAGGAATTAGCTTGCACCATTGTGCGGGACATTACAGATCGCAAGCTGGTAGAAGAGAAGTTGTTGTTAACACAATTTACGCTCGATAACGCCGCAGATTGTGTTTTCTGGATAATGCCGGATGCACACCATGCCTATGTAAACAATTCGACATGTAACAAACTTGGTTATAGTCGTGAGGAGCTCATGTCGATGAGTGTTTTTGATATCAATCCCGATTATACAAAAGAAGAAACCTGGGAAGCAAGATGGAAGAAGATCAAACATGAGAAGGCACTGCTTTATGAAACACATCATCAAGCCAAAGATGGTCGTATTATTCCGGTTGAGATTTGGGCCAATTATATCAAGTTTGCAGACAAGGAATTAGTTTGCACTATCGTGCGGGATATTACTGAACGCAATCAGTTGATGGATGAAGTGCGTATCGCCAACGATCGAGTCAAGCTGGCCCTCAGTTCCGCGCATATTGGTACCTGGTCGTGGAACATAATCAATAACAAGCTGGTTTGGGATGATCATATTCATATGTTATACGGACTCGAACCGGGAACGTTCGGTGGTCACTATGAAGACTGGTTCGAACTCGTGCATCCGGACGATCAGGATCGTGTTCAGGGACTGATAGATAACGCCCTTGTAAAGGGTGAAGAATACAACACGGATTACCGGATCATCTGGCCTGACGGAAGTATGCATAATATTGCAGCTCGTGGTCTCGTTTACCGGGACGAAAATGGAAATCTACAACGTATGGCGGGCGCATGCTGGGACATCACCGAACAAAAACGGTTGCAAGAAGAAGTCCGCATCAATAATGAGCGTTTCAATATTATCTCTGAAGTCATTTGTAGCTGGGACCGGGATCTGCAAACGAATTCTTTATGGTGGGGTAAAGGTATCAAGTTGTTGTTTGGCTATAATGTAACCGAAGTTAAATTAGAACATTGGTCCAATCATATTCATGCCGATGACAAGGACCGTGTACTTGCCAGCATAGATGATGTTATTGAATCCGATCAGGGACACTGGGTAGATGAGTACCGGTTTTTATGTGCCGACAATACTTATGCCTATGTGCATGATGAAGGGCAAGTTATTCGTAATGAGCAGGGCGAAGCGATTCGCATGTTAGGTGCTATGATAAATATTACTGAACTTAACAAAGCAAAGGAAGAGATTGCCTCTAAGGAAAAAGAACTACGCGAAAATGCAGATCAACTGGTTCGTGCCAAGGAGAAAGCAGAAGCTGCCAGTGTCGCGAAGGCGCGTTTTCTGGCCAACATGAGCCACGAATTGCGCACACCTTTAAATGCCATCATCGGTTACAGCGAGATGTTGAAAGAAGATGCCGAGCTAGGAGGACAGACAGAGATCATTCCTGACCTGCAGAGAATCCATGAAGCAGGCGGACACCTTGTGGCTTTGATCAGCGATATTCTGGATTTATCTAAAATTGAAGCGGGCAGGATGATACTATTAACTGAGATAGTCGATATTAAAGAGATGTTAGAGACGATCGAAATAACAATGTTACCGCTGGTGCAAAAGAATGAAAATAAACTGAACGTGGAACTGGCTAATGACATCACTACTATTCAGACTGATCCAGTCCGGTTGCGGCAATGTTTAATAAACCTGCTAAGCAATGCAGCAAAGTTTACAGAGAAGGGTGAAATTAATTTAAGTGTATTACGAGAACATCAGGATGATAAAGACTGGTTGGTTTTCAAGGTAAGTGACACAGGGATTGGCATGGATGCGAAACAATTAGAGCATATCTTTCACGACTTTACCCAGGCCGAAGACAGCACTCCAGCACAATATGGCGGAACCGGCCTGGGATTGGCAATAGTACGTGAACTGGCACGAATGATGACAGGTGATATCAGTGTAACAAGTGAACCGGGCAAGGGTTCCACTTTTACCCTGCGATTACCCACCCAGGTAAATGCTTTGCAGACTGAATTTCAATCTAATGCAATTATGATGGGACAACATGCAGATGTCGCATCGGCGGAGAAAACAGAAGGTGCACTGGTACTTGTTGTTGATGATGATCCCCGGGTGCTTGAGTTGATGACCCGGCAGTTTGTTAAAGAAGGTTACCGGGTATTAACTGCAACAGATGGCGAACAGGCCTTGCAATTAGCAAGGTTACATCACCCAATGGCCATTACCCTGGATGTGCTGATGCCGGGAATGGATGGTTGGCATGTGCTTTCGGCACTGAAAGCTGATCCGGTCCTGGAAACTATTCCGGTTATTATTTGCACCATCGTTGATGAGAAAGACAAGGGTTTCTCCCTGGGTGCGACCGACTATTTGACCAAGCCAGTGGACCGGAAACGACTACTGGAATTATTAAAAAGTTATTGCACGGTACCCCCTTGCCATGTGCTGGTAGTGGAAGACGATCCGTCATCACGGGAGATGGTAGTCCGTATGCTGGCCAGGACAGGCTGGTTCATTCAGCAGGCAGATAATGGCAGTATGGCGTTAAAAAGCATTGAAAAACAACTACCGGATGTAATTCTGCTTGATCTAATGATGCCGGAGATGGACGGCTTTGAGTTCATTGAAAAGTTACAACAGCATAAAGAATGGTGCAAAGTACCGGTGATTGTCGTCACTGCAAAACAACTTAGTGCAGAAGACCAGCATCGTTTGAACGGTTATGTGACCAGCATTATCAACAAGGGTAAATTCGATTCAGCGGATTTGCTGAAGAACATCAGCGAACAACTTGCCCGATGTATTTCTACACCTGTTTCGCAGGATAATAAATAAAGGAGTCACATAATTAATATCATTATCAGGTTGTAGTTTATACACCATGACGTAAATAAATGGTTATCTGTGATACATTTATCAATTTTTTTACATCATGTCATGATATTACCGGACTTGTAAATTGAATGTGAAAGTCAAAGATTCAAATATTAAAGTGTTGGATTATTTGCTTCCTGCCAGTGAAGACACATGCAGCATAGTAGTGTCACTTAATGATGAACAACGTGATACGTTGGCTGCTGTCAATCAAGGTGTTCACGATTTATGGGATTTAGGCCGGCAAATCATGCTGAACTGGTGTATCACTAACAAGGGTATAGAGGTTTTGTCAGTACCTTATTTTCTTGCTCCGGGCATATTATCGAAGAATTATTCATGGAGTAATGGAAACCAGAAAACTACTCAACCAGCGATGAATTTGATAAAGGGTAGTCGCCTTTTAACAAGAGAAAGCTTGCATCAATTAGCAAAGACTATAGGTATTAAACCAGCTCTTATTAAGTTGCCATATAATCTGACTGACATACTTGTGGATAATCATTTTGTTGATGAAATCGTCAAGCGTTATAGTATTAGTTATGTTGAAGACGGGGCCGTGGCCCTATTCGATATTGTCAGGTTTTCAGTGTATGACACTTTTGATCAGGTTACCTTGTTAAATAGTTTAGCTTATTCTATCAATTCAGCGCACAACAAGTTAGTAGAAAACGGTTTATCGGTAAAGTTTGCCCGCACAACAACAGGAGACGGTTTTTATATATGGAATCGTGATAACAGTATTCAGGGAAACATAAACCTTTACCATCTTATGCATATTGTATTGGCTAACAATGCAATTTCACAGATACATTCTCATGGACACACTGCACCAAGGTTAAAAGCAGCATTTCAAATTGGCCAATATTATGAATATTACCAATCGGAGTCATTACAACCAACCAAATACAACTACATTGTCGGGGATGCAACGGTTAAACTTGCCCGTATGCTTGAATATGCCTTACCGGGACAAATTTTAGTAGGCGATTTTTGTTCAAGACTTCCGAGACAAAAAGATGGTAACAGGATAATGACAGAAGTTGATACAGTGAAGTTTATAGATTTATTACAAGGGACTCTTGCCGATTTAAAGGGGCTGGTTATCTCGGATCAGGAGGTTGATGCAATCAAGTGTTATTTAACAGGTGAAAAGACGGAGGATGATTTTTTGGTATCCCGGTACAAGGTATCTGACAAACACGGATTTGGTCATCGAGTATATAACGCCAAGGTAAATATCTATCGCGAAAATCAAGACCCTATTTATTTAGGGCTACAGGATCATAATGTTAATATGACAGAGTTGGAAAGAATTCCAGATTAATCGGCGTTTTTTTAAAGTTAATTTTTATATTGTTGTTTCCCGCATACAGTTTTTGTTAGAAGCGATGTTACATGGACGATGTAAGTCATTACGTATTACCATATCTATAATATGAAAAACATCGGACAACTACTTAAGACTGACAAGGATTCTATCTGGCACCCCTATAGTGCCATGTCTTCAGATATCCCCATCTATCATGTTGAGTCTGCACAAGGGGTTCGAATTAGGTTATCGAACGGTCAGGAATTGATCGATGGCATGTCTTCCTGGTGGAGTGTTATCCATGGTTATAACCATCCTGTTATGAATGCAGCATTGGAAAAACAACTCAAGTCGATGTCGCATGTCATGTTCGGTGGATTAACGCATACCCCGGCAATCCAGCTTACTGAACAATTACTTTCAATCACACCGGAGCCTTTAGAGTCTGTATTTTATTCTGACTCAGGTTCGGTGTCGGTTGAAGTCGCCATGAAGATGGCAATCCAGTATTGGCCGGCAAAAGGTGAGCAACAGCGACAACGATTTATCAGTCTACGTTCGGCGTATCATGGTGATACATTTGGTGCGATGTCGGTTTGTGATCCGGTAACCGGTATGCATAGTTTATTTTCCGATGCGATGCCTAAACAGATATTTATTCCACAACCACTATGTCGTTTTGGCAGTGTATGTAGTAGAGAGGATATTGCACCACTTGAACAGGCATTAACAGAACATGGTAATGAAGTTGCAGCACTGATCATGGAACCGATTGTTCAGGGTGCAGGAGGCATGTGGTTTTATTCGGCAGACTATGTAAAACAGGCGCGTAAATTATGTAATCAATATAATGTATTGTTAATCTTTGATGAGGTTGCGACGGGCTTCGGCCGTACTGGTAAATTATTTGCCTGTGAACATGCTGAAGCTGTTCCGGATATTATGTGTGTCGGTAAGGCAATGACGGGTGGTTATCTTTCATTAGCGGCAACACTAACAACATCAGATATCCATACCACGATTGATAGTGGAGAGCCGGGTATTTTTATGCATGGCCCAACGTTTATGGCAAACCCGTTAGCCTGTACTGCGGCACTGACCAGTATCAATTTATTACATGAATCAAATTGGCAACAGGATATTTATCGGATTCAAATGCAGCTTCAACAAGGTTTGGCACCTTGTCAGGATTTATCACATGTAAATGATGTCCGTATATTGGGTGCTGTCGGTGTCGTTGAGATGAATGAGCCGGTTGATATGAAAAAGATTGTACCAATGTTTGTTAAAGAGAATGTTTGGCTGCGACCATTTGGTAAATTAATATACTTAATGCCGCCTTACATTATCTCTGAGGAAGATCTGGACTTATTAACGTCTGCAGTCGTATCAGTGATTGCCAATTTGGAGACATAAAACAGCTCTGATAAACGAGGTATTAATAAACGTATTAAATTGATACCATCGCCGCTCGGTTCTATGGTGGCCCGTGCCGGTCCCCTCGCAACGCGAAATTGTGAATTCCGTCAGGCCCGGAAGGGAGCAGCGGCAGCAGTGGATGTGTGTGCCGGGGTAGGGACGGTGCGGGTTGCCGCTCAAAAACGCCTTCATTCGAACCTGTATATATAATGTATACTTCAACGCGCAGAAATTGTTGTGCTGAGGTATGATACTGTACCTGGCGCAAGGACATTTCGCCTTCATTTTAAAATGTAAAACTATAATATAATTAATGAGTTACCAGGTTTTAGCAAGAAAATGGCGTCCTCGTACCTTTCAGGATATGGTGGGTCAAGCACATGTTCTGAAAGCCTTGGAAAACGCGCTGGATCAAAACCGTTTACACCATGCCTATTTGTTTACCGGTACGCGTGGTGTCGGTAAAACCACGTTAGCAAGGATTCTGGCAAAGTGCCTCAATTGTGAAACCGGAGTCAGTTCTAGACCCTGTGGTGAATGTAATACCTGTGTCTCCATTGATGAAGGACGCTATGTTGATTTGATCGAAGTCGATGCGGCCTCACGCGCCAAGGTTGAAGAAACGCGTGACCTGATGGATAACGTACAGTATGCACCGACTAGCGGTCGCTATAAAATATATCTGATTGATGAAATCCATATGTTTTCCAATCACAGTTTTAATGCATTACTAAAAACACTTGAAGAACCCCCGCCTCATGTTAAGTTTTTATTGGCAACCACTGAACCGAAAAAATTACCAGTAACAATTTTATCACGTTGCTTGCAGTTTAATCTGAGTCATCTGACACAGGATCAGATTGCCAATCAAATTGGAAATATCCTTGAGCAGGAAAAAATTGAGTTTGATAACGCTTCGACTGAATTAATTGCACGTGGTGCGGCCGGTAGTATGCGTGATGCACTAAGTCTGCTTGACCAGGCGATTGCATACGGTGGTGGTAAACTTGTGGAAGTTCAAGTGCGTGCGATGATGGGAACCATTGATAGTGAAGATCTTGATGGTTTACTACAAGCGCTTGTCGATGCTGATCCTGAACTTTTATTAAACACGGTTGAAACGATTGCCAGCCAGAATCCCGATTTTGATGCATTACTTTCTGAATTATTAAGTTTATTACAAAAGATAGCGATTATTCAGCTATTACCTGCGGATTCGGATAATCCATTAATAGAAAATGAGGCATTGGTTCAGTTTGCAAATGCGATGAGTAAAGAAGATGCACAGTTGTATTATCAAATTGGTTTAATGGGAAGAAAAGATCTTTATTATGCACCTGATACTAAATCAGGGTTTGAAATGATCATGATTCGTATGCTGGCTTTCAGACCTGTTCAAGGTGAAGAAATTCCGGTCAGTACTCAAACAATCAAGCAGCTTAATGATGCTGTAAATACAGAAACCGGGTCCGACATGCAACAAACTAACGTGGCTACAAAGAATAGGGAAAGTCAGAGTATAAAAAAAACAGAAGATAACAACTGGAAAAATATTATTGATGAAATGGCATTGGCAGGACTGGTTAAGGAACTGGCAGGAAATTGTGTGCTGAAATCACATTCGGATGACAAGGTTGAGCTGGCTTTGGCACCTGCTCAAGAGCACTTGTTAAATCATAATCAGAAAGAACGTCTTGAACAGGCAATAAAAACCCGTTTTGGGCCTGGTGTTAATTTAGTCATATTGATCGAGGATTCAGAGAATGAAACACCTACTGAAACATTAAGTAGGCTGGAACGCGAAAAACAAAAAGCTGCCCAACAGTCTGTTAATAGTGATCCGGTAGTAAAGTCATTAATGGATACATTTAATGCAACGATTGATCAGGACTCGATTCAGTCGCAATAGTTTGAACATTTAAGAGGTTATACATAGATGAAAGGTGGTCTTGGAAACATTATGAAGCAGGCCCAGCAAATGCAGGCCAATATGGAAAAAGCACAAAAGGAACTGGCAGAAGCAGAAGTTGTTGGGGAATCTGGTGCTGGCATGGTCAAGGTAACGATGAATGGTCGACATGATGTGAAGCGGGTAGAAATTGATCCTGCATTAATGAACGATGATAAGGAAATGATAGAAGATTTATTGGCGGCTGCAGTTAATGATGCAAATCGTCGTGTTGAAAAGATGTCACAGGAAAAGATGGCAGATTTAACGTTGGGGATGGCTCTACCGCCCGGAATGAAACTCCCTTTCTGATAGTTTTTACGAATGATATTTTGCTCTCATACTTCGTTAACAATGTGCTCGAATCCTCATGTATTAATTATACACTCCGGTTCTCGGCTTAGGCATCCTG
Source organism: Gammaproteobacteria bacterium (assembly GCA_028281365.1). GTDB lineage: Bacteria > Pseudomonadota > Gammaproteobacteria > Eutrophobiales > Eutrophobiaceae > JANQJZ01. The sequence continues at coordinate 13,719 of JANQJZ010000002.1, read as the reverse complement.
CGTCGCTCTATCTCCTGCATCCATGCAGTCGTGCGCGCTGATTTATGACTGAACAATCTTTATTAGAACAGCTCGTTGAAGCACTTCGCTGTATGCCCGGTATCGGTCGCAAGTCGGCACAACGTATTGCACACCAATTACTACAACGTAATCGTGATGGTGCGAAACATCTTTCTGAAATTATGGCTGAAGCAATGGAAAAGATTGGTCATTGTGAACGTTGCCGAACGTTTACTGAAAATAAACTTTGTCATCATTGTGAAAACCCAAAACGTGATGACAGTATGATATGTGTTGTTGAAAATCCATCTGATGTTGATGCTATCGAGGAAGCAAACTATCGTGGGCGTTATTTCGTTTTATTAGGACATCTTTCGCCACTTGATGGAATAGGACCAGATGATTTAGGGCTTGATGAATTTCAAAAAACACTTGAAAACGATGAATTAAAAGAAGTGATATTGGCTACGAATACAACAGTGGAAGGTGAAGCAACGGCGCATTTTATCAGTGAAATGGTTAAAGCCCATGGCAAGCAGGTAAGCCGTATAGCGCATGGCGTACCGATGGGTGGTGAGCTTGAATATGTTAATAGCATTACAATCGCACATGCGTTGGATGGTCGAAAAGCAATCTGATTATCAGGGACTGATAAGTAGTATTGGAACACGAAAAAATTAATAATAAGTTTACCGTTGATCTATGAATATTCATTTTCTGCAACATGTTCCATTTGAAGGGCTTGGCAGCATCGAAAATTACATCAATGAAAAGTCACACCATCTTTCCTGCAGCCAGCTTTACCTTGATCAGGAATTACCCTCTGTAAATGATCTGGATTGGTTGTTCGTAATGGGCGGACCTATGGGGATTTATGATGAAGATCAATATCCCTGGCTAGTTCGTGAAAAAAAATTCATTAGGCAATGTATCGATTCAGGAAAAATAGTGCTGGGTTTCTGCCTGGGGGCGCAATTGATTGCTGATGTTTTAGGTGCCAAGGTTTATAAAAATCAATATCGTGAAATAGGCTGGTTTAATATAAAAAGATTAAAAGATTGTGAAAAGACTATTTTATCTACGGTTTTTCCCGATGAACTGGTCGTTTTTCATTGGCATGGTGATACATTTGAAATACCTGAAAATGCAGTGCCGTTAGCCACGAGTGAGGCCTGCAAAAACCAGGGTTTTGTTTATAAAGATAGAGTTATTGCCTTGCAATTTCATTTAGAAACAACTTTGCAGTCAGCAAAGGCTTTGATAGAAAATTGTCATGACGAATTAGACAATTCAACTTATGTGCAATCTGAAGAGTGTCTCCTGTCTGATACAAAAAATTTTTCAAAGATTAATCAACTAATGAGTTCAATTTTAGAAACGCTAGAAAATAGTGTCGTGAAAAGTTAACACTTTGTATAGGACAAAAAAGTAATTAATCAAAGAATTTATCCATAGTTTTTCCTGCTTATAGAATTAATAATAATATTTGCCTTTCAATAATTCCTTTTTTACTTAATTTTAAATCGGAAGAGCTTCCTTTGTGTGATAGATATCACAATTCTTATATTTATTATCAGTGATAATAATTTTTTCGACTAAATTTTTACACATACTAAAATAACAAAAGGACAGTTTAATGGAAGAGTTTAGTGATGATTCTTTTTGCGATATATATGAAGAATCCAGGCAGTATCCCCGCATTAAATTTAAAATGCCTGTAAATCTGATATTTAAAAACGAAAGAAAATTTAGTGCAGACATTTATGATATTTCTTCTGATGGGCTACAAATTCGGTGTGGTTGGGATGTTGCGGAGTATATTAACCCGGATGGTGAGGATATTAATTTAAAAGAAGACATTATTGTTAAAACAATTTTTTCTTTACCAATAAATGACGAGCAAAAAGAAATTCGGGTTGATTGCAACGTAAAGTATATTGTTTTATTAAACGATAAAAGTGATGGTGATATCGTTGCTATTGGATTAAATTTTAAAAAGTTTGAAGATAAATCAATAAAATTTATCGGTCGTTATATTCTTCAGGAATTAGAGCCTACATCCAACAATATAGATTGAATTAAGCAGATCAGTTCAAGGTCAATAATCTATTAAAAAATATTTTTATATTAATTTCTGATAAATAATTGACTCGTTATTTATCCAAATCAAAATGATAAAACTGGCTATTCAGGTAGGCAGTAACATCATCCACTTCTTCATCAAACCAGGCTAATTCCAGCATCAATTCACATTGACTGACTCGCGCACGTAATTTTTCATAATTTTGAATTTTTCTGTTGGCCCGTGTGTATCGTGTACTATCATGGCAACGGGTACAGTTCTCTTCATGTAAGTCTCTCCCATTCTCAACATCAAATGCGAAAGAATTAACACTGAGTAAACAAACAAAAATAATAATAAGCTTATTCATGCGAACTTACTTTTTAAATGAGCTATTCGTATCGGTGCAGGTGGGTGCGAATCATGAAACGCCGAATACAATGGATCAGGTGTTAAGGTATTTGCATTTTCACGATATAAATTAACCAGTGCGGTTATCAAATTATCTGTTTGTGCCTGATCAGCAGCAAAATCATCTGCTTCAAATTCATGTTGCCGGGAAATTGATGAAAACATGGGTTGTAAAAAGAACGTAAACGCCGGTGAAGCGATAATAAATAACACAAGCGCCATATATGTAGAAGGTTGATCTACTCCAAGACCATTGTAGAACCAGGATTCATTAATTAGCCAGCCTAAGATTGCCAAACCGATTAAAAATATGGTTCCTAATACAGCGATTCGTTTACGAATGTGATTACACTTGAAGTGACCAAGCTCATGAGCCAAAACGGCTTCGATTTCGTCATAGCTTAATTCATCAATCAGAGTATCAAAGAAAACAATACGTTTATTTGCTCCTAGTCCTGTAAAGTAAGCGTTGCCATGGGTAGAACGTGTGGAACCATCCATGACAAAAATTCCCTGGCTCTTGAAACCATTTCGGGTTAATAGATTTTCAATGCGTGTCCGTAACTCTTCATTTTCAAGTGGACGAAATTTGTTGAATAGTGGTGCAATAAAAGCCGGATAAGCCCACATCATTAATAAACTAAATCCTAACCAGGTTATCCAGACATAGACCCACCAAAAATTTCCACTGTTTTCCATGATCCATAACACCAACAAGATCAGCGGCGTTCCGATAATTAATCCAACGATAGCGTTTTTGACTATATCCATAATAAAAATTTTCGGTGTCATTTTATTAAAACCGAATGACTGTTCCAGTTTGAATGTTCTAAAAATCGACATGGGTAAATCAAGAATGGCCATAATAGCAAACACACTCAAGATAAACCCCGTGCCTGTCCAGATTTCAGATAAGCTTAATGAACGCCATAAACTATCGAGATACTGTAATCCTCCGGCTATTGTCCATAACAATAAAAATATTGAACCGATTATTAGTTCGACCAGGCCTGTTTTTACCTTGGCCTGGGTATAATCAGCCGCTTTTTGATGAGCCTCTATAGGTATTTTGTCGCTAAAATCTTCAGGAACTTTTTGCCTATTGCCACTGATATGCTTGATATGTCTTAACACAAGGAACCACTGCACGATAATACTGGTACCAAGCCCGATTAAAAAAAGTATGGTAAACAGATTCACGTGGTTTAACTCCTCGATAAATTCAAGTTCTGTGGCAATGAGACATTAATTATGTTCATAATTACTAAATAGTGTTTAAAATTAAATATTCAAATAATTACCAGGCACATCATGTCAAAATCAGAATATAACCTAATATGGATTGATCTGGAGATGACCGGTCTCGATACCGATAATGATTTTATCATCGAGATTGCCACGATCGTCACTGATCCTCAACTCAATATCCTGGACGAAGGTCCTGTCCTGGCAATTCACCAACCTGACGGGATTCTCAACCAGATGGATGAATGGAATACAAAACAACATACCCAATCCGGTCTGGTGGAGAGAGTGAAGAACAGTCCATATGATGTCGCTGAAGCTGAAAGTTTGACATTGGTATTCCTGGAGAAGTTCGTTTCATCCGGAAAATCGCCGATGTGCGGTAATAGTATATGCCAGGATCGACGTTTTATGCACCGTTTAATGCCGGATTTGGAAAAATATTTTCATTATCGCAATCTGGATGTCAGCACAATTAAGGAATTAATGAAACGCTGGGTACCGGAAAAAGATCCCTATGTTAAACAGAGCACACACCTTGCTTTGGATGACATACGTGATTCGATTGATGAATTAAAGTTTTATCGGGAACATCTGTTTAATATTTAACACTGTGTCAGTCAGAAATGAAAACCTGCCGGATTGTCTCTATACTGCCGAACAGGTCAGGGAACTTGATCGTATTGCTATAGAAGAACTGGAAATTCCCGGTTATACACTTATGCAGCGTGCCGCTGCATTCAGTTATGAAATCCTGAAACAATCCTGGCCACAGGCGAAAAAGATAATTGTTGTTTGTGGTGGTGGCAATAATGCTGGTGACGGTTATGTGTTAGCCCGCATGGCCAAAGATGACAATAAACAGGTCAGCGTTATTAATCTTTTTGAGCCGGAAAAATTAGCTGGTGACGCCAAAACGGCATATCAGGAATTACTTTCAGTAAATATCACAGCAAACGAGTATTCAGCTGCCGCGTTCGAGCAAAGTGATGTCATTGTTGATGCCATATTCGGGACAGGTTTGGATCGTGAAATCGAAGGTAAGGTAAAAGAAGTTGTTGATACTATTAATTCATTATCTACCCCGGTACTTTCAATTGACATCCCTTCAGGTCTACATGCAAACACTGGAAATATTATGAATGTAGCGATCAAGGCAAATGTTTCAACGACATTCATAGGATTAAAGCAGGGTATGTTTACGGCAGACGGGCCACAGTATTCAGGCAAAATTGAATTTAATAATTTGGATGTACCGGATGAAACCTATCAACATTTGGGTCAGCAATCTGCTTTACGATTAAGATTGTCAAAATTATCTGGCGTTCTAAAACCGCGCGAACGAAATTCACACAAGGGTCATTTTGGTCATGTACTTATTGTCGGTGGTGACTACGGCTATCTTGGTGCTGCCCGTATGGCAGCAGAGGCAGCTGCACGAGTTGGTTCCGGTTTGGTTAGTATTGCCACACGTGAAAAACATGCAGGTTTATTGAGTACTGTGCGGCCAGAGATCATGTCGCATGCGGTAGAAACCCTGGATCAACTAATGCCATTGGTTAAACATGCCAATGTGATTGCGATTGGTCCCGGACTAGGTAAATCCGAATGGGCAAAATTATTATTCGCCCGTATTCTGGAATCATCACTTCCTCTGGTGATCGATGCCGATGCATTAAACCTGTTAGCAGAAGAGCAGCAATCATCAGCGCGTTGGGTTATCACTCCTCATCCAGGCGAAGCAGCACGCTTACTTGATTCCAGTACACAGATAATACAGGCGGATCGTTTCGCAACGCTGAAAAAACTACATGATAAATATCAAGGTCCGGTTGTATTAAAGGGCAGCGGCACCTTGATTGCGGATAATGACGATAACTATTTTATTTGTGATGCGGGTAATCCAGGTATGTCATCTGGTGGTATGGGTGATGTTTTAACAGGTGTGATTGCAGGCTTAATCGCTCAGGGAATTGATATCAATCAGGCGGCAAAATTGGGCGTGTGTGTGCATGCCAATGCGGCTGATAAAGCGGCCGCTATTGATGGAGAAAGAGGGCTGATGGCCATGGATTTGATGCCGCATCTTCGTAAACTGGTTAACCCGTAACGATGTCTTATCAAATAAATGATGCCTCTGCTATGGAGGCCCGGGGTTCGCAAGTTGCTCAATTAACCCGGGGAGGAGAGGTTATTTATCTTAGCGGACAACTGGGAGCAGGCAAAACAACCTGGGTGCGAGGTTTTTTAAAAGGCTTGGGTCATGAGGGTAATGTAAAAAGCCCGACTTATACCCTGGTAGAACCTTACAATATTGCTGATCGTGATATCTATCACTTTGATTTATATAGAGTTAATGATCCTGAAGAACTCGAGGCAATGGGCATTCGCGATTATTGCGATGGACAGGCTATTTGCCTGATTGAATGGCCGGAACGAGGCAAAAATATACTCCCTATGGCCGATCTGGCACTCAATATTCAACATCTTGATAGCGGGCGGATGATTGATATCGAAGCCATCTCTAAACGGGGTAAATCCATAGCTGACCAACTCTAGATTGTTATTGCTAAACGCTATTGCAGATAGTCCAAAATCGACTATTATTTATAAAAAACATAGATATAGGTTGATTTTTTAAAAAAAACTTGAAATTATTTCGCTAATAGCAAAATTAACAATAAAAAGGTAAGAGTTAAATTGGTCTGATGCGGATTTTATTGCTTAATTGCCTCATCTTTTTATCAAGTTCAGTTTTGGCTGGAACTGTATTGATTGATAATGTCCGCGTCTGGGCTGCACCTGATAGTACACGAGTTGTGTTTGATATCAGTGGTCCGGTTGAGCACCAATTATCCATGTTGACCGAGCCTTACCGGACTGTTATTGATCTCAAGGATACAAACTTAAATAAAGATCCAACTCAACCAGGTTCCGAAGATAAATATCTGCAGGGAATTCGTGCGGCAACTCGAAATGGTGACGATCTTCGCATTGTTCTCGACTTGAAAAAATTTGTTAAATATAAAAGCTTTCAATTAAAGCCAAATAAACACTACGGTCATCGATTAGTTGTTGACCTCTATGGTAATGAAGCCATGGATGCAGATGAAAAGGAAGTTACACAGGAAGTCACGGCTGCAAATCGACCACGCGATGTCATTATTGCTATTGATGCCGGTCATGGTGGTGAAGATCCCGGTGCAAAAGGACCTGGTGGTACCTATGAAAAATTTGTTGTTCTGCAAATTGCCCGTTACCTGACAGATATCATAAATAAAGAACGCGGTATGCGTGCAGTGATGATACGTGAAGGTGATTATTATATGTCTCTGCGAAAACGTATCGCCAAGGCACGTAAAAACAAAGCAGATCTGTTTATGTCTATTCACGCAGATGCGTTTCGTGATCCAAGAGTAAGGGGTTCTTCGGTTTATGTGTTGTCGAGAAAAGGGGCAAGTAGTGAAGCAGCACGTTGGCTTGCAGAAACAGAAAATGCATCAGATTTAATTGGCGGGGTCAGTCTGGATGATAAAGACGATGTGCTCGCTTCCGTACTTCTGGATTTATCACAGACAGCCAGTCTTGAGGCCAGCATTGATATAGCAGACAGGGTATTAAAAGGATTAAAAAGCGTTGGCAAAGTCCATAAACGGACAGTGCAATCTGCAGGATTTGCTGTTTTAAAATCCCCGGATATACCATCGATATTGATCGAAACGGCTTTTATTTCCAACCCGGATGAAGAAAAAAAATTATTAACCAGAAAACATCGTCACAAGATGGCTGACGCAATTCTTGTCGGGTTACGCGGCTATTTCCGGGATTTTGCACCGGAAGGGACATTACTTGCCTCACGTAAACACATCATTACGCGTGGCGAGACACTTTCAACCATTGCCCAACGTTATCGTGTCAGTACAGATACATTACGTGAATACAACGGATTGAAAGGCGACCTGGTGCGCATAGGGCAAACAATTAGTATCCCAAATAGTACGACGAGTAGCGGTACGTAATCTCACTACCTAGACATTAATAGCTGCCGTATCATACGGCCTATGTCTATAAAACAGAATTTTCCTCGTATAGAAAGACTGCCCGATGCTGTGGCGAATCAGATTGCCGCAGGAGAGGTAATCGAACGACCTGCATCAGTCGTAAAGGAATTAATCGAAAATAGTATTGATTCTGCTGCAACAAGCATTCATGTTGATATAGAACAATCGGGAAAAGGATTAATACGGGTAAAAGATAATGGCCAGGGAATTCACAGGGATGATCTCAAGCTGGCATTAGAAGCGCATGCAACCAGTAAATTATCAAATCTTTCCGATCTCTCTCAAATTGCAAGCCTCGGGTTCAGGGGAGAAGCCATACCGAGCATAGCTTCTGTCTCTCGTTTCAAAATGATATCGAGATTAGCAGGGCAAGATGAAGCCTGGTCAATTGATAATAAATTAAATGTTAAGCCTGCTGCTCACGAACAGGGAACAACTGTAGAAGTCAATGACTTGTTTTTTTCTACACCGGGTAGACGTAAATTTTTAAAAACAGATAAAACTGAATTTTTACATATCCAGGCATTAATCAGGGCTATAGCACTTAGTCACTTTTCAATAGGTTTCTTCGTTAAACATAATAGCCAACCGTTATTTCAACTTGCTGCCTGTCAGGATGAACCGGATCGACGTGTCCTTAATATTTGTGGCCGTACTTTTGTAAACAGGAGTATCCGTATAGACATAGCTGGTGAAGGTTTACACTTATGGGGATGGCTTGGTTTGAATGATGTGTCCAGAAGTCAGTCAGATCGACAATATTTTTTTGTTAATGGACGTTTTATCCGGGATAAACATATTAATCATGCAATTCGCCTGGCCTATGAAGATCACATTGCAACCGGCCGTTTTCCAAGTTACATATTACATTTGCATATAGAACCTTCCCGGATAGACGTTAATGTGCACCCCGCCAAGTCAGAGATCAGATTTTCTGATACCAGAACAGTACATGATTTTATTTATTCCAGTTTATTACAAAGTTTAAACCAGCCCCTGGCTACCCTTGAAACTGAAGAAACTTATAAATCAGATATACAAAAAAATTACAGTGCTGTTAATGAAAATATTAGTAACTACAACGGTAATCAGTTACAACAGGAACAGGAGAAGAAAAATACAAATACAAGGCTGGAATATATAAGTTTACTAAATGATCGTTTTATTATTGCGGTAATAGAAAAAGAACAATATTTAATCGATATATATAAGGCAAGAAATTTAATTGCCAGAGAAAATCTGATTAAAAATTATCAAACCAACACTATTACTCAACGACCAGTATTAGTACCACTATCATGTGAATTAAAACAAAAAGATATTGATTACATACTAAAACAAATTGTCCAGATTAAACGCTGGGGTTTTGAGGTTGAACAAATAACGCCTTCCCAGGTTTTAATACGTTCTATACCTGCACGATTGGTATTTGCTGATACTTGTAAATTATTTAAAAGTTTTATAACCGCATTGAAAAAAAATAGCTCAACGTCAGACATAGCAGAAACAATCGCAAAGCATGTTAATGATGCAGGTCCGGTAACGGACGAAGAAAATCTGGAAACGCTACTAAACGAAATTACCTTGTTTCAAACAAAAACAGATATATCACACCCGTTACCGTGGAAAAAACTGGATAGCAAGATCCTGAGTTCTATTCTGGATTACTAAATAAACTATGACCTCCAAACCGTTTGTTATTTTTATTATGGGTCCAACTGCGACCGGGAAAACTGATCTGGCTGTTTTTCTTCATGATCATTTAAATTGTGAAATTATCAGTGTTGATTCGGCCATGGTCTATCGAGGTATGGATATTGGGACAGCCAAACCGGACAAAAAATTATTAAGTAAAGTACCTCACCGTTTAATAGATATTTGTGAGCCGAATGAGGTTTATTCAGCGGCACGATTTCAACAGGATGCCAATGCTGCAATTAAGGAAATATTGGAAAAAGATAAAATCCCTGTCCTTGTGGGCGGTACCGGATTATATTTTCGTGCACTTCAGTATGGTCTGGCCAAATTACCCGAAGCGAATTACAGGATCAGGGCCCGGCTGGAAATTGAGGCTGAGAAAGAGGGCTGGCAGGCATTACATGCGAGGTTAAAACAGGTTGATGCAAAAGTTGCTGATAACATCAGTCCGAATGATCCACAGCGCATTCAGCGAGCACTGGAAGTCTATGAAATTACTGGTGAAACAATGTCGGCCTTATTGGCTGAGGGTCGACAGGAGCCCTTTCAAAATCCGGTCAGGAAGATAATCTTGGTGCCGGAAGATCGTTCGCAGTTGCATGAGCGGGTAAAAGACAGGTTTATACAAATGCTTCAATCCGGACTGGTAGAAGAGGTTGAATCCTTATATAAACGTGGCGATTTGTCTCTGGATTTACCATCCATGCGGCTTGTAGGTTATCGCCAGGTTTGGCGTTACCTGGATGGCCAGACCAGCTATTCCGAGATGCAGGAACATGCCATTGTCGCGACCAAGCAACTGGCTAAACGTCAGATTACCTGGTGTAGAAGCGAGGAGGGTGGAAATTGGTACGATCCGTATAATTCCGGCATTTTTACGGAAATTTTGCGAAATCTGGATAAATATCCGTAAATTTCTCACATTTGTAATATACTTGGATAAAAATAATCAAAGAATCGCGCGATAAATTATTGCGAAACAAAATAAGAATAATTAGTCAGGAAGGAGAATTATTATGAGTAAGGGGCACTCATTGCAGGATCCGTTTTTAAACGCACTTAGAAAAGAACGAATTCCGGTATCGATCTTCCTCGTCAACGGTATAAAACTACAGGGTCAGGTAGAATCATTTGACCAATTTGTTATTCTTCTTAAAAATTCTGTGAGTCAATTAGTTTATAAACATGCAATATCAACCATTGTTCCAGCGAGAAATGTTAAATTACCTCGTGCTGATGAAGAAGCAGCAACTGGTGAAGAAAGTTGATGCCACTTAATTTTGTCTGTTAATCAAATCGTTACAAAAGCTGAAGCTATTCAGCGGGCCTTACTCGTCCAAATCGAAACTAATGGAATTTCGGTAGAACTCCTGAACGAGTTTACCGAATTGGTTGAATCGGCCGGGTTGGACGTTGTTGGCACAATCACAAGTTCCCGCCGTATTCATGATGCACATTTTTTTGTCGGAAAAGGGAAGGTCGATGAGATTACGCAGCAGGCAATACAATTAAATGCAGATGTTATTATTTTTAACCATTCACTTTCCCCGGCCCAGGAGCGAAATCTTGAAAAACAAATTAACGTTCGGGTGATTGACCGGGTTGGTTTAATACTCGACATTTTTGCCCAGCGTGCACGGAGTTATGAAGGTAAACTTCAAGTCGAACTGGCTCAATTGCAACATTTATCGACACGTTTAATCAGGGGTTGGACCCACCTGGAGCGGCAAAAGGGCGGAATAGGACTACGTGGTCCAGGTGAAACCCAGTTGGAAACTGACCGTCGTTTAATAGGCCAGCGCATCAAGATGATCAATCGACGCCTGAATAAAGTGCGAAAACAACGATTACAAAGCAGGCAACAGCGACAAAAAAATGAGATGCCTGTTATATCCCTCGTCGGTTATACCAATGCAGGAAAATCAACCCTGTTCAATTATCTTACAGGTGCCGATGTTGAAGCTGCAGATCAATTGTTTGCTACATTGGATCCAACCTTAAGACGTCTGCAAACAAAATCCGGAAGAACCGCAATTTTAACGGATACGGTTGGTTTTATTCGTGATCTGCCACATGACCTGATTGAATCATTTCAGGCCACGCTAGAGGAAGTTAGAGAGGCAGATTTATTGATTCATGTGATTGACGTTGATCAGGACCAACGACAACAACGGATCGATGAGGTTAACCGTGTGATTGAGATAATAAACGCTGCCAATGTTCCCCAGATAGAGGTCTATAATAAAATTGATATCCATCCGGAAATGAAGGCACGTTTTGAAACACCGGTCCAGGGACCCGTGGCCAGAATATGGTTATCATCTGTAACAGGCGATGGTGTAGAACATTTGATTGCTGCCATTGAGAAGCATTTGAGCCAGAACATCAAGCCACATATCCTGAATTTACCGATGTCTGCTGGACACTTACGGGCAAAACTCTTTGATATTGGCGCTGTCAGACATGAAGATGTAAAAAAAGAGGGCGGTTGGGCACTGGAAGTTGAACTGGAAGAATTTAGACTGCATAAACTCTGTGAAGAAGCGAGTCTGGATATATCAAAGTTGCAGTAATGGTCTGCTCCCGATTAAGATCGCCCACTTGCTTGTCAGTTTTAAAATGAATTTGAATACTTAAATAATCACTTGGAGATATGAATTAATGGGTTGGAACGAACCACCTGAAGATAATAAAGGGAAAGATCCCTGGGGTAATCGAGGTAATGGTGAAGGTCCGCCTGACCTCGACGAAATTATCCGCAAAATGCAGAAGGGTTTTGGCGGTATGTTCGGTAATAAACCAGGACGTATGGGCAACGGTAATTCTGCGTTTCCAATCGTCATTGGCATTATTCTTTTATTGCTTTGGTTGTCATTCGACATGGTCTATCTAATTGACCAACAGGAAAGGGGCGTTGTCCTTCGCTTCGGTGAACATGTCGAAACAATTAATCCCGGTCTTAATATTCGTTTTCCACGGCCAGTTGAAACTGTGCAGAAAGTTAATGTTGGTCAACTGCGTTCAATAACGCATAAAGCACTGATGCTGACCCAGGACGAAAATATCGTTGATGTTGAAGTAGCAGTTCAATGGCGAATTGGTGATGCGACACGCTATTTGTTTAATGTCTATGCTCCATCAGCGACATTACGCCAGGTTACTGAAAGTGTTGTTCGTGAAGTTATAGGTAAAAGCAAGCTGGATTTCGTTCTGACAGAAGGTCGTAGCGAGATTGCAGAAAAGATTCAAACATTAATTCAACAAACTCTGGATGATGATCAGATCCATAATGATTATGCCTCAGGCATCTATATTTCCAGTGTTGAAATGCAACCTGCCAAACCGCCTGAAGAAGTGAAAGCTGCGTTTGATGATGCGATAAAAGCGCGCGAGGATGAACAACGTGAAGTGAATCTGGCAGAAGCTTATCGTAATGATATCTTGCCGAAAGCGCGTGGTTCCGCTGCACGATTACGCGAAGAAGCGAATGGTTATAAAGCTCGTGTTATCGCCAAGGCAGAAGGTGAGGCCAGCCGTTTTGATCAACTACTCACGGAATATCAACGTGCACCGGAAGTCACGCGTGAAAGACTTTATCTGGATGCAATCGAATCTGTATTTTCCAACACGAATAAGGTCCTGATAGACAATGATGGTGGCAATAGTTTGATGTATTTACCCATCGATAAACTCATCGATAGAAGACAAAATAATAGTTCAAGTATATCGATTCCTGAAATAAATAATTCAACAACATCAACCGTACAATCAACCTATGATGATGTCAGACAACGACTCGATAATAGATTGAGGGGAGCACGATAATGCCGTTAAATCCAAAAATAGTAATCCCCCTGGTGCTTATTGCGATTGTTGGTTATTTTTCCATATTCACGGTTAATCAGTGGCAGCAGGCTATAGTATTCAAGTTTCGTGAGATTGAACGTTCTGACTATAAACCGGGCTTGCATTTTATGTGGCCAATTATGAATAAGGTGCAAAAGTTTGAAAAACGTTTGTTAAATCTGGACCAGGAACCACAGCGCTTTATTACGAAAGAAAAGAAAGACGTCATAGTAGATTACTACGTCAAGTGGCGTATCACTGATGTCGAAAAGTTTTATACGGCAACTCGTGGCGACGTTTTATATGCCAATGGACTGTTAGGCCAACGAATAAATCGTGCACTGCGTGATGAATTTGGTGCGCGGACAGTTCAGGAAGTTGTCGCAGGTGAACGTA
>JANQJZ010000075.1 GCA_028281365.1 Gammaproteobacteria bacterium | reverse complement strand
ATACGTGCCTTAATACCATCTGGCATAATCTCAACGTTTTCTTTACAGGATAGAATACCATTCCTAAGGGTGCCGGTTGCAACAGTACCAAAGCCAGACATCGTAAATACCCTATCAAATGGAAGATAACATCTACCTGTATCTTTTTTCTCAGGAGGTTTAGTTAATAATCCTTCAATTGTTGTACGTATATTTTCAATATTCGAAAGATCTATAACGGAAGCTTCCATGATTAATGCACCTTCCATGAAGGTGCCCTTTGTAAATTCGATTATCTCTTGTTTAAGATTTTCAAGTTGCTTCTTAGATGCTAAATCTGATTTTGTAATTACAGTCAAACCATTTTTTATTCCAAGAAATCTTGCAATATTAAAATGCTCAATTGTTTGCGGTTTTATTCCTTCATTAGCTGCAACTGTTAATAAAACAAAATCAAGTCCTGTTGCGCCAGATATCATCATACGGATAAAATCTTCATGTCCAGGAACATCAATGAAATCGATGATACCGAGTTCTGATTTAAGGTAGGCATAGCCTAATACAATTGATAAGCCTCGTTTCTTTTCTTCCTTGAGGCGATCGGTATCAGTCCCTGTCAGTGATTTCACTAAACTAGTTTTACCATGGTCAACATGTCCAAGTACGCCCACAGTTATATGTGGAGGGTGATCTATCTGTTTTGTTTCTGATTTAGAATCAAGTTTGACCATTTTCAATTTAAACTGGTTACAGAATTTAAAAAATATGACACAGCTATTCAGATAACTTTTTATTTTCCCAAAGTTAAACCATCTTTTACATTATATAACTCTAGGCACAAAAAAACCTCGCTTACATTTAAATTTGTAAGCGAGGTTTTAAGTTTAGGAGATCTTAAAATTACAAAGAAATTTTTATAAGTATACTTAATTAGAGGCCAGCACCGTTTGCGTATGCACATAATCCAGTATATAGATCAACGGTAAGACCAACTCTTACAAGACCTGCTTCGCTTATTCCCATCTGCCGACCGGCAGTAGTATGTGCGTCAATTCAGTATTCACAGGCATTAACGGCTGACACAGCTACGGCTATCATTTCTCTTATACAACGGTTTGGTTCCCCACCCGTCATCATGGTAGCTTTATAGGCATTCCATTTGGTTCTTAATAATTCTGGTTGATGTGCCATTACCATAAAGAAATTAGGAATGAATGGAATTCCCATTGCTTCCTTAATTTCATTCCAAACACTATTGACCACAGGGTCATCACTTTCTTTGACCAAAGGTACATTGACAGTGTCTTCTTTGCCAAGAGTTGAGGTATCCCCGGACAATAAAGGTCTAGGCCGTAAATCAGAATCAATTCTTAAAAGATGTGCATAAGAATCAGCTCCCTCAAAAAATTCCGATACTCGAATTGCGTTATCAATTGCTTCATCGTCAGCACCAGCAGCCTTCGCACGTTCTTTTTGAAATTTGATCATATATGGCGATGGCTTGGCAATCGCTACTCCCAGGCCGATCAGTTCTTTGTCTCTACGTGAGACCTCACTATCATCACTATCGAGCACTGTTGTATATTTATCCCACTGTGCCTCGAGGTATTCAGGTGAAGAACCCATCGCAGAGAACACTGCAGGCGCTTGGCCTCCAAAGTATTCACTTATCTTGCTATTAACTTGGCTCATTCGACGTCTCCTCAAGAAATTTTGAAAAAAGCCCATAATTGCTATTGTTTCCTAATCAAAATTAATCTGTTTGATAGAGTTATATCAAGACTAACATTTACTATTCTAGAATGTTTAATAATGATTAAGCAAGAGATATTTTGAGTAAGTTATGATTAGTTTTGTATATTAATAAAGATATAGCTAAAAATATTTAGCTTTTAGCTAATTTTAAATATGAGACTTTTTCTAATATCAATTATTTAGACCACATCTCTTAGATCGCTTCTATTTAATATAATTCAGCAAGCGATTTAGGAAATATAGTTTAGTGATCTATTAAGTAGCTGAGATAGCCAGGTTGGAGGTGGAACCCAGAAATCGGCCCAACGGATATCGAAAAGTATCTTCGTGACAACGCAGGGCACAAAGTACGGAGGTTCCGGAGAAGTCCCGGGCATCATATTGGCATAAACTAACTACCGGATATTGGTGCCCTAAGGAATTATTGTAACTCAGTTCATAGCTGTTCAATTCTGTCATTGACCAATTTTTGGCTAATACCCATGACATATCACCAACCAGGCGTAATGAACGGTTACCTGCACGGGTTACCTGAGCAAATTGATTTCGTAAAAAGTCCAGCATCTCAGAGCCAGAATCCATGCCGTCGGTGACTATTAACTGGTCACTATTCAATATCGATTTAACATTCAAACCGACTTCAGCCAGATGTTGCAGAATAATTTCCTGAGTTTCCGGTGTAGCAACCAGGAAACAAATGTCGCCCTGACGTAATCCATCTGCCAATAATGGTACAGATAGCTTAAGCTGGCCTTCAATATTTTCGTAGAAAGAGCATAGATGGCTACCATAATTAATGGTTATACCTTCCAGCATGATGTGAGTTCGAGGAAGATCATTATTAACGGGTTCCACACCTGTATTGACAATAGCTTCTCGTACCGATTGTTTTTCCATAAAAGCCATTAAATCCGAACGCCTAAAGCGTCGGGCACGATGTGCGCCGACTCGTAAACATGAAAGTTGACCGGAGTTTGTCCAGCGACGTAAAGAGACCTCGCTGACATTTAGCAGTCTCGCAGCTTGCTTAATAGTCAATAGATCCGAAGCTTGGATGTCGTCATGTTGATTATTAATTTTATTCATTTCTCCACGCACCGATTTAATCTCCACAAATTAAATCATTAAAAATCATATAATTAAACGAAAATTATCACATTCCCATTTAATATTAAACTGAACATATCTTCATTTTATTTGAATAATGTTGAATGAGTTTCAAAAAAATGAGATTAGCTTTCACAGTGACAATCGTAGCAATAGATCAATATAGATCATACTACCTTGAGCTTTAATTTCTAAATCTAATGATCTACTTGATAAATTATGCATAATCATAGCTATAAAATTGAAAAAAGCAATATTAATGAACAATTTAGCTATTAATTTTTATGAACTAGTTAGCATCAATAATAGCAATGACATCCTCGCTGGATATCATTTCACCAACTGGTTTAAGGATCTCTTTCAAGGTGCCGGTGCTAGGCGCTTCTATTTCAAGAGTCGTTTTAGCAGTTTCTACGTCAACAAGTCTCTCACCGGTATTAATTTGATCTCCTGATTCCTTGTGCCAGGCCAAAATTGTGGCCTCATCTCCTGCATCTGAAATTTTTACCTCGATTGACATTCCACACTCCTATTAAATTTTACAAATTTAAAATATGATTTGATCACTTTGATCAATTTTGAGTAAGTAATTCAGCTATACTATTATACAAATCTTAAGTAAGATAGCTAATAATTCATATACATGAATAATAAAAGTTATACAAAATATATCAACATTGTTCGTAAATATTAAGGTTTTGGGGTGATTACGAAACTAAAAGTCCAGCAGACTAGGGGGGTATGATGAATAATATCTTTATAGACGTTATTAGATTAGTAACACGATTAAATTTCTTGGCTTTATTTCTGTTGTTAAGCTCATCTATTACTTACGCAGCTGTACCCATGGGTTCCGAGTTTGATAGCACGATGTCACCGCGAGCTGGTGGCATGATGGGTATTTCTTCAGCCTATATGATGGATCCGGTTGCGGCGATATTTTCTAATCCTGCTACATTGACTCAACAACAAGGTAGCAATGCTTTTGAAGTAGGCATGACTTACGGCAGACTAGATCTTCGTGCAACTTCAAATGGAGTTAATGCATTAGGTGCTGGTGCAATCGATGGAGATTCTGAGTTAAGGGATATTGTCTTACCTCATTTTGCTGCAACACAACGATTTAGCCCAAAATTAGTCGGCGCAATGGGTATTACAGGTATATCAGGATTAGGCTCTGATTTTAGAAATACACCTGGAATTCCTGGTAATGGTATTACCTCTGACCTTAAATTGTTTGGTGGTACTTTTACCGGTGCATATGAAGCAACGGACAATCTCAGTATTGGTGCCAGTCTGATTCTCGGTATCGGTATGTTTCAGGCCGGTCTATTTTCAAATACGGCATCGACGAATGCATTTGGAATAGGTGGTCAAGCTGGTGTGACCTATGATGCTGGTCCTATCATTTTTGGTGCAAGTTGGCGGTCTGAATTATTTCTTAATTTTGAAGAAGTCGTTGAGTCTAGTCCGGGCGTTTTAAACTCGTTAGATCTTGAACAGCCACAGCAAACCGTAGTGGGCATTTCTACCAGTGAAGAATTTCTACCAAAAACCAGATTTGCATTTGAATGGCGTTGGAAAAATTATGATGATGCCTTGCTGTACCAGGATTTTTGGCAAGATCAACATTCATTTTCAGTTGGTGCAGAACAAGATGTCGGCCCAGTACAATTACGTGTCGGGTATCGTTATGCGACAGAAATAGCAAAACCCGATAATGAGATTGGGACGACTTTAGGTGGGTTAGGTACCCTCAATATTCCAGGAGCGGGGGCAACGCCTGTTTCTGTAACATTAATTAACTTGTTTCAATCTAGTGCAGCCAACGGTGACTGGCAACATGCTGTATCGGCGGGCGCAGGCATGCAATTATTGGAGAGTATGCGAGCTGATATGTATCTTGCTTATTCCTTTGACGCAGAAGCAAGACATGGCATATTTCAAAGCAATCAAGAGTTCTTTCATTTAGGCATGGGTTTTACATGGAATTTTTAATGAGAAATTTCATTATGTGATTTTCGTAAACAGTGTACTGCTTTTATCCAGGGCCAGTCCTCAGCTGGCCCTTCTTTTTTAAGTTAGAGTATCAAATGTATCCTAGACTGAATTTACTTGTAAATGTTACCTAATAATTTCTAATTTTAATTGTGGGGTCTGATTCATTTACTCGACGATTAATTTCGCCAATGATAGACGCTCTAATATAATTATTTTCATGTAATTCTTTTATGCAGTTTTCTGCATGACTTTTTGGGATACATGCCAGTAATCCACCAGCTGTTTGAGGATCGAATATAAGCGGGTAGTTTGGATGGGTGATTTTATTAAATAAATTAAGTGTTGTTTCTGATTTCAAGTTACTTTCATGTAACGAACTGACAATTCCATTCGTAATAGTTTCTAAAGCGCCGTCGAGTATTGGTATAGCATCAAGATCTAGTGTAACTGAAATACTACTAGAAGAATTTATCATCTCAAGTAAATGACCTAACAAGCCAAAACCTGTTATATCTGTACAAGCGCTTGCCTCATTGCATATAAGGATGTCTGCTGCTTTTTTGTTTGATAGCAACATCGAGTCTATCGCCGATTCTATCCAATACCCCTTACATTTTCTTCGCATGTTTGCAGCAAATAATGTCCCGGTTCCAATCGGTTTTGTTAAGAGTAGAATATCCCCTTCATTCATTGTATTTTTGCGTAAAAGTTTGTCTGAATCTGAAATACCGTTTATGGATAAACCAAATGCAAGCTCTGAACCTTCACCACTATGCCCGCCTATCAGACTGCATCCAGCTTCATTTAATACTTCGATTGCTCCTGAAAGCATTTGGAATAATTGTTCTTCCATAATTTTTTCTGAGGCAAAAGGGATAGTTGCTATAGCCAACGCACTATGCACGGAGGCACCCATAGCAAAAATATCACCAAGTGCATGATTTGCAGTTATTTTTCCGAACAGATATTCGTCATCAACCAAAGCACGGAAATAGTCAACAGATTGAACCAAAATTTTTTCTGAGGATAGTTTAATTGCAGCCGCATCATCAGGTTCATGTAGCCCAAGCAAAATATCTTTGTGCTGAATGGGCTGTAATTTGCGGATTACTTTTCCTAATATATTGCTGTTTACTTTAGCCCCACAACCACAGCACCTCATTGGATGTTGTTCTATATTTGAAATTTGATCCAATTTAGTGGACTGTTTAGAGGTCGAGCTCGTTTTTTCCAGTAGCATATCCGGTAATTCGTTATATTTTCTAATAAACTTTTTGTCTATCCAGTTTTTTAGTTTCCAGACCCACTTACCTTCTATAGTAAAATTGCCACGTGACGCCACAGCATATTTATCTCCGCTACTGATTAAGCTAAGAAACTTTTTCTGTGGTAAATATTTTTTTAATGGTTTCTCTAGGATCGTATGACGTAAATTAGTCTCTAAATAAGGGCCTTGTCTGACTGCAAAAACACCTGATTTTGGTCGTGGATAATTGATTGAGGCTGAAATATCACCTGCAGCGAAAATATTAGGGTGTGAAGTTGATTGCAGAAAATCATTAACATGTATAAACCCATCTCCGTCAGTTTTGATACCAGAGTCTTTAATCCACTGTGGTGCTGAGGCATGAGTCACCCAGATAACAACATCAATGGGAAGTTGGACCCCATTTTCACAACATAATGCATCTTCTTTAACTTCAATTACATTGTGTTCTGTATATATGTTAATGCCGCGTTCTGTCAGTATTTTTCTAAATTTCTTTCTTACTTGCTTGTTATGTGTCGGCAGAATTTCTTTACTATTAGTGAGCAGATAGAATTTATGTTGAATATTTTTAGTGGTTTGACTGTTATGCAAGTTATTAATACGAAACTGGGTGCTGAGTATTAATTCAACACCTCCCGCACCAGCTCCAACAACACCAATATTCAAAGATTTATTTGCCTGTTGTATTTTTTTTATAAACAATTCCCATTTATGAATAAACCTATCAATTGGTTTTACTGTATATGTGTTTTCGATAGCACCAGGCACCATTAGTGTACTTGGCCTGGAGCCGATATTGATAGATAGAAAATCATATTGTACTGGCGGTCGACCAACGCAATGTATTCTTCTTTGGTTAGTATCCAGAGCATTAACCTCTGCTTGAATGAAAGTCGTATTAGCGAACTGTGTTAATGATGATAAATCAATATGGGAGTCATCATATGAATAGTGTCCAGCAAGGTATCCGGGTAACATGCCAGAATATGGTGTATCAATATTACGGCTTATCAAAATAATACGCAGCCCTGGTAATGGAGCCATTCCAAATTGTTTGAGTACTTCAATATGGCTATGACCACCACCAACTAATACTAATGTTTTTTTATATGGAGCTTCGTTTTGCATTACTTTAGAAATTTATTTAATAGGTTCTGCCGAGCTTATAATCTGTTTATGATCTAAATTAAGACAAAACCTTAACTTGTATTGTATACTTTATTAATTAATAATAACCATGCCTAACTAGAAATAATATAGAAAGTATATGGACTTATCGTCTATTCCGTCAGTCGATCGATTATTACAATCTTCCTCTATTTGTGAATTGGTAAATTATTATGGTCATACTGCAGTGCGTAACGAAATTCGAAAAATTTTAGATGAAGAACGCACTGAGCTTAAGTTGGGAAATCAGGATAGTCCGCACAATGAAAATTGGTTTGTTGAACAGTGTAAATGTCGACTCGAATGTGACAATAAGACACCAATTCGTCCGGTATTTAATTTGACCGGCACTGTACTACATACAAACCTGGGGCGAGCATCATTACCTGCAGAATCTATTAATACAATAAATAGTATCCTCTCTCATCCTTGCAATCTTGAATACGACATTGAATCTGGTTTAAGAGGTGATAGAGATAGTCATTTAGAAAACCTGTTGTGTGAATTAACTGGAGCTGAAGCCGCTACTGTAGTGAATAATAATGCTGCAGCTGTGCTATTAGTACTAAATGCACTTGCGAAAGAAAAAGAAGTCATCGTTTCACGTGGAGAGTTAATTGAAATAGGTGGCTCATTTCGTATACCGGATATTATGTTGCAAGCAGGTTGCAAGTTATGTGAAGTGGGGACGACCAATCGTACTCACGTAAAGGATTACAAAAATAATATTAATGATAATACTGCCATGCTCCTGAAGGTTCATACGAGTAATTACAAGATTGAAGGGTTTTCTTCGACAGTAAATGAAAAAGAACTTGCGCAAATAGGGAAGGAATACAATATACCTGTAGTAAGTGATCTAGGCAGTGGTAGTTTAGTAGAGCTAACACAATGGGGCTTGCCTAAAGAACCTACAATCCAAGAAATTGTAAAAGATGGTGTTGATGTTATTACATTCAGTGGTGATAAATTACTAGGAGGCCCTCAGGCCGGAATAATTGTTGGTAAAAAAGAACTTATTTCAAAAATTAAAAAAGATCCATTAAAACGGGCATTACGTTTAGATAAAATAATTATAGCTGCATTATTTTCAGTATTAAATTTATATCGCCATCCTGAAAAGTTAACTGAAGAATTACCTACATTGAGATCGTTAACGCGTTCATTGCAGGAGATTGAGGTTTTAGCTAATCGAATAAAACCTGTATTGGAAAAGGTTATAGATAATAAAGCTAATATCGAAGTTATTAATTGTAAAAGCCAGATTGGCAGTGGTGCATTGCCAGTTGAATTACTACCGAGCTTCTGTATTACTATTTCCAATATCGATAAAGAAAAACATGCCGGCAGTTTTCTAAATAGTATAGTCTCAGCTTTTACTAAATTACCGATACCTGTAATTGGCAGAATTAAAGATAATGCTTATTGTCTAGATGTTCGTTGTCTTGAAGATGAAGAAACTTTTTTAAAACAACTTAAATTTCTGAATGTATGAAATAAAGAAATCAAATAACAGTATTAGAGAAAAATAAAATGGCGAAAATTAGCGTAGCTGAACGAGGCGCAGCTAAAGTTGCTGGTATTCCTATAAAGGTTGAACCTTCGGAGTTTGAAGAATTGGCATCTTATGGTTACAAACTTGGATTTTTAAATATGGCGAGTGGTCCAATGATACGATCCTCATATCATGCAGATATGCAGGTTAAAGCAAAGAAGGTTGATTAATTTATTATGGAAAGCATTTCATCAACATAAGTAAATTTTTCTCGTGGTTTTCCTTTTGGTTCACCAATCTCGATTTCTTTAGTATCAATCTTTTTCCAATCATCAAAACTAATATGACGAATGTTTTTACTGTCTAATTTTGAGTAGATTGCATTCGCACCTTCTTTATTATTACCGTCATCAAGTTTATCCAGATCTTGTAATAAACATCCAACAGTCTCTACGCTACATGCACGGTTTGTTCCGATGATTCCACTTGGACCACGTTTAATCCAGCCTGCCGTGTAAAGTTGTGGGACAACATTATCATCTTCAGTAATTCTGCCTTTTTCATTTGGGATGGTACCCCAGTTATCATGAAACGGTACGCCAGCAATAGGTACGCCACGATAACCGATACTTCGAAATAATATCCCCGTCTCTAATTCTATTGTTTCACCTGTGCCTCTGGCTGATTGTTTGAAAGCTTCACCAGCAAGTTTGTTTTTTTCCAGGATAACTTTTTCAAGTTTATTATCACCAATTAACTCTTTAGGTCCCATTAAAAATCTGAAAAAGCATTTCCGTGATTTTGATGAATCAGGTTCGAGTTTTGAAAATTCACAAAACTGGTCATAGATCTTTTTATTACCAATGTTACTTTTTTCTGCAAGCTCTGTTTCACTTTCAGGATTAAGTACCATGTCATTTGCTGCTACAACTGGATTACAGTCAGCAAGTTCTCCAAACTCACGTAATTCTTTCGGGGTGAATTTAGCTTGTGCAGGCCCGCGTCGTCCAATCACATGAATTTCTTTGATCTTGCTTTCCGCTAAAACATCCAAAGCGTGTTGTGAAATATCAGTATGTTTTAGTTCATCAACCGTTTTCGAGAGGATACGGCTGACATCAGCAGCAACATTACCCTGACCAATGATCACAGCAACTTCGTGCGAAAGATCAAATTCTCTATCCCGATAATCGGGATGACCGTTATACCAACCAACAAACTCCGTCGCTGTATGACTACCTGTTAAGTCTTCACCGGGCACACCTAATTTCCTGTCGGTTTCGGCACCACTTGTAAAGATCACGGCATGGTGTGATTGACACAATTCTTCAACCGAAATGTCAGTTCCAACAGTGACATTCGCGATCAGATTAAAATCGGGCGATTCTGCGATCTTTTCATAGAGCTTAATTGCTTGTTTAAGCTTTTGATGATCCGGTGCAACACCGCTTCTCACCAGACCAAAAGGAGAGGGAAGTCGCTCCAATATATCAATCCTTGCATGTGTGTCAGATTTGATTAGTGCTTCTGCAGCATAAAATCCACTGGGTCCGCTACCCACGATCGCGACCAATAAGGGATTTTCTTCAGTACCAAGTGTAGCCATAATTTTAGATTAAGTTATTTGTTTTAATATTTCAGTTAAGGGTACATTTAAAAATGTACCCGACTAGAAGCCTAGTTCTGCTTTCCTGTCTTCTGCACCAGGTAATGGTTCCATCTGTTCATCACAGACCGGCAGACCGGGTGCCTTTTCGGCATTGATTTCAATCCAATGTTCCTGATCTTCCGGAATATCGTCGCCTTCATAGATAGCCTGGACAGGGCATTCAGGAATACACGCGCTGCAGTCAATACAGACATCCGGGTCGATATACAGCATTTCATCGTCATAATGAAAACAGGCAACAGGACAGACCGTTACACAATCAGTAAAACGGCAGCCTTTACAATTATCAGTTACGATTGTAGTCATCGTTTCCTCCTCGCCTTTTATTAAGGCAATTCCTCTTGTGATAATGATATTTTTTATTTACTTCCCTGCGTATAACAAAATTTCTCCACGATTTAATTCAACAGAATCCCCACACCAGCGTTCGAACGGACCATTTATTAAAGACTCATTGATGGATAAGCCAAGCGTAGTTAAATATTTAAGATAACGCCTGATAAATGAAGGTTGATAATCACAGCTTTGCGTAAACGTTGGTAAAATTTCAGCCTTGTTTTGACAAATGATCGTTCCACGTTTCATACCTGCGCCGGCACGTATACCCATTTCTCCCAGCACAATAATAGTTCCGGCCAACATATTTACCCCGGTAAAATCACCTGCATTGCCGCCAACAACAATTAAGCCACGGCGCATGACATGACCGGTTTCGTTCTTTACATTACCGTGCACAATGATTTCCCCACCTTGCATACCCGCAGTACTGCCACGGTAGCCACTGCCTACCATATGTCCGGCATCACCCTGTACTGTGATTCGACCACCGAGCATTTCAGGACCCAACCAATCAGAGGCATTTCCCTGTATGATGATCTCACCCCCACGCATTGCTGCACCGGTGTGTACTCCAACATTTCCTTCGACAGTAATCTTGCCAGATAACATCGCCGAGCCGATGTGTTTTATATTACTTAAATCACCATCAATAATAATGTCACCGTCATTATCTCCGTCACACTTGAAAAAATCGCCTAACTTGACTTGTCGATTTCCGTGGAAAACAGTCAGGTTTTCAATCTCATTGTCACTTAAAGACTGCATCCTGTTCGGGCAGATACAATCCGCTTCCATTGGCACATCAGGCTGCGTATGTAATTTTAGTTTTAGTGCCATATTTTAATCCTGTTTATCCATGAGTTGGTGTAATTGGATCTGATATTGACCCAGACCACCGCCATAATTACCCGCAGATATCTTTTTAACCCCGGGTTTTGCCGCTGCAGTCATACCGACACGCATTGCTTCTTCAACTGATTCCAGTGTGAGTCCGTCGATAACAATCTCGAGGACACTATTGATGCCTTCTTCTGTTTCAGAGTTATCAACGATGCCACGTAGGGTAGGACAATAAGCATCATTCGTCGAAGCAATCAATGATTTGTATTTTGAACCGACCTTACTCCCACTTCGTACGACACCATTAGGGAAAGGTAAAATAATGTCCGGGATTTCACGCATTGCTTTTGTCGCGGCTTTGGCGGCTTTTAACGTGGCCGTTTGATCTTTACCCAGGATTAACAAATTACCACCACCGACAGATTCTTTTACGTTGAACGTATCATCAATTAAGAATTCGCCATCCATTACCGGGATACGCCAAAGCTTATTGTCTCCCAGTAATTTGCTAATTTGATAACCATCCCCAAAGTAACGTAAGTTTCCGCCAACTGTAACACTGGAGCCTTCCTGTAATCCGTTATAGCAGGCAGTCGTTGGACAGGTCATTACACATTGCCCAATACGCTCCATCAGTCGTTTACCAACACTATCAGCGTCCATCGCAAACAATAAAACACTGACCCCGGGTCTTAAGTCGGGTGTTTCTTCAGCAGGAATTTCTGCTTCAATCCCGGCCTCGCATTTACAACCAATAACAGAAGTGGCAAATCCGGTAATGGATTGTGCTGCAGCCATTGCCCATTCCTTTGTGGCAGCCGTAATAACGATTCTGCTACCAAACATCTTGAAGGCTTCAGCAAAGGTATCAACAATTTCAGTTGATTTAATTTTCATAACGCGTCTTCTTGAGTTGGGATGATCTGATGATCATGCAGGTAGCGATCATCGACTGCATAGTTCGAAAATTCGATCGAGTAATAATTTTCAAAGAAAGGTTGCACGACTTCTTCAATCTTTTTGTCATATTCCGGCGCAATGTGAAACAGCTTGCCAATGGTGTCATTGCTAAATTCATGATTTTCAATAATAGGGATGCCAGCTTTAATAACGTAACGCGCTGCATTAAACATCTCTTCTTTATCTTCCATCTCATCATAGATAGTGATGTCAGCATCGGCACCAATACCCAGATGCCCTTTACAATCAAGCCCCAGCGCTCTGGCAGGACCCGCGCGCGTGATAATGGCAATCTCATTTAAGGTATATTCACGTTCAAGTTCTCTCAATGAACAGCTATCTAGCGCCTTTTGATTTACGCGTTTCATTTCCTCATGACGGAATGCCTTATCCATGAGTAGTTTGATGAGTTTTGGATAGTTCATAAATGAACCACCATTAGGATGATCAGTTGATAACACAACTTGCCATGGGTCTTGCGACATTAAAAATAGCTCAAGACCTATTGCCCATTGCAGGGTATGCACATAACTGTGTTCCTGGTAAGTGAACGGTACGATACCACAACCACTTTCACACTCGGTATCCGCATTAACCCATTTGCCCTTGGCATGACCTTTTAAGACATAGGCCATTGGTGCATCAGCAGTCATCACAGTTGCCTTGCCAAACATGACTTGTCCAACGTCACAGGTAATATTTGGATGCGTTTTCAGATAATCAATAATATCGCGTGCTTTAGAGGTGGGGTTCTTACCTAATTCGCCGCCATAACAATGAAACTGAATATGAGCGATATGTGCTTTCAAACTCTCTGCTGTCTTCAGTGTTTCAAGTGTCGTTGTGTAATTACCACTATGGCCGAGGTTATTACAATGAATGTGGATCGGATGGGGGAAAGCACGTTTATTACATACCTTAATAAATTCTCTAATGATTTGTCGTGGTGTTAATTCTTCATCTGTCTTTTCATCGATATCAGAGACGTTTGAATTCTTTTTACCTTTCCACGGTTCATCACCACCCGGATTGACCAGTTTTACCGTGTAGGCCTTGGTTGAATTAATCCACCAGGCCACCGCCTGTTCGAATTCCTCCATACGTTTTTCTCGCAATAATTGTTGGAGGAAAATATTGTTGGCTAATAAGACATAGAAGCCTTTATCAATCACTGGTGTGTCATGAAATTCTTCCAGTGTATGCCTTGCACCAATGGGCGTCACCGCTGCCTCCATTGCCGTGGTGTAACCCAGCGTTGCATAGCGGTAGCCAGTGGCAAACGTAGAAGGCACCGTTCCACCTGAACCTGAACGTGTAAACGGAGTAGCAGGGTGTACATCATGACGATGGTCTTCGGGTTGAAGTTTTCTGGCAGCGTTAACCTTTGGACCGGCAATATGACAATGAATATCCACACCACCCGGCATAACAACCATGCCCTGGGCGTCAATGACGGTGGCATTGTCATCAACTGAATCTACAATCTTACCGTCCTTGATACAAAGTTCTTTTATTTCGCCATCTATATCATTAGCAGGATCATAAACCTTGCCATTAATGATGCGCATTGAAGCTGCCATAAATACCCTCAAATATTATCGTTATATTTATTGAGTAATTTTACGACAACTGTTTATTGAACTTTTCTAACCAAAAAAAGTGCTGAATACTTTATTTACATACCTAGCATTCGTATAGACAGATTTTTTGTTTAGTTTGTAATTCTCGTAAATGGTCTCACTAATTTAAAATAGTAAATTTTAAAAAATTATCACTTTTACCTGATAATTAAATTAGAGTGGTGTCGTTGACGCCACTTTTGCTTCACCGCCGCCGCCGCGCGCCTGATGTTTAGCAAGCATTAGTTCTTGTACACGTTTTCTTATTCCCTTCAGGATGGTTTCATCCTCAGGAAAAGGTGATTCAAAAGCCGGTCTTAATGTGATCGGCACGTCGTCCATTCTGTAAACTGTTCCTGTAGTATTGATGCCATAAGTTGCTGTTCGAAATGCAACATGCGCATCTTTCGTTGTATCGGTTTGTTTAGTATCCAATGTGATTATCGGAATATTTTTCAGGTGATCGATCGCTTTTTTAGGAAAATTCGATGCAGGATCACTGGCAATAATTAATGCCGCATCTGCATCGGCATTCGATAAGGTATCGACCGTGGTAAATTCACCAGGATTAAAACGAGGATAACCGCGACTGAAATTCACGCCAAATGGATAGCCGGTTTGCCAGGAGACGACGTTGTCGGCACCCGTCACATTACCGTGACCACGTACCGGTTTAGCCACAAAATGGGTAAATTCATTTAAATCTGTTGCGAGAGCAAGCAGGGCACCAGAGTTGAAATGTCTTCCCCGGGTCATGGTCAATCCCATGCCAAAAAATAGAACCCCGAAACGACAGTTTTTCATTCTGTCCGTTAAATCTTCCAGGGTTTCGAGCGGTACACCTGTTGTTTCTTCGATGTCATCAGAAATTTTCTTACCTTTTACCAATGCGCGTAGCGCCCATAAAACCTCAAAATCTTTGCCCGGTTTTGGCATAATAAAGATATCTGACACCGGGGCGCTTTTGGTCTTACGTACATCAACAAGCACAACAGTTCGATCTTTCTTTCCTCCTGGTGTAAACATTCCCTTGGGTGTAACCGCATAGCGGCCAAAATGACGTGGGTGAGATTCAGCCGGGTTTCCGCCCCAGTAAATCACCAAATCAGCACGATTTTTGACTTCGCCTAGTGTACTGGTACTTTCCCCCACGCCCTGGAAAGCCAAGCCAGATGGTCCGTGACAAACAGAGGTGGTGGTATCGATATTTCCTTTAATGATGTCGCTAATAGCGACAGCTTGTCTTTGAGCTTCGCAGGTCGTATCACTGAGGCCATACGTGATAGGGAATTTTGCATTAACCAGGGTCTGGGCCGCTTCTTCAATGGCCTCCTCAATAGTTACCTCTTTACCATCAATCATGGCAGCGGGTGCATCTTCAATGGTATGTTCTGCAAACCAGGCACGGCCCAGGATACAGGCATTTTTTGCTTTGGTAATTCGCTTTTCATCCAGATCGACATGCAGTTGCATATCGTCGCAAACACAGCCACAGAATGTGCAAGTTGCGTTTTCAACAATCCTGGTATTCTCTGTCATCAAAGCCACCTCTGCCTAATTAAGTGTATGTATAGTATGCGGTTAACTCACAACTTTCTCAATTTCCACTTCCATATGTTTAGATAATGGCATGCCACTGCCCGCCGTGTCGCTCGCCATTAACTGACTTGAAGGAGGACCATAGGGAATAAAAAGTGTCCCGGCAGGTAAATCTTCCGGTTTTTTTCCTGTACAACGTACAATAGTCTCTCCAATTTCATTACTTAGTTTTACCTGGTCGCCATCGACCAGTCCCAACCTTTCCATATCGTCCGTATTCATTTCCAGGGTAGAAGTGACTTCAATATACTCTTCTTTTAGTTTGCCCACATTCAGAGAGGTTCCCTGCTTGCTGGAACGGCCTGGAATTAAAATCATCTTTTCAGTCACTTATCTCTCCATTAATAAATTAATGATTATAATCTGGACTAATAACCCAGGACAAATTGAGTAACATCTAAACTTAATCTTATGGCCGGAATACTATGTTAAAACCGCAACTTACAGTATGATAACCTGTTTTTGTTTGTATAGATCAAACCATTTTCCCCGTACTTAATGAAAAATAATCAGTCAGATTTAGTATCAAAATACGTGTCTGTTCTTGCGCCGGCCCGATTACATTTGGGTTTTCTGGATATGCATGGTGGTCTGGGTAGAAAATTTGGCAGTTTGGGTTTATCAATCAGTGATATTGAAACTTCCCTGGTCGCTGAATATGCGGATGATATCGATGTACAGGGACCTTCAGCAGGTCGCGCGGTCAATTATGCGGAACAGGTATTAACACATTTTGGTATTAATGGTGGGGTTAAGATGTCAATTAATTCCGCTATTCCAGAGCATGTGGGACTTGGTTCCGGTACTCAGTTATCACTTGCAGTTGCCTCTGCAATCACAAGTTTATATGAAATACCTGATCAGGACCCTGCAAACCTGGCCGCAATACTGCACCGAGGTGCGAGATCGGGAATTGGCATCGGCACGTTCAAACATGGCGGTTTTGTTGTAGATGGTGGCAGGGGAGAAAACACTGAAGTGCCACCGGTAATAAGCCAAATTGCATTCCCGGAGCATTGGCGAATTATTTTAATTTTTGACGATGAAGCTGAAGGTATTAATGGTGTACCGGAAAGACGAGCATTTAATACCTTGCCGCCAATGTCAGAAGAAACTTCAGGTTTATTGAGTCGACTCACTTTAATGCAGGTTCTACCGGCCATAATTGAAAATAACTGTGCACATTTTGGACAGGCAATTACCCGGATCCAAAATATCATTGGTGATTATTTCGCGCAGGTTCAAGGTGGACGGTATACTTCGCCATTTTTGAAGACAATACTCGATAATTTGACTAGCAAAGGTGCAGAAGGCGTTGGCCAAAGTTCATGGGGGCCTACCGGTTTTGCCATATTTTCAAACGAAACAGTTGCATTTCAGGCTTTAAAAATTATTCGAGACGAGTGGCAACAAGAAACAAGATTACGCTTTATGATGACCAAGGCGTGCAATAACAAGGCATCAGTCTCTGTAAGTGATACAAGACCGCCAAAAGAGATTGATGATTTAGAGGAAAATAAATCAATAACAATAAATAACAGGATAAAAAGATGAAAGACCCGTATTTGTTACACATGTTTAACCCGACCAAGAATGTTAGTCCATTCGATGTGAATATGGCTTATGAAGCAGAATTTGACGGAGTTATCCCTTATTCGGAAGTTGCGCTGGATGATATACATGCGTTGACACAGGACACTATTTTCTCCAGGGGAAAGAAAGGCGTTAAACGAACCGGCATATTTATTGGTGGCAGGGAGTTTGGCTTGGCTATTGATATGCTTAACAGGGCTAAAAGCGCAATGGTGCCACCATTTGAAGTATCCGTTTTTGCTGATCCAAGTGGTGCAATTACCACTGCAGCAGCACTAATGGCTTGCATCGAAGTTCAATTAAAAAAGAAAACAGGTGACGGTCTCTCAGGCAAAAGAATTGACATCATTGGTGGAACAGGACCCGTTGGAGTTTGTGCCGGAATTCTAGCTGCAAATTGTGGTGCGGAAGTCTATTTGACCAGTCGACGGGGGACGAAAGTGGCAGCAGAATATGCCTCAGAATATAATTCTCGTTTTGGAGTGCAAATGTCTGGTGAAGACAGTAGCACTGATGAAAAGGTTCTGGATTTTCTTACCGAATCTCATATCGTTATTGGTGCTGCCAAGGCGGGCATTCAGGTACTGTCTAAAAAACAATTGGATCAAGCGACTAATCTTGAAGTTGCAGCTGATTGTAATGCGGTCCCTCCTTTAGGTATTGAAGGTGTGGAAGTGCATGATATGGGGGCGGAATTGTCAAATACGCCAAAAAAAGCACTTGGTTTGGGCGCCCTGGCAGTCGGAGATATTAAATACAAAGTGCACTTTAAGATGTTTGAGATGATGAAAAATACTGATTCCCCCTTATATCTCGATCATCAACGTGCTTTTGATGTTGCAAGAGAATTTGCTGCAAGCCAGTAAATTACAAAATAGCAGGTATATCTTTTCACAATAAAATGACTGTTTAGTCTAATCGATGAAACAGTATTTGATCATTGCCCGTTCAGCCAGAGCGCTTGCTACTTCTCTGAAACGGGCTGGTCATGAAGTACATTGTCTGGATTGTTTTGCCGACGTTGAAACAAACCAGTTGGCTGACTCAATACAGCAATTAACTTACCATGATGATGGTTTTGATATCCAACAGGTCATTGAACTTACCAGGATCTATAAAACTAACTACCCGAATATTGAAGTTATTATCGGTAACGGGGCTGAATTAAACCCTGAACTAATAGAACGATTATCTGAATT
The DNA here is from genome assembly GCA_028281365.1 of Gammaproteobacteria bacterium. Lineage (GTDB taxonomy): Bacteria > Pseudomonadota > Gammaproteobacteria > Eutrophobiales > Eutrophobiaceae > JANQJZ01. The sequence goes on along the minus strand of JANQJZ010000075.1, from coordinate 1,384 downwards.
TGTGTCTGTTATAGGTATTAATGCAGATACCATCCGTCAATTAAAAGACCCGGAATACTTCAGTCGATTGTTATCTGGTCTTTCTATTAAACATCCACGTTCATCTTCGTCGGAATTAGACTCCCTGAATAAGGTGTTGATAAAGAAGAAAACAGGAACCGGTGGTACACATATCAAATGGCAGCAATCAGGTTTTAAATTACAAGATGGCTACTATTTTCAGGAATATATTGACGGAAAAGTATTGAGCGCTGTGTTTTTAGCCGATGCCAATAGGGCTGATGTTGTCGGGTTAAACCTTCAATTGCAGACTGCCCGATTTGAAGATATGCCTTTTATGTACCTGGGTGCAATAGGCTCGAATGTATCTAATTTTGAAATGTTGAACAGACAACAAAAAACCGAGATTAAGGATATCGTTAATGCAATAACTAAATCTGCCGGATTAATTGGTTTGTGTGGTCTTGATTTTATAGTGAACAACAACAACGAAATTGCTGTATTGGAGGTTAATCCCAGGCCACCATCAACGTTTCAGTTACACGAAAGAGAATCATTCTTAATTGAACAACATATATCTTGTTTTGAAAGAGGATTATTTGAGTACCAAGCAATGGATAGAAATTATTATTATGGTTATGCGATTTTATATGCAAATCAGAATGTTAATATCAGTAGTAATATGAAATGGCCGGACTGGGTAAAGGATCGCCCGCCAGCCAATAGCGATATTTCAAAAGTTTCACCTGTTTGTAGTATCTATGCACAGTCAAAATCAATAGATGGGACCAGTAAATTGTTAACTGAACGGCTAAATCAAATTGAATCAATAATTATGTCAATGCAGAATGCAGCATAGGTTTAAATAATTATAAAAAGCTAGAGGAAACCAAAGTGAATCAACAATCTTCATTACCCAGTCTTAATACTTTAACTCAGCCGTTGGTCGATAATCTGGTTAAAAATGCAGAGGCATTACGACTGGAAATTTCTACATTATCTAATGGCGCACAGGTTATTGATGCCGGTATCAATGCTCATGGTGGCCTTGAAGCAGGTCGCTTGATTGCCGAGATATGTATGGGAGGATTGGGAACTGTACGCTTACGTGCCTCAACCAACTTTCGACATTGGTCATGGCATCTTGATGTTCATAGCAGTAATCCTGTGCTAGCTTGTCTTGCCAGCCAATACGCCGGTTGGAGTTTAAATCATGGAGAAGGTAAGGGTTCATTTAATGCGCTGGGATCAGGTCCGGCACGTGCTATTGGCAGTTCTGAAGAACTCTATGACGAATTGGCTTATCGCGATAGTGCTGATAATGCATGTATCGTTGTTGAAGTAGACAAATTACCGCCAGTTGAAATAGCCGATAAAATAGCCG
>JANQJZ010000001.1 GCA_028281365.1 Gammaproteobacteria bacterium | reverse complement strand
ATATTTTGTTATTGATTTTTAAGTATGAATCAAGGCTGGCATGAATATCGCCCTATTAAAAATAATACTTTATTAACTTAATTTGAGGAGATTAACAATGAAATGGTCTACACCTGAATACAGTGATATCCGTTACGGCTTTGAAGTAACGATGTACATCAACAACAAATAATCTAGTCTGACATAAAAATCCGGCAACCCGGACGTGACCGTATCGGACGTATTAAAAAATCGATATGTTCGGTAACTTTAACGTGAATCTTAAGATTCGCGCTATCTTTATAACTCGCTTATTATTCTATCACGTAATAATAACAATCAATTATCTAAGACTATGCAAATACACTTATTAGGTACAGGCGCAGGTGGCGGCTTCCCACAATGGAACTGCAATTGTGATAACTGTAAACGACTTCGCTCTGGTGAGATAAAAAGCACGGCACGTACTCAATCTTCAATTACTGTTAGTGGAAATGGGACCGACTGGGTTTTGTTTAATGCTTCTCCTGACATCCGGGCACAAATTGAATCATTTCCTCCACTTCAACCCGCGCGACAAGTTCGAGATACCGGTATCTGCTCGATTATTTTATGCGACGGTCAAATCGATCACACAACAGGGTTGATTATCCTTCGTGAACATGACAAACCCTGGGATGTTTATTGCACAGCCAGCGTTCATGAAGATATGACCACTGGCTATCCGATATTTAATATTCTGGAACACTTTCGTGGCGTTAACTGGCATGAGGTAGGTACTGAACAAGAACCGTTTACGATTCCTAAAGCAGACAATCTTATTTTCACTGCAGTTCCTCTTAAGAGTGAAGCACCACCCTACTCTCCGCATCGGCACAATACTGTTCCAGGAGATAATGTCGGTTATAAGGTTGAAGATACTGCAACTGGAAAAAATCTTTTTTATGCCCCGGGTTTAGGCGAAATAGAAGATCATGTTCTGGACTACATGAAAGATGCAAACGTTGTTCTGGTCGATGGTACAGTTTGGACTAATGATGAGATGTCACGTCATGGTATCAGTGATAAATTAGCGAGTGAGATGGGACACCTGGATCAGTCAAGCAAAGGCGGCATTATGGATACTTTAAGCAGTTTAGATAAACCTCGTAAGATCTTGATCCACATCAACAACACTAATCCAATACTCGACGAAGATTCAGATGAAAGGAAACAACTCAATGATCTTGGTATTGAGGTTTCATATGACGGAATGGATATTCAGATATAGTATTGGGAGAAATAATAAATGACAAAAGAAAAAAAATCATGGACACGTAAAGAATTTGAGGCGCAACTTCGTGCCAAGGAAAAGTATTACCATATCAATCATGAATTTCATATCTTGATGAATGAAGGTGGCCTGGATAAGGAAGCTGTACAAGGCTGGGTCGCAAATCGTTTTTATTATCAAACAACGATTCCGATAAAAGATGCAGCCATCATGGCAAACTGTCCTGAGCGAGATCATCGTCGTAAATGGGTACAACGTATTATCGATCATGATGGCGTTGAAGGTGAAGAAGGTGGTATTGAAGCCTGGTTACAACTTGCAGAAGCTGTTGGTTTATCACGCGAAGAAACGCTTTCTTATGAACATGTCTTACCTGGCGTACGTTTTGCGATTGATGCCTATTTAAATTTTGCTCGACAGGCAAGCTGGGAGGAAGCGGCCAGTTCATCATTAACCGAATTGTTTGCACCGAAGATTCATCAAAAACGTCTCGATAACTGGCCAGAACTTTATCCCTGGATCGATGAAAAAGGTTATCGTTATTTTCGCAAACGTTTAAGTGAAGCTCGACGTGATGTTCAACACGGTTTGGATATTACGCTGGATTATTTTAAAACACGTGATGAACAAGAACGCGCTTTAGATATTCTACAATTTAAACTTGATATTTTATGGACCATGCTGGATTGTATGTGGATGGCCTATATAGAAAAGAAACCGCCATTTCATAACTGTAAATAATTATGGACATAAACAGGACAAATATTCCAGAGATAGCGCCAACTTTCCGGTTTCAATGGGAGGAGGTCCAGGATTGTTATGTCGTGTTATATCCGGAAGGGATGGTAAAATTAAGTGGTAGTGCCGGTGAAATTATGAAGCGAGTTGATGGTCAAAACTCTATAGACGATATTATTAAAGATCTCGAAAACACATTTTCAGAGAATAATCTTGAAAATGATGTCAGTAAATTTTTGGAGGTGGCCTATGATAACGGCTGGATCAGAAACAAAAAGTGATATTAAGCCACCTTTGTGGTTATTGGCTGAGCTGACATATCGCTGTCCTTTACAGTGTCCTTATTGCTCAAACCCGGTTGAGATTGCGAAATATCAAAACGAAATTTCAACAGAAGATTGGATACGTGTTATGCATCAGGCACGTAAAATGGGCGCAACCCAATTAGGTTTCTCGGGCGGTGAACCGTTAGTCCGTCAGGATTTAGAGGAGCTGATCCAGGAAGCGCGTCACCTGGGTTACTACACTAATTTGATTACCTCTGGTGTTGGTATGGATGAAGAGCGTGTTAAACGCTTCAAAGATGCCGGTTTAGATCATATTCAGATTAGTTTCCAGGCAAGTAATGAAGAGTTAAATAATTTCATTGGTGGCACAAAAAGTTTTCAGCACAAAAAAGAAATGGCACGTGTTGTCAAAGAATATGAATATCCCATGGTATTGAATATTGTCATTCATCGTAAAAATATCGATCAAATTCGTGACATTCTTGATATGACCGTTGAGTTAAATGCAGATTATGTTGAATTAGCCAGTACGCAATATTATGGCTGGTCACGTATTAATGTTGATCAATTACTTCCGACACGAGAACAATTAGCCAATGCTGAAAAAGTAGCAAAAGAATATCAGGAAAAGATGAAGGGAAAATCAAGGATAATTTATGTTATCCCTGATTACTTTGAGAATAGACCTAAACCCTGTATGAATGGTTGGGGTGCTATCTTTTTGACCATTGCCCCGGATGGTACTGCCCTGCCCTGCCATGAAGCCGGCCAACTACCAATTGAATTTCCAAAAGTCACTGACATGAGTGTCGAAGAGATATGGAACGATTCTCCTGGTTTTAACCATTTCCGTGGTTTTGACTGGATGAAAGAACCCTGCCGCTCTTGTCCGGAAAAAGAAAAAGACTTTGGTGGCTGTCGTTGCCAGGCATTCATGATAACCGGTGATCCGAATAATGCAGATCCGGTTTGTGATAAATCTCCCTATCATCAACAATTGTTAGACGATGTAGAACGTATCGGTAAGATTGCGGCTGAAGAAAAAGGAAAGGACATTAAAGAACAACCATTAATCTTTCGAAATATGAAGAATTCAAAGAAAGTGATTAATGGTGAAGAGCTTAAGGAATCCGCCTGATTATTTATTGTTAAGAATTGTCCACGCGACATCTGCAGCCTGTCTGTTTTCTTTTACATCATGGACGCGAAATATTTTTACACCTGCCTGCACACCTAATGTCGTTGTTGCTGCGGTTGCCCCAACCAGTTCATCAGGAGTATTGACTGTGCATATTGTTCCCATAAAACGTTTACGACTGGTTCCTAATAAAGTTGTATAGCCCGTACCAACGAATTCTTTCAGATTATTAATTAAAGTTAGATTATGTTCCCGGGTTTTACCGAAACCGATACCCGGATCAATAATAATATTATTCTTATCGATACCTGCTTTAATACATTCTTCAGCCCTGGTTTCAAGAAATTGTTTAATATCTGCTACAACATCATTATAAGCTGGGTTATCTTGCATAATTGTTGGTGAGCCAAGCATATGCATAATGATATAAGGACATTTTCTATCAGCGCATAGGTTAATTATTTCCGGATCATCATTTCCACCTGAAACATCGTTAACGATTGCAGCCCCCGCATTAAGTGCTACTTCGGCGACTTTTGAACGGGTTGTATCGATACTGATTGAGACATGTTCCGGAATGGTTTCACTTATTGCTTTAATGATATGTACAACACGTTCAATTTGTTCCTCTACACCAACACGTTCTGAACCAGGACGTGTTGATTCTCCACCGATATCAATGATATCTGCACCTTCATCGATCATTCGTTTGCCATGATTGACGGCAGCTTCAAGCTTATTAAATTGGCCTCCATCAGAAAAACTATCCGGGGTTACATTTAATATCCCCATGATTAAAGGCGTATTAATGTCTTTAATATTCACGAAACCAGTTCCGCCATATGGTCCGTTGCAGTAACTAAGGCATTAACCATAGCCGGTTCGCCGGCTAAATGCCCCGCATCAGAAACCACTACAAGCTTGGAATTTAGCAATTTATTATGAACAGACCAGGATGATTCTGGAAGACAGGTTAAATCTTTCCGACCATGGATTATGGTTATAGGCACATCTGGAATTTTAGAAATATTTTCAAGAATCTGGTTTTCCTTTATAAAATACTTGTTTTTTGCGTAATGCATTTCAATCCTTGTTTCATTTATTAATTTATCCATATCTTCTTCATCTAATACATATTCATCCGTAAAACTATGTGTCACTATTCTGCCTGCCCATAGTGCCCAAGCTTTTGCAGCTTCGAGTTGTGTCTCTTTTTGATTGGAAAAGACACGATTATGTAATGATTGCACCAAATCATTTTTCTCATTATCAGAAAATATTGATATAAATTCCTGCCAATAGTCCGGAAAGATTTTATTTACACCGCTCTTTGCAAACCAATCAAAATCACATTTTCTGGCTAAAAAAGTACCTCGTAAAATTATTCCAGAAACACGTTCAGGATATGTTTCAGCATAGAGTAATGCCAATGTTGCTCCCCAGGAACCACCAAATAAAATCCATTTATCTATATTAAGTTGATTACGAATTTCTTCAATATCATCAAGTATATCTGTAGTCGTACTATGCTCCACATAACCATTTGGTTTCGATCGATTACATCCTCGTTGATCAAACAATATTATTTGGTACTTATCTGGATTGAAATAACGACGATGGTTCTCATTGCAACCGGAACCAGGACCACCGTGGAGAAAAATAATAGGAATTCCTGCTTGATTGCCTACTTCTTCATAATAAATAGTATGATCAGTGTTAGTCTCAAGTATGTGAGACTCAAGAGGCTCAATCTCGGGATACAGTTCTTTCAAGGTGATTTTAGAAGTTAAAAGTTGAAATATTAAATATCGTTTAATATTTCTTTCCTTTTCGTATCGTATTCTTCTTTAGTAATTAGTTCTTTATCTAATAACTGCTCTAGTGTAGCAATACGCTCTTCAATAGACTTTGCAGATGCCCCACCATTATTATCTTCCTGCATTTCCTTGCGCATTCTGGCCATCTCTGCACGCATCAGACGTCTTTCCCTAGCTAATTTTGCTGCTTCTGCTTCTAGTTTCTTATCTTGAATTGATTCTGTTCCTCTATTTTCCCTATTCACATAAGCCTTTGCTGCAACTTTCAAATCAATAACGAACCAATCATGTCTGATTTTATTTGCTTTCTTATTTTCAATCCCTGGCAAATTAATAAAAATTTCATCAAAATTTTTAGAATCCCTGGTACGACTACCAAAATTAAATGAATATGGAACAGCTTTCCTTCCTGAGCCATCATAAAATGACTCAAATGCCTTACTCCTGAAAAATTCATATTCACCGATAATTAAATTAAGTCTCCCTTCTTTAAAAAACATTCGGCCTGCTATAAAACTGGATTCATCTAAACCAAGAAAACCACTCTCATTCTTTTCCAGAACAAAAATAATATCTTGATCGGGACGTGCATTACTGAATCCTTTTGGAAGTTGATCACTTAGTAGCTTGATTTGCTGAACAGTAAATATATTTACTGTATCATCATCTAATGAAAAAAAACTGTCATCCGGAATAGATAACGCTGCTAATGCATATTTAATATCTTGACTCTCAAAGTTTACCGGGTGATCATTTTTCCCAAATTTACCTGAATCTTGTTTTTCGAAAATTATGTATCGATTCAAGCCTGCCTTCCAAATGATATTTTTATCATTTTTCTCATTACCAAAAAGAGCTTCTCCAAAAGCAGAGCTGAAATAAGAAATTAGTATTATTATTATAATATATTGATATTTATACATTATTTATTCTGCAAGATAGATATTCGTTAATGATTGTAACAGTTAGATTTAGTAAAAACGGCTAAGTTTACATTAAATTTAGAAATTAGAAGAATTTTGTTAAAAATACAATGGTCCATGTTGAAATGAATACTAAATTATCAAACTAATTTCTCCATCAAATAAGCTTCCTAGAAACCACTGATGATATTAAATGACATGTATAACCCTTTTATAAAATTTCAATATTAAAATTAAAAAAGGCCTCCGAAGAGGCCTTTTTGTAACGCATATTCTAATTAAGAATATTAGAAGAAGAATACGCCACCCAATGTGAAGGTGTCAAGCTCATCGGCTCCACCGTATGCAGTTGTACATGCAACGCTAGAACAATCAACATCCAGATCAAGATTTTCCCATACACCATACATGATAAATCGGCTACCAAAGTATTGGTTAACTTCAAAGCCGATACGCTCAACTTCAGAACCAACAATACCTGGGTTAGCAACTAGTGCCGCTCCACCAGAAATAGCGTTAGTACCAGCTTGTATTGTACCAGCTACAGCAGCCGTAGTACCTGCACCATACTGATCATTGTAGCTTCCATATTGAAATGCTAATGAGGTATCCCCTAAGCTATTGAATGCCCGTTTAATACCTACTTTCAACCAATATGCATCAGTATCATCTCCAGTACCACAAGTTACGCCTGCTGCACAAGTTGGCGCGGTATTGTCAGCATCTTCAATTTGATAAGCAATAGAACCGAAAATACCAGTTCCTGTATCCATTAAACCAGCTTGTATTGCAAACATATCAGCTTCGTTGCCACCTGCATTGGTCCCACCAGCTTGATTAGTCGCGAAACCAAGTGCTAGTTGTGCGTTCAGACCAGCCATTTCGCCTTTCCATTTAAGATTAGCATCGTATACATCGTCATTTGCGTATGCTACAGCAATGCTTACACCAGGAAATAACTCAGGTAAGTCATATCGAATACCACTTCTGTAAATACCATTACAGTCAATACCAATACCTAAACCAGGTACAGTTAAACATTGAAGGAAACTACCCCAAGTCGTGTTAGTTGCACCAGCACCTAAACCGGTGATGGTTTGACCATTACCACGGAACACAGGAGAGATACTTGCCCATAAGGTTAATGAAGGATCTTCCAGAACAGCGATATTATCAGTAGGCATTGATTGCAAACCAACGGTGACTTTACCGAAACCACCGCTCAGGTTAAAACTGTTACCCAATACACCAATATCATGGGCATTTTGGTTATCATCAATACCACTTGAACCTAGACCAAGTACGTTAGCTGTATCTGATGGTTCCAAGATAACTTCAAAACCGGCTGTTAATCCGCCAGTTATGTCTGTAGAACCTGCTAAAGTAATACGGCTACCTAATGTCGTACCATTATCAGAGTTCTGAACGATATCGCTACCAGTACCATCATCATAATAGGTCAACGCTTCGTTGATCCAACCAGAAATACTCCAGTTGTCACCGCCAGCATCTGCGACAGCCACTTGTGATGACACAAGACTTGCAACAGCCATAGCAATTAAGAGTTTAGATTTATTCACTTTTATTTCCTCCTAAAGAAATAATTTTTTTTACTACTTAAGTCTCTAGAGATTTAAGTCGGCCTCCCCAGCCTTGTTTCCCCTTTATTAATATCGGTTTTAACAAGTCTAATTGAAGCTCGAAATAGCCTTTTATAAAGCTGGTGCAAAAATACTACAGATAAGATATTGATGCAAATAGTTTTTGCTTTATTCACAACAGATCGAAATTTTTAATAATATTTGTATCATCTATGCAACAAATATAATTTTATTTATTAAATATTAATGAGTTATAAAGCTGAATATTGATATAAAGAATTCTTACAGATAATCCACTATAGCAACATAATATAAAAATATTGTTGCACATATGCAACAATATTGTATAAATTATTTAAATTCAATAAGTTAAAAATAAAATACTATATTACTTTTTATGTAAATTAATTAATAGTCCGTATCCAATGACATCCATATGTATATTTACGTCTATTAGTAACTATTTGAAGTTATGAAGTTTTCAAAAAAATATCGAAACTATTAGAAAATGGCATAGCTTTTCATCAATCAGGTAACTTCGAACAAGTTGAAATTGTCTATCGCTCTGTTCTCAGGTAAAACCTAAACATCCAGATGCATTAAATCTTTTAGGTGTGATTTCATATCAAAAAGGAAAATACGAAGAAGCAATTAAATATACGAAAGCTGCAATTTTAAATAATCCTGATATTTCTGATTATCATAATAATTTTGGAGAGGCATATCGTGCATTAGGTAACCATGAACTCTCCGTAGTTTATTTTAAACAAGCCATATCACTAAATTCCAATAACACAAACGCATACAATAACCTTGCTTTATCACTTTCAAGTTTAGGAAATTTTGAAGAAGCAAGTACTAATTTCGAAAAGGCAATAGAGTTAAAACCTAACGATGCAGAGATATATTTAAATCTAGGTAATACACTTTGCCAAGATAATCGGGAAATATCTGCAATTGACGCTTATACCAAAGCAATTAATTTAAAACCTGACTTTATTGAAGCTTATGAAAATTTAATTTTAATTCTTAAAAAATTAAATAGATATGACGAGGCAAAAGATTTATTGGAAAAAGCCACGGGCATCGAAAAGAATAATCCAGGGCTTTATTATCAATTAGGGCTGTGTCTGTATGAATTAAATCTTGTCGACGATGCAATCAAAAAATTAAAAAAATCACTTGAATTAAAACTAAACAACCCGGTTGCAAACAATACACTTGGTATTATTCACAATGACCTTGGAGAATTAGAAAAAGCATCCTTATATTATGAAAAGGCAATTGAAAATAATCCAAATTTCGCAGATGCACTTTATAACCTGGTATTACTGAATCCTAAACAAGAATATATTTCTAAAATTAACGCATGTTTAGATAAGAAAAATTTAACTGACGATGATTTAATAGCCTATCACTTTGCATTAGGAATAATTTTTGAAAAAAACAAATCCTACGATATCGCCTTTAAACATTATAACAAGGCAAATTCACTCAAGAAGAAATTAATTAATTATGACTTTAAAGAAACATCGAGTTATATAAACCGGTTAATTAATATTTATACGAAAGACTATTTTTTAGATTTGCCACCTGAAACCGGCTCTAAATCTAATATTCCTGTATTTATAGTCGGCATGCCACGTTCCGGCACGACACTAATAGAACAGATTGTATCTAGCCACCCTAAGGTATGTGGTGCTGGTGAGCTGGAAACTATCAGAATACTAGAACATAAAATAAAAAGTAATGCAGAACAAGATCTTGGCTATCCGGAATGCATGGAATCTTACAGCGCATCATTATTGAAAGACTATTCACAACAATACCTCAATGAAATTAAAAAATATTCTGAAGAAAATGTCTGTGTTACTGATAAGATGCCTAGTAACTTTTTAAGAATCGGTTTTATTAAAACTATCTTCCCAAATGCAAAAATAATTCATTGTATGCGGGATCCGCTGGACACCTGTATATCTATATATCTAAATTATTTTGTTCGCGGTAATGAATTTAGTTTTGATCTTAAGGATATCGGCAAGTATTACAAAGATTATGTTAGATTGATGAAACATTGGCTTGATATTTTTGGCAGTGATATTTTAGAAATACAGTATGAAAATCTAATTGAAGAACAGGAAAAAGTTAGCAGGCAATTAATCCAGTATCTGGATCTAGAATGGGATAATGTATGTCTAACATACTACAAAAACAAACGAAGGGTCAGAACAGCGAGTAATATACAAATACGTAAACCACTCTATAAAAATTCTATTAATCGATCGAAAAACTTTAATAAACATCTAGCCCCATTAAGGGAAATACTTAATAATTAATTATTATTAACCGCCCCCCCTTAGATATGCTTGACTAAATTCTGACATAAATTGATCTATGCTGTCAGTACGAACGTTAGAAAATTCAAAACTAATATGTATAACAGGCAATACAAGAGAGGCAATCTTACGTTCTGTTTTTTTTGTTATATTTATCCTGATTGATCCATTTTCATAGTTAAATGATATCTTGTCATTTTTAACATCATATGTGTGATCTCTTAATGCTATTGGTAATAACCTGTAGAATTCATTAAGAGATATGCTCATCTCTCTTTTTATTATGTGAGAGTCCATATTAAGTAGACTAATAAAACAAGGTGTTACGTAATTTTATTTACTTAACCACCTGCTACTGGTGGCCATATTGCAAGTGTGTCACCTTCTTTAAATTTTGGTTGTTCTCTTTCTTCTGGCTCAAGATACACACCATTCAACAACACAAGATGGGCATCTTCCTTTGGTACATTGAATCTATCAAGAATAGAAAAAGCTGTTTCATTTTCAGAAACACTAAGCTTGGTCATGTGTTTTTCTGAACCGTCAGGTAAATATTGGCTCAGACCAGCGTATAACTTTAAAGTTATTTTCATAAGGCCTAGAGAACCTGTGCATTATGACCAATAGCCTGAGTATTAGCCAGATAAGCCTCCATTATACGCGTAGGATCCTTGATTAGATGTTCTTTCCATTTACCTAGTTTTAATTTTGTCTGTATTAACCCACGCAAAACACCGACATGTTGAGTGAGACCTAAAGATTGAGCACCGACCAATATATCATCTTCAAATTGCAGACTTAAATAACGAAAACGCTCGTTATCAATTAAGTTAGTTGATTCTCCTCCATCAACTCCCATCCACAGACCATACGAACTTGATATTAGTCCCATGGTATCGAGCACATTCATATTAACACTGCCCTGATGTATCGTATCTTTACCTACCATATTCATGGCTGCTATCCGGCCATGATCAGCAGCAGTCGGTTGAATTGCCTGAACACTATATTCACCCGTTGAAAAATCCTTACCCTGACAGACATCACCAGCCGCAAAGATGTCTGGATGACTGGTTTGCAATCTATTATTTACCAATACGCCAAAATCGGTTTCTATTCCTGTTCCTTCCAATAATTGAGTATTAGCAGCAACTCCGGTTGCAGATATGACCAAATCTGCATCAAGCTTTTCGCCATTATCCAACCTGACTTTTAATGCATCACCGCTCCCTTGTTCAATTGCTTCAATACGTGTTGAAGTATGTACATTGACTCCTTTTTTCTGACACCAGTCTTTAATCAAATTACCCGCAGTCTGGTCCATCATTCTCGGAACCATTCTGTCACCCATTTCTATGACTGTGAGATTAACGTCTCTTGCTGCAAGCGCTTCAAGGATAATACAGCCTATAAAACCGGCACCCATCAATACAACATTAGCTCCAGGTTTAGCTCTTTTAATAATGTTTCTACCATCTTCCAGGGTCCAACAGGAATGTATGCCAGGAAGATCCATACCCTCAATTGGGGGTCGAATAGGATGAGAGCCCGTTGCTAATAAAAGTTTATCGAATAAAATACTGTCATTATTATCAAGTTTTAGCGATTTTGATTTTGTATCAATTTCACTGACACGATCTCTTATAACATCAATATTTTGACTACTGAAATGGGATGAATCTTTGCGTAAATATGTGCCCTGTTCATTAATTCTTTCTATCAAATAATAAGGCAAAGCCATACGCGAATAGGGTGGTTCCGGTTCATCACCCACTATAATCACGTTTGATGAAGGATCTACTTTTCGTAAAGTCTCTGCTGCAATGACACCAGCTGGACCAGCACCAATAACGACATGTTTCATTACTATCTCCTACAGACCAAGTCGTTGACGTGTTTCATCTGTAGGAACACCGTCAGGTGTCCAGCCTCGAACCTCATAATATTTAGGTAACATCTCAGCTAAATTATTAACCTTACCTTCAGCAGGTCCTGAGTTAGCCGCCATATCCTTGGTCAAGCGTTTAGGAAGAGTATCATCTTTACCTGTAAGTCCTGCGGCCATATTGAAGTCACGTTCCATATTCCAAATCCGTTCACCTACTTCCAACATTTTATCCGCACTCCAGTCACCTTCACAGGCTGCATTAACCTGTGGGGCAATATCTTCAAGAGTCCAGGCAAAAGTTGTAAAAACACAAAGACCTGTTGAATCTACTGCAGCCGTTGCATCCTGAAATGCCTTGACTAATTCTGCTTTGCCTTCTGTTTCTAACGGATCAGTCTTTTCAGGTATACCTAATATTTCTGAAGCAATGGTATAACCGCGCAGATGACATGCTCCACGATTGGATGTTGCATAGGCCAAACCAATACCCTGAATTCCACGAGGATCATAAGCCGGGAATTCCTGACCTTTTACAGTCATCGAGAATTCAGGATGACCGTATTTTTCACAAAGTCGTTTTGAGCCCAAACCAAGATCCTTCCCAAAACCTTCGCCGGTAGAAACCCATTCAGCCGCTTTAGCGAGGGCTTCAGCTGATCCAAAACTGAAATCTATGCCATCGGTATGTTCTTTTGTGATGGCACCTGCCTCATATAACTCCATAGCTGCAGCAACAGTAGAGCCAAATGAAATAGGATCATAGCCATCCTCATTACAAAGAAAATTTGCGTAGGTACACGCATCAAGATCATCCACACCGCAATCCGAACCCAGAGCCCAGGCAGCTTCGTATTCCAGACCGCCTGAATTTCCCCAGTACTGAGGTTTATTTTCAACCGTAAAATGCCCTTGATCTATTGTTGAAATCCGTCCGCAGGCAATCGTACAACCAAAACAAGCCCCGTTTGTGGTTAAATTGGGTTTGCCATCATTATCGCGTGGCTCATGCATAGCCTCGGCTGAAATTTTCCCCGCACCTTCAAATTGTACTTCACGCATATTTCGTGTCGGCATTGCACCGACTTCATTAATGACATTCATCAATACTTGCGTACCCATTGAAGGCAGACCTTCACCTGTAACCGCATTTTCCGCCAGAACCTTTTTACCTTCTTGTGTTGCTTTGAAAAATTCAGCCGGATTCTCAATATTCCCAACACCTTTCGTGCCTCTTGCGGCTACTGCCTTGAGATTCTTGGATGCCATTACGGTACCGACACCTGAACGTCCTGCGGCACGATGCAAATCGTTTACAATCGCAGCATATAAACAACCCTGTTCTGCCGACCGACCGATTGCAGCGATTCGAATCAGTGGGTCTTGATGCTTTGTATGAATAAGCTCATCAGCTTCCCATACAGATTTACCCCATAGATCATCTGCAGGTAATAATTGAGCATTGTCATCTTCAAGATAAAGATAAACCGGGCTTGGTGATTTACCTTCGAAGATAACCATGTCCCAACCGGCACTCTTTATTTCATTACCGATAAAACCACCTGAGTTTGAACAGGCAATCGCACCTGTCAATGGACTTTTCGTAACAACTGAATAGCGGCCACCTGTAGCTGCCATCGTTCCAGTAAGCGGGCCCGTAGTCATTATCATTTTATTATCCGGCCCCAAAGCATCACATTTTGGGTCGATTTCTTCGACCAGATATTTAGTCGCGAGCCCACGCTGTCCGAGATAATCATTGGCCCACTCCATATTTAAAGGTTCTTCCTGTAAAGAACCCTCTGTTAAATTCACTCTTAATACTTTTCTAGTCCAAGCCATTTATATCCTCCTACGCTTACGCGCCCTCTTGTGGAAGATTTTGTGCTGCATGGGCACGCATTCTTTCCAGACCGCCATGGTCAGAATCAACATAAGTGATCGCTTGAGTTGGACATGCTTTTGCACATTCAGGATCACCGCCACAAAGATCACATTTATATGTGACTTTCGTTTCAGTATTGTAATTTATCGTCCCGAATGGACAGGCGATGGTACAGACCTTACAACCTACACAAATATCATCGATCACTTCCTTTGCACCTGTAGTCTCATTAATAACGATAGCCTCGACAGGACAGGCATGCATACACCAGGCCTCGCTACATTGAGTGCAGGTATAAGGAACAAATCGTCCTTCTTCATGAAATGTAAATACTTTAATTCTTGATTTTGCTGTATTGAACACACCTTCAGCGTGATAAGAACAGGCCATTTCACATTGTAAACAGCCTGTACATTTTTCGGGCTCAATCTGTAAAGATCTCAGCATGCAACCCCCCTCGTGATGTTTAAATTTAGTTTTATGGTAAAGACAAAAATATCTTAAATTCCAATGACTAAAATTCTTTATAATTTGGCAATATTATAGTGAAAGTAATCTGCAAACACTATTTTATAAATTCTTTTTCAATAGTTAAATTCGATAGTTAACAGATCTTTCTTCAATCACTTTAAACTGTTGTATATTGCAACAATCTTCCTGGCTAATTGTTAAAAATCAATGTCTAATAGAGTTACAGTTAATTACTTAATTCAGGCATTTTTCCTATCCCAGTCCCACTGAATTTAATTTATATTTATAGGTCAAATTATTTAGATTACTTCAGCAGATCTTTCCAACTTCCTGTTTTTTATAATATTTGACAGGAAATCAGTCAATTAATAGATTAATTATTACAGTATGTAAAAAATAAACTCAGGTGCGGAGACATGTTCAAAAATATTATTCTAAAAATAACTTATTTTTTTATGATTACTTTCATCTGCTTAGCTAAAGTTTCAGCTAACACCATTGAAGCAAACTTTGTGTATGTTGGAGATGAAGGGAGCTCTGCTCTGTTGGGCGTAAAACAGGGATTAAAAGAGGCAAACCTGCAAGGCCAGTTCCTGAATCAAAAATACAATCTTGATGTTATTTCATCCGCCAAGGTTACTGAACACGATTTTTCCGGTTACATCGCTATTCTTACTGCTGTTGATATTAATACCTATAAAGCTTTAACCTCAACTCATCCTGATATGCCTGTCTTTAATCTGAGCATTAATGATGATGATTTAAGGGCTGAATGTATTAATAATGCATTACATACGATTCCAAGCTTGCGTATGAAATCCGATGCAGAGAAACAATGGAAAAAGAAAGAAACTGATTCTGATGCACGTGCCCAGGCATGGCATCATGATTTTAAAAAATTTGCCGCAAGAGACCTGAATAAACGGTTCAAAAAGAATCATAAAATAGAAATGGATGATTATGCATGGGCAGGATGGGCTGCTGTAAAAATGACTTCTGATACTGTAGCGAGAACAAATATCGTTAATACTTCAGAGATGCTGAATTATCTGAAACAAGATCTTGTATTTGACGGACAAAAAGGCAGTAATATGAATTTCAGGGAAACCGGTCAATTACGACAGTTAATGTTATTAATTGAAAATAATAAAATTGTTGCAGAGGCACCTGTCCGGGGTGTGGCGAAACCACCAACACTGGACAGCCTGGGAACATTAAGCTGTGAGAAATAGTCAAAGACATTAAGAATTATAATTTAATTGGAACTTTTAAGGAGTAACTTTATTATGAAATTTGCCAACATTTTGATTCTGTCAGCTGTATTCATTTTTAATTCTGTATCTGCAGAACCTACCGGACGGATATTCGTAACCAACGAGAGAGATGACACGCTTACAGTCATTAATGGCAACACGCTTGATGTTGAAACTACGATTGAAATTGGTGAACGCCCTAGAGGGATTGGATTATCACCTGATGGTAGTGAACTTTATGTTGCGGTTAGTGAAGAAAATAAAATCAGGGTAGTTGATCCTGTATCACTAAAGATTTTAAGAGACTTTGAGGCGGGTTCTGATCCGGAGACATTTGCGGTTCATCCTAATGGCAATGTTTATGTATCCAATGAAGATGAAGCTAAAGCATCTGCATTTAACCCCAAAACCGGTGAAATGCTGGTAGAGATTCAGGTAGGTCTTGAACCTGAAGGTGTGGCTATTTCTCCGGATGGTAAACGAGTAATCGTAACCAGTGAATCTACGAATATGTTGCATGTTATAAAAGTGCCTGAACATACGATTGAACATAATATTCTGGTTGGCTCCAGACCTCGGGCAGCAACTTTCACCCGGACCAGTGATATTGCTTATGCCACGGCAGAAATCAGTGGTGAAGTAATGAAAGTAGATATGAATACCGGTAAGGTACTCCTTAAAGCAGGTACCGGTCACGAAAAATCCAAACCCAAAGATGTCTTATTAAGTAAAGACGAATCCGTAATTTATGTTGCAGGCGGACGCTCCAATAAAGTGAAAGTCATGGATGCAAATACATTTGAGATTATAAAGATGATTCCTGTTGGAAAACGTGTGTGGGGACTGGCCATGACAAAAGATAAAAAGAAACTATTCACTACTGACGGTGTAAGTGGAACTGTATCTGTAATCGACACCGATAAAAATGATGTGATTAAAACAATCAAAGTCGGTGAATTTCCCTGGGGTGTAGTAGTTCATGATTAAAAAAATTAAAGGAGACAGACAATTAGTCTGTCTCCTTTAGGCCCTGATAATATTATATCTGATAGCAATCCTTGCTATATCAGCAACAGTTGTAACATCCAGCTTCGTTTTTATTTGTGTACTATAGTTTGCGACCGTTTTGTAACTGAGTGATAAACGTTTCGCAATTTCACTCGTATTTAAGCCTTCAGCAAGCATACAAAAAATTTCAAATTCACGCGTTGACAAATCTGACAGGGGGGAATCTTTTCCTCGTGTTTTTTCATACGCCAATCTTTGTGCAAGTTCAGGATCGATAAATTTTTCACCATTTGAAACTTTAATGATTGCATCAAGTAGTAATTCAGGCGCAGAACTTTTTGTGATGTAACCAGATGCGCCTGCTTGTAAAGCCTGTTCTACAAATATCACATCTTCATGCATACTAAAGACTAAAACCTTTGCCCTGTTGTCTTTTGATACAATGCGCTTTAGTGCCTCCAGACCACCAATACCAGGTAGAGAAATGTCCATAACTACTACATCAATTTCATTTTCTGTATAAATACGGCATGCATCCTCTCCGGTGTCTGCCTCTCTAACGACTTCTATATCCGGAGAATTTTTCAATAACATCTGATAACCGGCTCTAACAACAGCATGATCATCGACTAACATTACTTTTATAGGTTTGCTCATTTTTCTATCCTTCAATCTAATGGTATTGATATATCAATATTTAATCCTTTGTTTAAGGAACTATTTAAATTAAATTGTCCACGTTTCATTTCTACACGTT
Source organism: Gammaproteobacteria bacterium (assembly GCA_028281365.1). GTDB lineage: Bacteria > Pseudomonadota > Gammaproteobacteria > Eutrophobiales > Eutrophobiaceae > JANQJZ01. The sequence continues at coordinate 11,875 of JANQJZ010000001.1, read as the reverse complement.
CTTTTATCCCAAGTAATCCGAATCCCGGTTTTATAGCTTCTTCATCCAGTCCAATTCCATTATCTGTAATCATTAAACAAAGGTTTTTTATATTATTTTTTGTTTCACAATAAATTTTGATCTTTACTTGATCGGCTGACGAATGTTTTAAAACATTCGTCAGGCTTTCCTGGATAATTCGAAAAACATTTATCTTGATAGATTCCGGTAATCCTTCCGGCATGTCAGAGAAACTAAAATGGCAAAAAACTTCATCCTGTCGACTATTCCAGTCATCGATCATGTTCTGTAGTGCTTTAATTAAACCAAATTCATCCAGCACGGACGGTCGCAAACGGTGCATCATATTCTTGGCAACGTTATACATATGATCAGAATACTCGATTATTGTCATAATACTTGATTTGACTTTTTCAGCATCTGCTTTTTTATCACTCGCTACAGAAACAGCCACCGCTTTAATAGCAGTAATAGTCTGGCCTAATTCATCATGTAATTCCTGTGAAAGATGACGCCGCTCTTCTTCCTGGATCTCTAATGAACGTTGTGTTAATAGTTGGTTATCAGCCTTGCTTTTTAACAATACACTGGCCATGTGGTTAAAACGTTGGGAAATTCGATCGAGTTCCGGCAAACGAAATCGTGGTAATTCATATTGATAATTACCTTTTTCAATATCGGATAGACCATCCAATATCGTGTCGATAGGTGCAAGATAACGACCAATGACCACGTACACCATGATATTTGCCAGAATGATAAAAATAAGCAAAAAAACGAGAATACCTCGAACCTCTTTCCAATTTTCCTCAATTTCATCGCTGGGGTCTGCACGTATAACAATCCCTGTCGGAGGTATGGCAGGATTATAAAGCCAGCGTTTTATTTCCATATCACCTGGTTTAACAAGTTTAACAAACCATGCCGGGGCATTAATTTCAAATTCTGTATTGAATTCATCTAATGGCTTTAGAACATTTTTAGGATTTTGAATATTGATATGCAGGTGACGGGTTTCATCCAGTTTAGCCAGGCTGTTTAACAGTTTTATGTGTTTATTCCTCCCCTCTTCTTCCAGCGACACGGAGGAAACTGCAATCTGGATTAATTGCAGCGCCAGCTGGGCTGTAGATTTAACTTCTTCATGTATTGCCGTTCGGGCATGGGCAATTATATAAAAACTGCTACATATAAATAAACTGATAAACAATAATGTAATCAGAAAGTTAAGCCTGACTCTTAGGCTCATTAATAGCTACCCGCCAATTGATTAAAGAAAATTATAAATAAGCCGAACTTCTAGGCAACAAGGAACATAAACCTATTGTAATTCAAGTAATTATATTAAAATTTATGTTTCTGACATATCTATTAATTTACAATATAGATGGAATTTAATCAGTAACTAATTAAAAAAGGGGAAAATTTCCTGATGGACAAGCATGCTCAAATAGTTCTCTTTTTATTAATTTCCTTGCCGGGGACCTCAAATATTTCCTTCGCTGAATCAGAACCGCTCAAAACAGCGGTGGAAACCAGGATAAAAGCCCAAAATGATAACGTTCAATCTCAAAAAAAGATTGAAAGTCTGGCAGAACAGACCAGGGATATTGTTCAGGAATATCGTAATACTATTCGCAAATCTGATAGCCTCAAGACCTATAACCAGCAATTATCCAAATTAGTTAAACAACAAAAAGTTGCTTTAAATTCTATTAAACGGCAATTGGATAATGTCGAAGAGACCCAGCGCAGTATTATCCCGTTGATGATAAAAATGATTGATACATTGGATAAGTTTGTAAATCTCGATCTACCTTTTTTACTTGCCGAAAGACAGGAGCGTCTCAAGTTATTAAAAGAAATAATGGATCGGCCTGATGTAACTTTACCAGATAAATACCGGCGAATTATGGAAGCCTACCAAATAGAAACGGAATATGGTCGTACGATAGAAGCCTATAACGATACGATCCAGGTTAATGGAAAGGAATATACAGTAGACATTCTTAAAGTTGGTCGTTTACTTATGGTGTTTCAGACCTCTGATGGTAAGTTAAGTGGACACTGGAATAGTCAAACAAAAAAATGGGAAGTATTATCTGATGAATATAGCCGTTCTATTAGTCTTGGTTTAAAAATAGCTAAAAAACAAACACCACCTGAATTTATCAAACTTCCCGTTGTCATGGATGGTAAATAAACATGGATAGATTAATACTTATCAGTTTGATTTTATTTTTATCACCTGCTTTTGCTGAAGAGCCTCAATCACTACAAGCCCTACTTGAACAAGTTAAAAAAGAACGTGGCCAGGAAAAGGAAGAAATTGCAAAACGTGAGCTGAAGTTTAAAAATGCTCGAAACAAACAAAAAAATCTTTTAGACAAGGCATTAAAAGACCTGGAAAAAGAAGAAAAACGTAGTGAATCATTAAGAAAAAGTTACGATAGTTATGAACTTGAAATTTCCAGGCAGGATAACATTCTAAAAGAAAGGATGGGGTCACTAGGAGAACTGGACGGTATCGTCAGACAAATTGCCGGTGATCTAGATTCGATAATCGATTCCTCTTTGGTATCTTCACAAAATCCGGACAGGGGTACTATTTTAGATGTGCTGTCTAGTCGTAAAGAATTACCTTCATTGCAGGAACTGGAGGACTTGTGGCTGCTGGCCATGGATGAAATGGTTGAGTCAGGTAAGGTTGTAAAGTTTAAAGGTAAAATTGTTACTGCAGCAGGTAATGAAATTGAACAGGATGTTACGCGTATCGGTGTATTTAATGCAGTATCGGCTGGACGTTTTTTAAGAAGCTTGCCAGAAACCGGAAAACTGATTGAACCTGGTAAACAGCCTGGTAAACATTTTCAGGACCTGGCACTTGCCTTGGAAACCTCTAATAGTGGAGTTTATGCTTTTCCTATTGACCCGACCAAAGGTTCAATGCTCGCACTTTTAGTACAAGCACCCGATATCAAAGAGCGAATCGAACAAGGCGGAATTATTGGATATATAATTATCTTCATTGGTTTAGTTGGTGTATTTATTGCGATTGAACGATTTATTGTTCTCTTGATAACCGGCCGTAAAGTTCAAAAACAATTACAAAGTAAAAAGCCAGGTGATAATCCTTTAGGCCGTATCATGCAGGTTTATGATAATAACCCTGATGTTGACACAGAGACATTAAGTCTAAAACTTGATGAAGCTATTCTAAAAGAAATGCCAAAGGTTCAGCGTGGCTTGGGTACATTGGCCTTGCTGGCAGCAGTTTCTCCACTACTCGGTTTACTTGGCACAGTTACAGGTATTATTGAAACATTTCAATCAATCACACTATTTGGAACTGGTGATCCACGAGTCATGTCAGGAGGAATTTCACAGGCATTAGTAACAACTGTAATGGGATTATTAGTTGCTATACCGTTATTGTTATTTCATAGTCTTTTATCATCCAGAAGTAACAAATTGGTTCAAATCCTGGATGAAAAAAGTACGGCATTTGTTGCATTACTTGCAGAAATAAACCGTCTTAAAAACAATGTTTGATCAAATAGAATTATTCCAAGATTTTTTTTCAAAAGGTGGGCCCGTATTAACAGGGGTATTTGTATTGTCCTTATTACTATGGATGTTGATTCTTGAACGTTATTATTTTTTATATAAAGTTTATCCAAAACGTCTTGAGACAATAGTTCAGCAATGGCAACGTCGACGCGAACAATCTTCCTGGTACGCATTAAAGATTAGAGACGGACTTTTAACAGAATTATCCATCGCTTTAAAACATAACTTGATACCAATACAGACCTTGACGGGTATTTTGCCCTTGCTTGGTTTGCTTGGCACCGTTACCGGAATGATCACTATATTTGAAGTTCTCAATGTGTTTGGAACGGGTAATGCTCGAGGTATGGCAGACGGAATATCAAGAGCGCTTTTACCAACAACAGCAGGACTCGTTACATCGATAATCGGCATTTATTTTAGTGCAGATTTAAATAAACGGGCAAAAACAAGCGAACTATTAGCGAAAGATCTTTTAACTCATAACTAATTATGCGACATAGTCACACTAAACAGGAAACTGCAGCAGAAAGTGTTAACTTAACACCACTCATTGATATGGTATTCATATTATTGATCTTCTTTCTTGTTACTGCCTCATTTACCAAGGAATCCGGTATTGATGTCGATAGACCTACTGCGCAAACAGCTATAAGAGAAGAACAGGGCAGTATGATTATTGGTATAAGTAAAGATGGTGAAATCTGGATTGCTAATCAACAGGTTGAATTACGTGCTGTAAGAGCACATGTAGAACATCTTCATGCGCAAAATCCGGAAGGTACGGTCATTATTCTTGCGGATCAACATTCACGGACAGGAACCACCGTGGAAGTACTCGATCAAGTACGATTAGCCGGTGTCACTAACGTGTCTATCGCTGCATCAAACGAATAGTTAAAGTTACTATTCAAGTAACATGCAATTACCAAAATTAAACATGTCAGAATTAGCAAAGGGTTCCTCTCTTTTGCTAATAGCAATGTTTTTGAATATTGCTGTGTTCATCTTGATACAACAGCTTGTAACAAATGAACATGGATTAAATATTAAAATTACAAATGTAGATTTAACCGAATTTATTCGTGTTAAGCACAAGCCTGAACCACCAAAACCGGAACAGGAAATCGAAGATATTGAACAACCGCCACCTGAACAGGAACCACCTCCACCAGATGTTCCGGAACCGCAGATAGAAAAACCCCAAACTGCAAAAATGGACCTTTCAATTCCGAACATAGATGTCCCAATGTCACTTTCGGGCACACCCTATTTAGGTGACTTTATAAAAAGTTCCCCCAAATCAGTTTCCAAGCCTGTTACCAAACCTGTCAAACCAAAAATTGATTTGAATGTAGTACCAACCTTAAGAATACCACCTGTTTATCCGCCACGTGCATTACGAAGTGGTATCGAGGGAGTAGTTACTGTTGAATTTACGATCACCACAGATGGTTCAGTTAAAGATACCGTTATAGTTAAAGCAAAACCTAAAAAAATATTTGATAAGGCTGTATTAAAAGCTATCGCAAAATGGAAGTTTGATCCGGATATGGTTGATGGTAAACCTGTAGAAAAACGTGCAAGACAGGATGTGAAATTCAAATTGCAACGATGAATATAAGATTACAATTAATAATTAATAATATTGTTCTTATAACAATATTATTTACTAACACCCTGGTTAATGCAAAAGATGATACTTACTTACTGCAGTCTTCGACCCATGCAGCATTGACTGAAATACACAAGGATATGGAAAAAGGTAATAATGACAAAGCACTCATTAAATTAAAAAAATTAATATCAACAGACGGATTAAAAAAATATGATGCGGCTGTCATTTACCAAACTATGGGATTTGCTGAAAATGGCCTGGGAAATTTTAATGCCACAGCCACGAATTTTATAAAGGCACTCTCTTTTCAGGCATTACCTGCCCCTGTTACACACGATCTTAATTTCTCTACTGCACAAATACTCATCCATATTGAAAAAGAGAAAGAAGGGTTAAAATATTTATCAAAATGGTTTAGTAATGAACCATCACCAAAAGCAGATGCGCATATTTTAGCCGCCACGGCTTACTATAATCTTAAAGATTATTCACAATTAATCGTTCATGTTGAAAAAGCTTTATCACTCAACAATAACCCACCACTGAACTGGTATGAATTATTACTGGCTGCATATTATGAAAATAAAAATTATAAAAAGGCAACAGGTATACTTGAAACTATTATCAGTAGATATCCTGATAAAACAGATTACTGGTTACAACTTGCCGGGATATATCAACAATTAAAACTGGAAAAAAAATCTCTGGCTGTTTATGAACTTGCTTATACGAAAGGTATTTTGGGAAAAGATGAGATTAGTCAACTTGTAAAAAACTATCTTTATCTGGAAATGCCATATAAAGCCGCTACTGTTCTTGAGAAGGAGATGGCAATTGGAGATATTGAGGCCAGTAAAGAAACGTTAACATTACTCGTTGACAGTTGGATCCTTGCTCATGAATACAATAAGGCAAAGTCTGTATTCAAAGAGATTATCAAGAAATATAATGACGACAATATCAGGCTTCGACTAGGGCAGCTTTATATAGAATCTGAAGAATGGGACTCTGCTGTAAGTGTGCTTGATATCAAACTTCAAACTAATGATAAAGTTTTGCATTCTAAAATAAATTTATTACTTGGCATTGCACGCTATCATACAGAAAATTTATCCGGTGCCACACGCGCCTTTACTCAAGCATTATCAGATAAATCTACTGCAGAACAGGCAAGATGGTGGCTGGAACATCTAAAGAAAAAATCTGAGTCCACACAACGAACTTAAGGAAGCTCTGATTAAATCAGAGTTTCCTTAAATAATATCTATTGGAATGATTCCAGTATCTCAATAATTTCTCTTGCTGTCTGGATTCTATCCCCGGGTTTCTTGGCTAATAACCCATTAATTGCGCCCTGGTACTGTTTTAACTCTCCTTTTAATTTAGGAATCGGTGCATTGACGTGTTGATAGATTAATGCTGCAGGGTTAGCAGCCGTAAATGGTTTCTCACCCGTGAGCAATTCATAAAATAAAACGCCAAGGCTATACAAGTCAGTACGTGTATCAATCTCTCCACCCTCGCCTTGTTCCGGACTCATATAATGCGGTGTACCCAGAATTTGTCCTAATGTAGTAATATCACTAACCCGGTCCATTTTCTTTGAAATCCCAAAATCTGCCAGGGCCAGACTGTCGTCACCACGAAACATAATATTTGCTGGCTTAAGGTCGCGGTGTATAACATCTATTGAATGTATTTGTTCCAATCCATAAGCTACATGTGTTGCATAGATAATTGCAATCTCATGATGTAAACCTAATTCTGCACGTTGCTTTAAATCACCACGAGAAAAAAACTCCATCGCAATATAACCGTATTCGTCAGTTAATCCATGTTCAAATATTTTTACAACAAATGGAGAATTAAGTTCAGCAATTAAATTAGCTTCCTGTGTGAAACGTTGAACTAATTTGGGTTCATTCACACGGGTAAGATCAAGTACTTTTAGAACAACCGTCATTTTATCTTCTACACGCTCAGCTAGATAGACCTTGGACATTGCACCCTCGCCAATCATGCGTACAAACTTGTAACCAATATCCAGACCGGTATCAGGCACATCATCCTTTTTGTTTACCTTCTTGATTATTTGAGTTGCTTCATTAATTTCTTTCTCTTGATCGGTATTTGACTTTTTTGAAAACTCGGTTGCTTCATCAACCATTTCAGCAATCATTTTGGGTTTAATATCGACCTTATTCACATAATCAGCTGCGCCAAGCTTTATGGATTTAACAGCAACGTATTCATCACCTTCTGCAGTAAGGACGATAGTGGGTGGAAAACCAGTTTTTTTCTTAAACTCCTTTAACCACTCCAGTCCATCTTCATGTGGGCCAAGCTTATAATCGAGAAACAAAATGTCGTATTCAGACCAATCGAAATTATCCGGCGGTTTACCCAGATTATCGAAATCGTATTCAATAATCTCAACATCCTTAAGCTCCTTGTTAAGATAAAGCCTAAGTAACGCGCGAAAATCACTGGAATCATCAATTATTAATATTTTCATAAGAAATTTTTACAGCAAATAAGATAATTCGTATTTCGTTAACACTAATTATAGAGTGTATTTAAGATATTATTGAAATTCAATTATTTATGATAATTTAATCAAGTTATGTCTTAATATATGCACTGAAATGGGTCATCTGAAAGGTCGGGGACAGATAATCCATGATCCAGGTTGATTTGTCTAATTAACCAGTCGATCCTGTCATTTCCCGGTATTTTTTAGAATCGTAAATAAAAAAGGAATACCGAATACTTTATCTCTTTTCCTGCACCTCAACTTACCCTGTAATTCCTCGTGACACTCAGGTTCTTCCAAAGTCTTCATCAATTCATATGTATCAAGCTTACATACTGACCCAATTTCTTCCAGAGTCGATTTATCACTCATATCCAAACCTACAGATCTACCTGGTAAATTTTTCGAACTTGAGCATAATTGCCGGCATGATTAATAAGTTTAGTATCGTTGATGAAGCTAATCCTCCAATAATTATCGCTGCCATAGGTTCCATTATTTCCCGACCCGGATTAACACTACCGATTGCTATAGGCAACATCGCTAAAGATGTTACCAGGGCAATCATCAGAATAGATACCAATCGTTCCTGAATTAACAATAAAAATAGTAATGAAAAATTATATCAACATTTTAATTTTGACGTTAATTACAATGCTTTATGCCAATAGTATTCTGGCAGACTGTCACTCATGTGATGCATTTATAATTTCTTCAGAAAATGAATCTGCAAAGATTAGTATACCAGATGTGCTATACAAACAAGGATTGCTCTGGAAAATAGCGACCCCTGAAGGAAAAATTAACTACTTGTTCGGCACCATGCATTCACAAGATTATGCAGTAACGAAATATCCACCCCAGGTCAGATTAGCCCTGGTCAAAAGCAAGACCTTATTAATGGAGAGCATTCCCAATGAAACATCAAACAAGATTTTTCTTGAAAACATGTATTTCACTGATGGTATGCAATTAAACACTTTACTTGAAAAAGAATTCTACAAACGATTAACCGTTATTGCAGCTGATTACGGGATTCCTGTAGAAAAGATTAATTATTTAAAACCCTGGGCTGCATTTAGCATTATCGGCAGACCTAAACCCGTCAGGGCACCAACACTTGAAAGCAATTTATATCACTTCGCACAACGTAACATGATTGAAATTAAACCTCTTGAAACAATGGAGGAAATTATCAGTTCACTTGAAATAATATCAATTGATGACCAACTCATTATTTTAAAAGATACGATTTGTAACCACACAAAGATTATTCAAAACACAAAAAAACTGGTTGACCTTTATGTTAATCGCGATCTGCAAGGTATTGTCGAATTTAATCATCAACCACATTATGATGAATCAGTGTTTAATCGATTCATGCAACATATTCTATATGATCGGAATAAACGCATGCTGGATCGTATTGAAAAAGAATTTAGGAATGGAAACGTTTTCGTTGCCGTGGGCGCATCGCACCTGACAAAAGAGAAAGGTTTATTAAATCAATTAAACAAGAAGGGCTATGAAATAGCCGTTATTTATTGATCATGGTTACTTATAACTTCATTAAATTTTTCTTTTTGTTCAGCACTGGCTTCGTTTTGAAATTTATCTTTCCATTCCGAATAGGGCATCCCGTAGATTAATTCGCGTGCCTGCTCATAATCCATATCAATACCTTTTTCTTCTGCTGCTGCTTTGTACCATTTAGACAAACAATTCCGACAAAATCCGGCCAGATTCATTAAATCGATATTCTGAACTTCAGTATGTTCACGTAGATGTTTTATCAATTTCCTGAATGCCGCTGCCTCAAGTTCAATATCTGATGCACTTTCCATCATTATCTCCAGTTAAATTTATATTTATTAAAATTAGTCATTACACGTTATTATATCCTACAAATAAATATTGATTCACAACATAAAGTCACAAGATTCCGGACATGAATAACCCTGAGAAACTACACCACGTAATTGTTGTTGGTGGCGGTGCCGGTGGGCTGGAACTGGCCGCAAAACTGGGTAACAAACTGGGGAAAAAGAAAAAGGCAAATATCACGCTCGTTGATTGTACGCTAACACATCTATGGAAACCCCTGCTTCACGAAGTAGCGGCAGGAACATTGAACTCCTATGAAGATGAATTGGGCTATCTGGCCCTGGCTCATAAAAACCATTTCACCTTTAGACTTGGTCGAATGGATTCTTTGAATAGAGAAAAAATGGAAATTAGTCTGGCACCAACACTTGATAACAGTGGTAAGGAATATATACCCAGGCGTACATTTAACTACGATACACTGGTATTTGCTGTCGGTAGCCAAACCAATGATTTTGGAATTAAAGGGATAAAAGAACATTGTATGTTTCTTGATACCCGGACTGAAGCCGATACCTTTCATCAACATTTCTTTAGAAATGCATTTACAGCACACACACAAACAGGACCTTTGCGAGAAGGCCAGTTAAAGATCGCCATCGCCGGTGCTGGCGCGACGGGCATTGAATTATCGGCTGAATTACATGAAGCAGCGAATCAACTGGTCGAGTTTGGTCTTGAAGGAATTCCGAGGGATGAAGTCAAGATCACAATCATTGAAGCAGCGGAAAGAATTTTGCCTGCCCTCCCGCCTGACTTATCTGAAAAAACAGTTAATGCCTTAAAGAAGATTGATGTTGAATTACTCACCGGGCACCGAATTACAGAAGCAACGCCGGAAGGTTATATTACTGATAAAGGCGGTCTTGTTCCTTCGGAGATTAAAGTCTGGGCTGCTGGCATCAAGGCACCTGATTTTCTCAAAGACATTGATGGGCTTGAAACTAACCATATAAACCAACTGGTGGTAAATACAACATTACAAACCACGCGCGACGAAAATATCTTTGCCTTGGGCGATTGTGCTGCCTGTCCAATGGAAGGGACTGATAATACAGTACCGCCCAGGGCACAAGCCGCACATCAACAAGCTGATATGTTGGTTAAAACCGTTCGACATAGATTCAATAATAAATCACTGCCGAAATACCATTATGTTGATTACGGTTCATTAATTAATCTCAGCCGCTATTCAACCGTTGGTAACCTAATGGGTAATTTACTGGGTAAAAGAGCCGGCAACGTCATGATTGAGGGCATACTGGCAAGGTTTGTTTATATCTCTTTATACAAAATGCATCAACTCGCCATTGTCGGTTTTATCCGTGTAACGTTAACGACTATTGCAAATATCCTGACACAAAAAACCAAACCAAGAATGAAGTTACACTAGTATTAGCCGCCAAATATTTTCTTTAAATTATCAAAACCTGCCTGATAGATGCCTTGAATGACATCGATTGCATCCTGCTCAGGTGCGCCATCTGCATCAAACTCACTTGACCATTCAACAGCTGCTTTTCCATCACCTTGTTCAATTACTTTTAATGTTGATTTGTAATTCGCAACAGGCAAAGGGCTGTCAATAATTTCATAAGAATAGACTCGTTCATTGTCATCGAGCTTTTCTAACTTCTCAACAATGCTGCCACCACCAGCAAGACTCAACGTGCGTTGGCTTCCTTCTTCCTGTAACTCACTTTTCTCTACAGCAGGATGCCAATCCGGTAATGCATTAAACCCACCAATTAACTCCCAGATTTCATCTGCACCGACATCCAGATTTGTTTTCATGTTTACTTTTGCCATTTTACTTCTCCTTCATAAATTATACTTTTTTATACGATAACGTAATGCCATACGGGTAATACCTAACTCTCTCGCTGCCTTGGAAACATTTCTATTAGTTCTCTCCAATGCCTGTTTAATCAATAATAATTCCGCTTCGCCTAACGTCAGGTCATCATTGATTTCCTGTTCAGATTGTTTAGCTACAGATTTCTTATCAAGACCAAGAATGTCTGCATCCACCTTTCCTTCGCCAGTTAATAAAACTGCACGTTCGATCAAATGTTTCATTTCACGAACATTACCTGGCCAATCGTATTCAGTTAATGCATCAATTGCAGCTTCGGAAAATCCATCAAGTTCAATACCATAACGTCTGGCTGTTTGCGATGCAAAGTGATTTGCTAATAATATGATGTCATCACCACGATCCCGTAAGGCGGGCATCGATAAAGACATGACGTTTAATCGATAATATAAGT
>JANQJZ010000069.1 GCA_028281365.1 Gammaproteobacteria bacterium | reverse complement strand
ATTTGATTCAATATTCAAGACCTGACCCTGAATCTTTTCTTTAATAACATAGTTTTGATTTTTGTCCCATATATTATATTTAATAATGGTTATATATTATTGATATTATTAATAAATATTAAATTAATAGGACATTTTATACATCAATAACATTATTAAATCATTATTGACAGTATGTCAAATCTGACATACTATTTACTTTATGAGTAAGGACGACAAACCTCTGGTTTGGCTACATGGAGAAGTAAAGACACCTCCATTTTCTCCTTCAGCAAGATTAGAGACAGGTTTCTTACTTAGACGGTTACAGCAAGGTATTAACTTATCATTACCTCACTCTAGACCTATGTCAACTATTGGAAGGCGTTGTCATGAGTTGAGGATAAATGATGAAAATTTAGTTTGGAGGATCATTTATCGTATTGATGAAGATGCAATTGTGATTCTTGAGGTTTTTGATAAAAAGACTGCACAGACCCCCAAGAAAGTAATCAATGTATGTAAAGATAGGATTAAGGTATATGACAATGAAAGCAAATAAACAGAAAAAATTAGAAAAAGCAGGATGGAAAGTTAGTTCAGTAGATGAATTTCTTAATCTTACTCCTGTGGAAATAGATTACATAGAAACTAAGCTTGCATTATGTGATTCTGTGAAACAAAGACGTCAAAAAAAGCGTATTAGCCAAGTTGCATTTGCAAAGAAAATTTCATCTAGCCAATCACGTGTAGCTAAAATGGAGTCAGGAGATTCTTCTGTTTCAATTGATCTAGTTGTTAAATCTCTGTTTGCATTAGGAGCTTCAAAAAAAGAAGTAGCTAAAGTTATCGCTGCAAGCTGATTAATTATATTTTTTTATTCCGTAATAATTAGGAACCCGCTGCGATAACATCAAAGCGGGTTTTAAGATTCGGGGTTAGGTATTGAAATTTGATTCAAGATTCAAGACCTGACCCTAATCACCTCGCAAACCAAAAAGGACAGTTCTTCTCTGCGAATGCGTAGTTGTTTATTCAATCGTCATTGACACTTTTGATTTTGATTCGATTTTAATCAAAATCTTCTGGTTGAACACCAGGAGCAATTCTTAAAGTCTCAACCTTGTATAATGCTGCATGGTTTCTAAGCCATAGTTGGTAAGCTGCGCTCTCCATACTGTGGTTCTTTGTGCAGTCAATATGCAAACGTCTAAGTAGATATCCAGCAATTGAAGCTCTTACATTTATTCTTAAAACTTCGTCATCGTCAAAATCAAAATCACTAAATACTGCTTCATTATGTTTTTTGTCAGGATGAGGAACAATTTCTAATTCGACAATCCTGTTCCATTGAATGTCCTTATCTATTTTTTCTTCATCCAAAATTTCTGATTCCTGTACTTCAGAAGAGATAATACGAGTTAATACAAAATCAGCGAACCTTTTTCTTTTACGATCAAAAGCTCGAACATGCCAGCGCACACCTGTATTTACAAGCGCAAAAGGAACAATACTTCGAATTGTTTTACCACTGCTATTTGAGACATATTTTATTTTTACAGCTAAGTTCTGATAAATTGCCCGGCTTATTGGAGCCAAAATTTCTTGACTAGGATAATTCATACTATAAGGGAGTTCGTTGGGTAAATATCCCGAAGAAACACCTGTACTGATTCCACCAAATCCTAGCGTAAGTTGTGTTAAAGCTCTTAATGGTCGGTGATTTACAAGAGGTTTAAATGAAGGAAGCATAAAGTAGTGCTTTTCAACGGCATTGTAATCAAGATTTTTAGGAGCTCTTTTCTTGTAATCAGAAATATCACGACTCGCTGCGGCTTCTTTGATCCCAAAAGTCTTTTCAAGGTCGGAACGATTAAATTGCCCCAAAAAATACAACATGAAATCTATATATGAGAGACGTTCTCTCTGTGATTGATTACTAAATTCCATTGGTTTCTACATTAAAAATAGGGTTAATTATATTGCCTGTTAGCGTATTTTTTTATCAATATCACACCATATTATTTAAATATAGTAAATATATCAAAATAATTGCTTGTACTTATCAAATTGATATGTATAATGTATTGTTAGTATGACGATTTTTGGTTAAACGCTTCAAGCAATACTTCGAAATAATAACCTCGCTGTAAGTTCACTACTAAATAATCGTTTTAAAACAATTAGATACATAGATGTTTATGAGTTTGATAAACATCTGTGTGGAAATATATAAATGTCACGTAACCACGTGAATCGAAAAGACCTGTGGGGCTAGGAGTAAAGTGAAATCAATCGTTTGTTACCTACTATTTGTAATGACCTTGATCATTGCAATATGGTCAGCACTCAAGGCTAATCTATTTCCTACATGGATACTTGAGCAAGATTTACTAGTCCAATGTGTGCTAATGGGTGGCATAGGCGGCACAATCTATTGCCTCAGGGGTGTTTATATAAATGCTTGTGTTCATCAAAGGTGGGATCCAGCATGGCAACCTTGGTATTACATACGCCCATTAGTAAGTTTTATCACTGGGGGCATCAGTTGGCTTTTCCTGAAAGCAGGTCTATTAGTATTGGATGCAGCGCAACCAGCAGACCCGAATAACCTTGGTTTTTTCGCACTAGCATTTATCGCGGGTTATAACGTTGATAAATTCATGAGAAAACTGGAACAAATTTCTGAGGCAACTTGGGGCATTGAACAATCACGTAGTTCTAACAGTAATGACAAATAGGCGAAAAGATGATGGCAAAAGTACATTTACTTAAAGTAGGCGATGGTGACTGCACAATTATTGAGCATGCTTCTGGCAGGGTAACGGTTATAGATATTTGTGGAGGAAATCAACAGCCAGAAACTCTTGAAGAAACAATTGCAAAAATACTATATAAGCCTCAAGGCAATTTCGCAATGTGTAAAGATCCCACAAATCCTGTTCAATATCTAAAAGATATTGGTGTAACCAATATCTTTCGTTTCATTTTGACTCATCCTGACATGGATCATTTGGATGGCTTTAATAATTTGGCACCAAAATTTTCTATTGATAACTTCTGGCATAACGATGCTAAAAAGACAAAGCCAGATTTTACAGGTACAAACTATAATGAAAATGATTGGAACAGATATGAAAAATTCAGGGATGGTAAAGAAGATGGTGTAACAGTAATAACCCACCTCGCCGGTTCGCGGTTCAAATACGCTAACAAGGGTGATAACGACATTACTTGCGGTGATGCGCTTTATATTGCGGCACCCAATAAAGCTATCGTTGATGATTGCAATACTAATCAGGATTTCAATGATTCATCTTACATTATTAGTTATTACAGTGCAGGAGGTAAAATTATAATACCTGGCGATGCACACGATAAATCATGGCGATTTGCAATTGATAACTACTCAAAGGATATTAAAGATGCCTCATTCCTTTTGGCACCTCACCACGGTAGAAAATCTGGAAGAAGTTATGATTTCCTCAACACAGTTAATCCGAAATTTTCCCTTTTAGGTTGTGCTCCGTCAAAGTATTTAGCTTATAACGCATGGAACAACAGAGACTTATTGTATGTAACGCAAAATCAAGTTGGCAACATGGTGCTTGAAATTAGCTCGGGCAAAATTGAAGTTTATGTAGAAAATAAAAAATTCGTTGAAGAAGCTGGAGGGTCTTCAACAGTAACTAATAATCAAGGTTACTATTACTTATATACAATTCACGAGGAAGCATTAGTGGTATAACTTAATGATGATAAGTATATAGTTTTTAAAAAATGCCAATGACGATCCACATATTTGATGTAGAGCATGGTAATTGTATTGCTATAGAGACTCCAACAGGCCATCTTCTGATGATCGATTGTGGCCACAATTCCTCAACAAATTGGCGACCTTCAGACTGGGTATCCAATAATTTTCAAAATTTAGATGTACTTAATATTTCTAATGTAGATGAAGACCATGCTAGTGATTTATTAAACATATCAAAAAAATGCCAACCCAAAAGATTCCAAACAAATTGGAATTTAACTGGCAAATGGATCCTTGATCAAAAGAAAAAAACAGGTGGTGCTGGACCTGGCATAACAGAAGTTGCCAGATACATAGATGAAGTTTATACAGGAACTCCAACAACAATAAATTATGGAATTATTAGAGAAAAATTCTGCCACGATACAAATACATTTGTGGATTTCAATAATTTAAGTGTAGTTACTTTTTTAGGACTTGGTAACTTTGGTATTTTGCTGACTGGTGACATTGAAAAGTCTGGTTGGGATGAGTTTTTAAAAGATCAAAATTTCGTTAAATGCCTCAAACAAACAAAAGTTTTCATGGCATCACATCATGGCAGACAAAATGGGTATAATGAAAACCTATTTAAACACTTCACACCAAATTTAATAATCAAATCTGATAAAAGCATACAGCATAAAACTCAAATAATAGGCGCTCCCTACGAATCACATGCTACAGGCATTCAATTTCCTAATAATTTAAGAAAGGTTTTAACAACGAGAAACGATGGAAAAATTACAATTGTTGTAGAAGATGATGGGAGATATATGGTTTATATACAATAAACAAAAAACCGCAATGATCGTTAAACCACTGCGGCTTATTCTTTACATCATTCATCCCTGATGTCCGATTATTTAATTAACCGTTACGAAGCGGCTTTCACTTGTACCAGGTTATCGGAAAAAGAAGGTGAATGTCCCATATCTCCAAACTCAGCAGAACTGATACTGTTCACAGTACCGTTATTTAACTGACGCCAGTAACCCAGAGTAGCCACAACAACGCCTGGATTAACATCGTCAGTAATCTTGGCATCACCATCAAAACCACCACGGTCATTAAAGACACGTACCTTGTCGCCTTCTTTAATACCGCGTGAATCAGCATCAGCAGCATTAATCAGGACAAACTGTTCACCCTGGCCTTTAATCTTGTGATCCATATTGGCATAACAGGAATTCAGGAAGCCGTGACTCTTTGGAGAAACAATATTTAACGGATATTTTTTCGCCAATTCAGGATTGGTTTCCGGTCTTTCTCTTGGTCCAACATAATCTGGCAAACTATCAAGCGGTTCGCCTGGTTGATAACCTTCGTACATTTGTCGGAAAGGTCCCGCGACAAAATTCACCGCACCATCGATCTTGAAATTACATTTACCGTTTTCAGTCGGGAAATTCCCTTCCTTATGTGGACAACGATCATCTTTAGTGCCGACGTTTAATCGGGCAAAACCATTTTGACGCAGATAATCCATATCGATACCGTCACAGGCCGGGGCATCCCAATCGATAAAATTATCCAGACATTCTGAATCAGACCAATGCAAACGTTCATCGTCATAACCCATCTTTTCTGCCAAACGACGGAAGATTTCATTATTAGGAATCGCTTCTCCCGGTGATTCAACACTCTTGGCATTGTAAGTCAGATAGAGGTGTCCCCAGGACAGGATAATGTCTTCGAGCTCTGCACCCATTGATGCCGGTAAAACAATATCAGCATACGATGCGGTATCCGAAATGAAATGATCGGCCGCAACATGGAATAGATCTTCATTCTCAAGACCTTTAACCAACTTATCGGTTTCGGGCGATTGAGTCACTGGATTCGTGTTCCAGGTCATAATCGATTTGATCGGTGTCTTAAGATCCTGTTCACCGGTTAAGGCACGTCCCAATTGCAGGATGTTCACTACTTGAGTGCCTTCCGGGATAAAATCCGGTCGGCAAATCACATCAAACTTATACGGATGTTCCCAAACAGGGAATTGCGTAATACCACCACCGACATGACGCCATGCACCCGTTAAGGCAGGGATACATGTTACTGCCCGGATTGTTTGACTACCGCCGTAGTGACGTTCCAACGCTACACCCATACGAATCGCCGCAGGTTGTTCAGTCGCTAAGTCTTTCGCAAGCTGTCGAATATCATCAGCAGCAACGCCAGTTATTTCTTCAGCCCATTCAGGGGTTCGGTCTTTTGCACGTTCAGCTAATTCGTCGTAACCCTCGGTGTAATTATCAACATAATCTTTATCGACAAGACCTTGTTCAATAATGCTATTGATAATGGCCATAGCCAATGCACCATCGGTACCGGGCTTGGGAGAAATATGCCAATCCGCCTGTTTTGCAGTACGTGATTTATAAGCATCAATCACAATCACCTTGGCACCTTTCTTTTTCGCATCCTGAACAATATGCCAATGATGCAGATTGGTACTCATGCTGTTACATGCCCAAATCACAATATATTTCGAATGAATATAACTTTCAGGATCAAGACCGGCAGTCGGACCGATGGTCGTTAACCACGCCGTACACGAACCTTCACCACAGAAGGTACGTTCACAAACGGTGGCACCCATGCGATTAAAAAAGGCATCGCCGCCATTTAAACCGTGGACTAATCCCTGATGGCCAAGATACGAAACCGGTAGAATAGACTGTGGACCGTATTCTTCAATTAAAGCTTTCCATTTGCTTGCGATCTCATCGAGTGCCTCGTCCCAGCTAATTTGTTCAAACTGTTTGCTTCCCTTTGGCCCTGTTCGACGCATTGGGTGTAATAAACGGTCGGGATGGTAGTGACGTTTCTCGTAATCTTTTAATTTGACGCAAAGTCCGCCACGCGTCATTGGATGTTCCTTATTACCATGGACGCCAACCACCTTGCCATCTTCAATATCAAACACCATGGCGCAAGTGTCAGGACAATCATGGGGACAGCCGCCAAATGCGGTTTCAATCTTTGGGTTAGTAGCCATAGCCATTGCCTCCTCTCAACAAAAGCCTCTAGTTCGCTGGCTAAGACTATACTCTTTCTAAACTGGATTTGGGAGGGATTTACTCCTTTTACAATTAAATCAATGAACGTTTGGACGATCTATTGTTGCATCGTTTTGTAACAATTTGGAACGCCAGTAATTAATTGATTGGCAATAAATATAATGCTGCGCCGGCATTAACTCGATATGCGGATGTTGGCATAAAATTGTTAATTGTTTAACGATATGCTCCGCCAAATGAACACATGGATGCATACTGTATTGTGTAATTAAATAAAATAATCTTGCCTGTAATCGATCGATATTAATAGTCGGTTCATTTATTTGTTCTATTTGGCTTACATTTTCAGACACGTCATTTCTCCCGAATAATTTTTTATAGTCATCACTAATCTGTTTAATTCTCTTTGCATAGGAACTCAGTAGTGAAGATTCCTTTGTACTTTTATTAATTGAATTCAATGAAGCCTTACAGGCTAATAAATAAAGTTCGCGGATCAGGCTCCTGGTACGTAATTCGTCCAGTTGAATCAGTTGCTCCGCTTTAATCGACTTCAATTCAAATAAATAACAGACATCAGCTGGTGTCCATTTAATAAAATACGTCCTGTTTAACGTCTGCAGTTTTCTAGCCACAAATATAACTTATTGAAATATATATAAAATGATACAGTTTGAAGACTAGCTCGTTAATGATAATGAGAATTATTATCATTTAAATAGTTGATGATTGTCAATAACATTTTTAAAAATGTGGTTAACAATTTATATCAATACACAAAGGATAAATTACATATATCAACAGTACAGCTTGGTAACTATCTTATAATCAAGATCAAAGATAACGGTCCTGGTTAGCCTGAACATATGTTGATATCTAATTAAGGACGAAATGATTTTATACGAACGGCCAATGAAGGCATCAACGTTCTCTATCTATCTACCTTAACAACATCAATTTAAAAGTCACAAGACCTTAACTCACAGCTATAATACAAAACAGTATTGTATGTTTAAGGAGCATAACTGATGAGTAATCCGGAAAAAGCTGGTGATTCACCTATATCTGTCGATGTTGAAGCAGGAAAAGATTATTGGTGGTGTGCATGTGGTAAAAGTCAAAGCCAACCCTTCTGTGACGGTTCCCATAAAGGTACAGAGTTTTCTCCAGTACAATACACGGCTACAGAATCAAACACTGTCTGGTTTTGTGCTTGTAAACAAACTAGAAACCAACCGCTTTGTGACGGCAGCCATGCAAAAATAAATTAGATTTATTTAGTTCGATTTTCATCGATTATCACTATCAATAAGGCGAATTAGATAAGTTTTACACATCACCAAATCACTTTTTTTTCACCCACTTATCCTTTATTTAAGACATTGAATTCTCTGATTTTTCGATTTTAATCAGGGCAGTTTTTTTGTTTTACACCCAGCTTATCCACAGGTAATCCGGATCAAAAACACAGCTCATTCCACATTATCTTGTGGTTTAATAAGTGCTTGACCACATCTTATTGTGGTGTTATACATTCATTTACGAGATAAACATAAACGAATTTCGAGATCTATTAACAGGCTCGAAATAAAAAAAAACAACAATTTGGAGGGGTAAATGGAGGCAGAAGGTGTTGCTGATGTTGATGCTGTAGAGAATGCTTCAGATAGCCATTTAAATCAAGGTGTTGCTGAATCTGGTCCGGCCCAGTACAAGAACGAGGCCATATCCAGTCATCAGGCCACCGGCCAGTATCGTGTCATACGTCGAAACGGAAAAGTCACTGCTTTTGACTTTAGCAAAATTTCCGTTGCCATGACTAAAGCCTTCATCAATGTCGAAGGCGGCACTGCAGCAGCTTCAACCCGTATTCATCAAACGGTTGAATCTCTCTCACAACAAGTCGTTAACGCCTTAACACGTCGTATGCCTGACGGTGGCACTGTGCATATAGAAGACATTCAGGATCAGGTGGAACTGGCGCTGATGCGCGCAGGAGAACAAAAAGTTGCCCGTGCCTATGTTATCTATCGCGAGGAACGTTCCCGGGAACGTGCTGCCAATGCAGCAACGGAAACCAGTACACCAGAAAAGATTGCAGATGCCGCTATCAATATAACTCGTGCTGACGGCAGTAAAGCATCACTCGATATTGATCGTATCAAGGCGATTGTTGCAGAAGCCTGTGAAGGCTTCGCTGAAGTTGAAGAAGAGTCAGTTATTCAGGACTCGCTCGCTAATTTGTTTGATGGTGTTGATGAAACTGATGTGAACAACGCATTGGTTATGAGTGCCCGGACCTTAATCGAAAAAGAACCCAACTATACTTATGTTGCGGCAGGTCTATTACTCGATAAATTACGCCAGGAAGCATTAAGCTTTATTGAAAATACGATAACGCAGGCCACACAAAAAGAAATGGCTGATCGTTATCCCGCTTATTTTAAAAAGTACATAACCCGCGGAACC
The DNA here is from genome assembly GCA_028281365.1 of Gammaproteobacteria bacterium. Classification (GTDB taxonomy): domain Bacteria; phylum Pseudomonadota; class Gammaproteobacteria; order Eutrophobiales; family Eutrophobiaceae; genus JANQJZ01. Next base: position 9,808 of record JANQJZ010000069.1, on the reverse strand, counting down.
GAATTAGGTTTACTCGATCATGAATTGGCGAAATATGATCTTGAGCGCCTCGGTGCTGCCTTGCATGTCGAACGTGATCGTCAATTTACTTATCTCGGCCTGCAAACGCTTTATGATCGTTACTTTATTCATTCAAATGATGTCCGGTTTGAATTACCACAAGCCTTTTTTATGCGTGTTGCTATGGGGCTTGCTATAAATGAACTGGATCGGGAAGGACGTGCAATCGAATTTTATGAACTCTTGTCTTCATTCGATTTCATGAGTTCTACACCGACCCTGTTTAATTCAGGGACCTGCCGGCCACAACTCTCAAGCTGTTATCTGACAACGGTCCCGGACGATCTGGATGGTATCTTTTCTGCCATTAAAGACGACGCATTATTATCCAAGTTTGCAGGTGGGTTAGGTAATGATTGGACACCTGTTCGGGCCTTAGGTGCACACATCAAGGGAACCAATGGAAAATCGCAGGGCGTCGTTCCATTCCTTAAAGTTGCAAATGATACCGCTGTCGCCGTTAACCAGGGAGGTAAACGTAAAGGTGCAATGTGCGCCTATCTTGAGACCTGGCATCTGGACATAGAAGAATTTCTGGACCTGCGTAAAAACACGGGGGATGACCGTCGTCGTACACATGACATGAATACGGCCAACTGGATTCCGGATCTGTTCATGAAACGTGTCGCCGAAGAGTCAAACTGGACTTTATTTTCACCGCATGAAACATCTGATCTGCACGATCTGTATGGCCAGGATTTTGAAAAGCGTTACGTTGAATACGAACAAAAAGCAACTGAAGGTGCAATTAGTAATTTTAAGGTGATTCCGGCCATCGACTTATGGCGCAAGATGTTATCCATGTTATTCGAAACCGGTCATCCCTGGATAACGTTTAAAGACCCCAGCAATATTCGTTCTCCTCAATCACATGTTGGTGTAGTTCATTCATCCAATCTTTGCACTGAGATCACGTTAAATACCTCCGAGGATGAAATTGCCGTTTGTAATCTGGGCTCTGTTAATTTGCCTCAACACATCAAGGATGGTGGATTAGATAAAGAAAAACTGGAAAAGACAATCAATACCGCAATGCGTATGTTGGATAACGTTATTGATTACAACTACTACAGTGTACCTAAAGCAAGGCGTTCTAATTTACGCCACCGTCCGGTTGGTCTCGGCGTCATGGGCTTTCAGGATGCGCTTTATCAATTACGTCTTTCATATACATCTGAAGATGCGCTTGATTTTGCAGACCTGAGTATGGAGACAGTCAGTTACTATGCGATTAAGGCATCCACCAACCTGGCCGAAGAACGTGGTCCCTACTCTACCTATAACGGTTCACTATGGAGCAAGGGCATATTACCTATCGACTCCATGCAACAACTGGCAGATGAACGTGGCGATTATCTGCAAGCCAATATGGAACAGACTTTAAATTGGGATGATCTGCGCGAACGCGTCATGAAGGTCGGCATGCGTAATTCAAACTGTATGGCTGTTGCACCAACTGCAACGATCTCGAATATTTGTGGTGTAAGTCAGTCAATTGAACCGACTTATCAAAACCTGTTTGTAAAATCGAATCTGTCCGGTGAATTTACTGTTGTTAATCCTTATCTTGCCCGTGATTTAAAAGAGCAGGGACTTTGGGATGACGTTATGGTGAATGACCTGAAGTATTTTGATGGCAGTGTTCAATCGATTGATCGAATCCCTGATGAATTAAAAGATATTTATGCCACTGCTTTTGAAATCGATCCACGCTGGTTAGTTGAAGCAGCATCTCGACGGCAAAAATGGATCGACCAGGGGCAATCGCTCAATCTATATATGGCTGAACCGAGTGGTAAGAAACTGGATAACCTGTACAAACTTGCCTGGGTCCGTGGTCTAAAGACAACCTATTACCTGCGCTCTTTAGGCGCAACGCATATGGAAAAAAGCGCGGCAAATAATTCAGCGCAAAATGAAGTTAATGAAGAAGCAAAAGTCTGTTCAATCCTCGATCCGGATTGTGAGGCATGTCAGTAATCAAGAGGTAGAAAGTAAATGTTGAATTGGGATGATCCATTAAATAAACCTGCTGATACCAGTAGTGTTGAACCTGCAGTTATGGAACAGGCATTGAATAAGCCCGCATCTGAGGTTACAAAAAAACCGGACTTGAAAGTTGTTACGAATAAACTTGATCCGGTTAACCCGGATGATAAACGTGTCATAAACGGACATACCGATATTAATCAATTGGCACCGTTTAAATACCCCTGGGCCTGGAACTTCTTCCTTAATGCCAATAAAAATCACTGGACGCCATTGGATATTAACATGGCTCAGGATGTAACGGATTATCGTCATAAATTAACGTTGGAAGAAAAGCATGTTTATGAAAATGTGCTTTCTTATTTAACAACATCCGATATTTTAGCTATGCGTAACATTGGTCTGGCAGTGATGGAAAAAATGTCAGCACCGGAATTACAGATTTATCAGGCGCGTCAGGTGTATGAAGAGTCATTACATACCTGGACCTATCAACACTGTATTGAAACAATCGGCCTGGATCAAAGTGAAATCTATAACCGTTATCGTGTGGTTCCAGAGATTCATCAAAAGATCGCTGTCGCGAATAACCGTTTAAATTCTGTCTTACGATCCGATATCGATTTAACTGATCCGGATGAACTGCATAACTTTGCAATCTCTTATCTGTTTTTTGCAGCTATCTTTGAAGGTTGCTGGTTTTATAACGGCTTTAGTCCAATCTTTGCACTACAACGACGCGGTCTAATGAAAGGCACGGCTGAACAGTTACAATACATTATGCGTGATGAAGTCATGCACGCCGCATTTGGTATTCGTGTTGTTAAACAAATCCTGCAAGAAGAAAACCTGACACTGGATCCAAAAGCTATTCGGGAAATGTGGGATGAAGCCCATGAAGCCGAAAAGGCCTATACCAATTATATCCTGAGAGACCCAATTCTTGGTTATTCCGCTGACATGCATATTGGTCAATTCCAATACATTGCCAATCGGCGGGCAAATCAAGTCGGATTAGAAGAAGAACCTTTCCCGGGCGCAGAATCTACCCTGCCCTGGCTGGATGAACAAGCCAACCTGAGGAAGGAAAAGAATTTTTTTGAAACACGTGTTACCGAATATCAAACCGGGGGCGCACTCAGTTGGGATTGATTATTTTAAATAATTCGATTTACCGTGACCGCCTTAGCGGGAGCCGAGATGGATGCTCGGCTATTGCCTGGTATCTCCAGCCTCTTCCGGATACCAGGCCTTCTTATTCAGTGAACAGACCTGTTGCCAGGGTTTGTAATTTTTAATGTCGCCATAGCGAGCAATTAAAATGGAAAATGAAATAGAAATAAACGAGATGGAACATTCCAGCTTACTGGACTGCTATCGTATTGCATTGGATTTCGGTATGCCTGCAGCCTTAAGGGCCTATGAAAAATTAACTGTCGTCCCTGTTTTAAATGAAACAGAGACAATGGTTAATGCCGAAGAGATGCATGGTTAACGATTTTAAATTTACCGACTTGTTCCTGTAAGCCAGAGGCTAAAACGAATAGCGAAGACAAAGTGCAGGAAAATCGTTGGTTATTTATAGAATTATTGATTCTTTAGATAATTCGTCTGGAACAAGAATAGTTTGCAATTCCCGATACTGGCTTTTATCAAACCACAATATATTACCTTCGTAGCCACTAATAAGTTTTTGAAACCCTTTATCTAAGAGACCATTTTCAATTAATTTATCAAACGTCTTTTGAAGCTCGGGTATAAACCTGGATTTCACTAATACCAGGCTGTCGGCACCTGCCCTCCTGGCGAACCAAAGCGCAATACTATCTGAAGTAAAGTCCCAGCTCGGTGTAATTTCTGAAAAGTCATTCATCAAGACCAACGGTAACCACAACAACGGAGATTTATTGCCCGATGTAAAAGTAGAATCGTTGAAATCAGAAATGATCCGGATAGCCGGATTTATACCTGCCAATAAATGACCGTATTGGGCCATCGCAAGTAAAGCCATACAGTGGGCATGCCGATCATCAAATTGATAAGTAGTTTGCATTTTTCGCACTTGTTCAGCAAAGACACCACCACCCGGAACGATGACAACATTTGAGTGCCTGGATATAGAGACAATACTTTCTAACCATAACGGCAATTCAGTGCTATTTAATAGACTACCACCCAGCTTTATGACAGTTAGTGACAATTCAATTTCTCATTTTGATTTGTTTCAAACAACTTCATAATTGCAGCAGCTTTATCAAAACACTCCTGATATTCTGATTCCATATTTGAATCCCACACGATCCCACCACCTGCATAAAAATAAAGTTTATTTTTATAATCAATCAGAGTACGTATACATATATTACTATCCATATTTCCATCAAAACCAATATAGGCAATTGAGCCGCAATAAACCGAACGCCGATTTGGTTCAAGTTCCTCGATTATTTCCATTGATCGCAGTTTTGGCGCCCCGGTAATTGAACCTCCCGGGAAACAACCTCTTAGTAAATCTATTGCATTTTTATCATCTTTAAGCCGGCCAGATACTGTACTTACCAAATGGTGTACAGTCGCATAAGTTTCCAGGGCAAAAAGTTCAGGTACTACAACAGAACCTGACTCACAGGTTTTACTTATGTCATTTCTTAACAGGTCTACAATCATCAGGTTTTCTGCACGGTCTTTTTCGCTTTCAAGTAATGAATCAGCCAATGCTTTATCTTCATAGGCAAAAACTGAACGATGTTTTGTTCCTTTTATTGGTTTGGTCTCAACCTGTTTATCGATAACTTTTAAAAAACGTTCCGGCGATGAACTTAATACCGCTCCTGAGGGAATGTTAATATATGCAGCGAATGGCGCAGGATTTAACCTTCTTAACTGTTGATAAGCATCCCAACTATTACCGTCAAAATCAGCAGTAAAACGCTGGGCCAGATTAACCTGGTAACAGTCACCGTCAAGAATATAATTTTTAACACGTTCGAATGCACTGGCGTATTCATCCCTGGACATATTTGAATGGACACCGGATTTTATTTTAATTTCTTTTTTGTTCTGATCAGTTATGTTAGAAAATAGTGTTTGTAAGTCTTGCCATTGATCTTCAGTCTTCTGATAACGGCAAAAACTGGCAAGCCACGCGCGTCGAGTATGATGATCAACGATAACCGACCAATCGTAGATCCCTATTGCCATGTCCGGCATGTTTACATCTTGTTCGGATATTTCAGGAATACTTTCTATCCTTCGGCCAAGATCATAGGAAAAGTAACCTAATGCCCCTCCACAGAAAGGCAGGCCTGCAAGATTTTGAACATTTTCCCCTAAATATTGTTTAATTAATTCAAATGGATCCTGTTCAGAAGTTTTTTTATTTCCGTTTTCGACAATATGAGTTATGTCGCCATAGGTTTCTAGCGTAACAGATGGTCTGGCTACAATAATATCGTAACGACCCATATCTATTTCCGGATAACCGCTATCCAGAAACATACTCCATGGTTCAGTTGCAACGACTGAAAATAAATTCCCGGTATTTTTAATATAAGGTATTTCTGAAATCTTCATCTTGATACTGACTGTTGATGTAACAACGCCAATGAAATTGCAGGTGCACAAACATTACATTTATGCTGCAATTTGGTCTGGCTATCAAATAGTTCGCTAAAGTCCATATAAGGGATATTCAGGCGCTCGGCAATAATTTTTATTAAAAAGCTCCCGACTCCTGCACCAATTATCTGTTCTCTGGCTTCAGGCGCGTAACTGAATATACCTAATATAGAATTAGTTAAATTTTGCAGTTGAATTTCAGAAAAATAGTTCGCGACCTGTATCCAGTTATTTTTTTCTTTTGCGCTAATTACATCAGTGCCTAACATTCGAGCCAACCGCCTGATACTACTTTCTATATCCTTCCCTTTTCCATCAGCTGTGGCCATTTGATCATCTTCTATGTCTATTAGACCCAATATTCGGTAAATGTCAGCAGTCGTTGAAAAATATTCCGCCGCCAAGGTCTGCCAATTTCCATTAAACGGGACCCTGTTTGATAATGCCATCAGTGGTGTCCTGATTACACCAGTATAGACGAGCTCATCAAAATGCATACGGCTTTGATCATCATTGCCGCGATTAACAACAACTCTATTAACCAGTGGAATAATATCTGTAGTGGTGCTACCAATATCTATAAAAAGTCCATTGCTTACTTTATTTGCAGTAAATGTAGCACTGGCATGCCAATTAGCTGAGGCAATATCGTTAATTCTTTCAATTACACTATTGGAATTAACAAAACCGTGTTCACTGGCATATAAATTTATATTCTTGCCCAGTTTATTTTCACACAGGTTTATTAAACTGCTGATACCCTCCTGTCGACTGGTAAATATATCAACCAATTCTGCAGTCATTGTTAAACAATGTGATTGCGTACCAACAGGCAATTTATTTAAAACAACAGGAAAACTATCCTCCAGTTGTTGCAAACCTTGCCATAATGGTGTTGCAAACTGTTCTACGTATTCCAACTTGCCCAAACTGTTAACACAGGCAACTTTAAGATGTGCACCACCAATATCCCAGCCAATATAATTTTGAATATCCATACTCCTATTATACTTGTATTCTTACCGGTATAGCTGAAGATAACTGGATTTCCGGTAACATATCTTCTAAAAATACATTCACAATAAATTCAGCAACATTGACACCAATTGATTTAGATAGACCAACGTAGGCTGTAGTAAAGCGTGGGTTAATATCAACAATATAAAAAATATTATCCGTATAAATAAGATCGATACCGACGAACCCTGACAACCCGGGTATAGCTTCCACGATTAATTTTGCGATGGCTAAAAATTCATTTTGGTATTCCAGGCACTCATTAACGCCAACACCCTCGAATTTAAATTTATTATCTATCAAGCTGATAAGTTGTCGATTACAACCAAGTAAACGCACATCATTTTTATACACTAACAGTGACATGCTTAACGATTCACCGCTAATGTATGGCTGGACCACATAATTTGTTGCAGTTTTATCCTGTTTTATCTGTTGTAACTGATTTTTAGTTTCGATATATGTACAATCTTCTCCGCCAACACCATCATCAGGTTTGATTACATATCCTTGAGCAAAAATTGGTGTTTCTTCATTTAGATTGTAGGTTTCGATAGTGTTAATATTTTTTTTTGTTAAATGCCTGAAACAAGAAATCTTGCTTGCAGTTAGTTTAACAGCCTCTACAGAACAACCAGTAAATATTCTTCCATGCTCTTTAAACAATTCTGTTAAAGAGGCCAAACAATCATCCGTTTCCGGTGCAATTAACCAAATAAAATCAGAATTGATTTCATAATTTTTTAACTCCTGCACGAGAGAATTATTAATAATAAATTGAGTAATATTTTCATTTACTAACTTCAATCGTTCATCTCGCACTATAGAAATTTCATGATTGCCTGCATCTACAAGTTCATTTATCAACGTCCTTAGCATAAGATCGCCTTCTTTTTTCAGAGCATATGGCAAGCCTTGATTGGCCATACCGCCACCTGTGATAAACTCAATTAAAAAATGATGCATATTGTTATGTTTATTATTCCTGTAATTGATATTCTGGATGGAAACGTTGTCCACGCTAAATACGGAGAAAGAGACAGTTATTTACCAATAACTTCTGTTTTAACCGATCAATGTTCTCTACATTCAGTCTTGACTGTATTCTTTAAACTATTTCCATTCAAAATTATTTATATTGCTGATCTTAATGCTATACAAAACAATGGAAATAATACTCAATTAATTCTTAATATCGCAAAAAAGTATCCGGATTGTAATTTCTGGCTTGACTCAGGTGTTGCATATATTAATCAGATAGCAGCAAATAACATTGATAATATTATTCCAGTTGCAGGTTCTGAATATAAGATTTCCAAAAACGATTTTTTAGAACTATCAAATAATTTTTCTAATTTGGTTCTGTCACTGGATTTTAACGAATCAGGTCTAATTGAAAATAACTACCTATTGGACGAACCTGAAATATGGCCCGAAAATATTATTATTATGATGCTGCATCGAGTAGGCTCAAATAGCGGTGTAGATATGGACTGTTTAAATAACATTTTATCTCTAACGCAAAATAGAAATATATACATCGCTGGCGGTATACGAAATAAGGAAGATCTTGAGCAATTACAGGCAACAGGTATTAAGGGCGCCCTGGTTGCCTCAGCACTACATAATGGTGCAATTACCAGAGAAGATTTAATTCAGCTAATTGATAACTAAATGCTGGCAGTCGATGCTGCATATCGCCGCTTCGGACGTCCTCGGCTCTAGCTCCTGCTTCACTCTACCTCCTGCATCCCTGCAGTCGTGTCCTCTCGCAGCATTGCCTACATGGATGTAGGTACTTAGCATTTGTCCGGAACAAAAATGCTGACACTCCATCCATGGAGAAAAAAAAATGCCCCGATTGTTAAATCGGGGCATCCTCGCTGAACAAGGTTCAACAACACCTCTAACTATGGACTTATTTTATGAGTGTGCTGCAAATGGATGATCAGCTGAACCTTTCTTACTAACTACTTCTGCAGCTTTCGGTTCACGAGCAACTGCACGTTTAATGGAAAGCTTGGTAGCTTCATAGTTGTAATCCTGGATCTTGGCATCGTCTTCGGCCAACCAGTGAATGAATACACCTACAGAAACATAAATATCATCTGCTTCATCAGCCGGGATAGTGCCATCTTCAACGCAATCCATAACTGCCATAGCAACACCACGTTGAGCAGGTCCAAACATTTGTACAGCCTGTTTAGCACCCTTAATGGTGACTTTATTGAAAAGGATGGTGCTAGGTTTACAAGCCAGATTTGGAGCCACCACTGCTAATAAGGTGCTGAAACCGTCTTTGTTATTGGTTAATGCATTACAAAATGATGACTCGGCTGCGCTACCACGTGGACCCATTATCAGGTCGATGTGTGCGACTTCGTTTCCATCACCTACTAATGCTTCACCTATTAATACTCTGTCAATGACCGCCATTTTTTTGTCTCCTCCAATTAGAAAGCCAAAGAGTTTGTTAAATATAGACATCGCTGTCTTCCTACTTGTTAAGGTTAATAATTGAAAGGGAACTATTTCCCCTACCCATTTTACCGATAAACAAGAGCGACTCTTGTTATCCGCATTCTTATAATTCCATATTGATTAAATTATAGACCAGGAGACTTGCAGCCGTTAAATCAGCGCTGGTTCCCGGATTGTATCTATTTGCTTTAAGTTCCTTATCAAACCCCTGCAAAATATCAATGCATGATTCAGGGTTAGAAACTGTATTAAATTTATCTGCTATTCCCTTACTTTTTATTTTTATTTGCCCGGCTATATCGCTCCCGTATTTTCTATATATATGGGAGTCGTCCCATGTAGAAAGAAACATCAAATAGCACGAAACGGTCGCCCATTTTACACTATTCCAGCGTTTAACAAAGCATTTAATAGTCGTCAGACCCTGGTTAAATATTTCTGTAAATCCATTGTAATATTGCAGTGCAACGAAATCCTTATCACTCGCTAATTGCATCGCTTCCATTATTGAACAGTCCGGGGAGTTACGAACATCATGCGTCTTTACCTCGCCTAGCCCGCCAGGATTAGCCAGCCGGATCGCTTCATAGATTAACGACGTATCTTCGCTGGTTAGGGAATCTAAACAAGCCCGTAACCGCTG
>JANQJZ010000058.1 GCA_028281365.1 Gammaproteobacteria bacterium | reverse complement strand
AGTCCGAATATTAATAATGATAAACAACCTGTAAAGATTGCGAGATAGAACAGTCTTGTAATACTCATGAGGTAATATTCTTATAATCTTGAAATATGTTATCGGTATAATACTGTGTGGACATCAAAAATAAAAATCGGTTCAAATTATACTTGTCATGATTGCAATTCGCATCCTTGAAATAACCTTTCCGATCTTTGCTATCGTCCTGGCCGGCTTATTGTATGCGCGTCAATTTCATCCGGACATGACCTTGCCCAATCGTTTGAACATGGATATCTTTATTCCCTGTTTATTATTTAGTGTTATCTATGAAAGGGCAGGTGTTTCCGGTCTTTTTGGTAATCTGGCGTTGGCTGTTACTTTGGTCATTCTGTTATCAGGCGTCATCGCCATTATTTCAGCAAGGATTTTTAATCTGGAAGCAAAAACCCTGGGTCCACCGATCATGTTTGGTAATGCCGGCAACCTGGGTTTGCCTTTGGTGGTATTAAGTTTTGGAGAGAGTGCATTACCGACTGCTGTAATTTGTTTTGTGGTTTGTAATTTTTTTCATATAACGATAGTCAATCTATGGCTTAAGGAACACGGTAATCTATTTAAAGCATTGCTTACACCAATGATCATAACGGTTATCGTTGCGCTTATTCTCAGTATTTTAGAAGTAGAAGTACCAAACACAGTACTGGAACCTGTTCGAATGCTGGGTAATATTTGTGTGTCATTGATGTTATTTGCATTAGGTGCTCGTTTAATCGATATGAAACTCTCGGAATGGAAACCGGGAATGTTGGCCGCATTATTGGCACCGATAAGTGGTGTATTAATTGTATTGATGTTGTTGCCGTTTATTGAGTTAACAAGACTGGAGCAGGGTGCTTTATTCTTGTTTGGTGTTTTACCGCCAGCTATTTTGAATTATATGTTTGCTGAACATTACGATCAGGAACCTGCCAAGGTTGCCGCAATGGTTTTGTTTGGAAATGCCTTTAGTATTGTTTCTATCCCACTTGCACTAGTTTATGTATTACCAAGGTTTGGTTAAAATATTTTGGTTCACAGGAGGCGTTTTGCGACATCCATGTGGAACCAATTGTTAGCTCTTTTTCAATCAAACTTGAGTTTGTCCAACACCGAATCACGTTCTTTTCGTGCCTTTTCAGCCTGTTCTTCTTCATAGATTAGATGGGCCTCAGCAGCTGCTATTTCTTGTACCAATGATTGATTTGCGGTTTCGACATCCTCTTTAAGATCGCGTAGATGGTATCGCTCCAATTCATCTAGAGCACATTTCACCACAACACAATCGCCGGCTACCCAAGCCTCGCGCCACATAGTATGTCTTGGAAACTGTCTTGCCCTCATGAATTGCTCCTCCCAGCCTGGTGGTGGATAATGTGATAGCTGGAAATAATAGTGCTGCAGGCCACTATATTCTGGATCCTGCTGAGTCTTTTCTTTCACGATTCCCACTATTTTCAATCTTTTGGGTTCTCGTTCTTGAGAGGGCGAGTGTTGCGGTTGTAACGTTGATTGTTGAGCATCAGACCTCTTTACTATACCAATTGCTCTCAACAGCTTAATGTATTCACGTTCAAAGTTGTCGGGATTTGTAAAATCTGCATAGAGTTTATCTTTTAATGACGCAGGCAGATCACACTGCTCGATCAGAAGCGGGAGCACCGTAATTTTTTTGCCACGAACCTCCTTCGACATCGCGAGACTTAACTCCTTTTGCACCCAATGCGATGCAATCGAATTAGGTGAAAGGATCGCTGCCACGAACTCCATGCTTTCAATACCCTCTGATATACGTTCAATCAGAGAATCTCCAATATTAAGCTCGGCTTCATCCAGCCATACTACGACGCCGTCTGCTGTCAGATGCTCAGCAAGTTCTCTGGCCCATGGTTTGTCTTTGGAATTATGGCTTAGGAAGACTGACGACATCTTATTTCTCCAGAGAGCTAACAGTTGCGCCGTTTAGGCGCGTCCATGGTTAAACAATTTGTTAGCTATAATTTTATAGGAACAATAGGGTCAAGTCTTGAATCTTGAATTAAAAATAAATCAGTCATAAATAAAAATTATTTCGCATGCGTTTCCATATAAGAACGCAGGAGTTTATTAATACGTGTTTGATAGCCTTTTCCCTGTTGTTTAAACCATTCCAGTACATCTCTGTCCAGACGGATGGTGACTGATTGTTTCTCCGGCAATTTAATCTGTGCATTTTTGAAAAACTCATTACCCAACTCTGGTATGTCTTCAAGATTTATTTCAGAGTCCTTCATGGCCCTGAGTTTTTTAAAATTAGTTTTACCTGAAGCATTTTTCTTCATAGTACTTTTTCTCACGTTAAAACTTCATGGATATGTCCGTATACAATTGTATGTACAAATGTAGTTACATATAACTAGGAAATCAAGTATTAATTAAGCTGGCGAGAGAAAAAATCGGCTAATCGTTTTTCGACCCAATATGTTGGATTATTTGGCTTTCCATAAATAAAACCCACATGCCCGCCTTGTTCTGTAAGTTCTAATGTAACAGCATCAGATATTTCATCTTCTTTCGGTATGGCTTTATTACTCATAAAAGGATCATCTTTGCTATGTAATATCAGTGTTGGTGTTTTAATGTATTTCAGAAATTGTTTTGAACTGGAACGTGTATAGTAATCATCTGCACTTTTAAACCCGTGTATAGGCGCAGTGACATTATGATCGAAGGAATAAAAATCTGTCCATTCACTTAGTTTATCGATGTCTACCGGTGCCGGTTTTTGTTTGAATTTGTCGATCATTTTATTGCGTAGTCGTGATACCAGGTGATGTTGATAGACTCTTGCGAAGCCCTTATTGAGTTGTTTAGCACTATCGGCTAAGTCAAAAGGGACAGATACGGCCATTGCAGCATCGAGGTTTGATTCATCCTGTTTTTCACCCAGATACTTTAATAATGCATTTCCGCCAAGAGAAATCCCTATTGCCGCGAGTTTTCGATTTGGATAGCGAGATTTAAGTGTATTAATAAAAAATTCAATATCGCCGGTATCACCGGAATGATAACTGCGATCCAGTCGGTTATGTCGACCACTGCAACCGCGAAAATGCATCAGCACGCCTTGCCAGCCTGAATCATAGATTGCTTTTAATATTCCCTTCGCATAGGGAGAGTTAATTGATCCTTCCAGACCATGGAAAAGAATAACAATTGGACCAGCTTGGTTGTTAGGTGTCCAACATAGATCAACAAAATCTCCATCGGGTAAATCAAGTTGTTCGGATTGTAGTTCGATTGAAACCCGTTTACGAAACACGGTAGGGTAAAACGTTTGCAGGTGTTTATTACGGTACCACCAGGAAGGCTTATAGCGACTCGAGATAATTGTCATTCATCTGTATCGATGTGTCGTTTCAAAATATCGTTATATTGATCAATACGCCGATCACGAAAATAGGGCCAGATGCGCCGGACTTGTTCTGTTCGTTCCAGATCGATATCGGCAATGATAATACCTTCACCATCAGTATCTGCTGCAGCAAGTAGTTCTCCCTGTTGACCAGCAATGAAACTGGAACCCCAGAATAGGGTTGTCTGCTTTTCATGGTTATTGATCTCTTCAAGACCAATTCGGTTACTAACCATAACAGGCAGGTTATTGGCAATCGCATGTCCCTGTTGAATAGTCATCCAGGCATCTCGCTGACGTTGCTTTTCTTGTTCAGTTTCTTCCGGTTCCCAACCAATAGCGCTTGGAAATAACAATATTTCAGCACCAGCCAGTGCCATGAGGCGTGCTGCTTCGGGATACCATTGGTCCCAGCAGATTAAAACACCGAGCTTACCAATAGACGTATCTATCGGTTTGAATCCTTCTTCGCCCGGTGTGAAATAATATTTTTCGTAAAAGCCCGGGTCATCCGGGATATGCATCTTGCGATAGGTTCCGGCAATACTGCCATCTTTATCGAATACGACGGCTGTATTGTGATAAAGCCCTTTAGTACGTTTCTCAAAGATTGTCGTGACAATAACAACATTATTAGCTTTGGCAATTTCAGAAAAACGATCACTGGTATTGCCGGGTATCGATTCAGCCAGATCAAAGTTAGCCGGGTCTTGTGTAATGCAAAAATAAGGAGAAGTACTCAGTTCAGGTAACAGGACCAGATCGGCATCCTGTTTAGCAGCATGTTTTATCCATTTGCTATCTAATTCGATATTTTTAGAAGTATCGATCCCGCAAGCGTGTTGAACAACAGCAACGTTCAATTTCATTAAAGGACACCTGCCGGGATTTGCATCGTTGAGCAATGTAAACTTCCTCCTTGAGTGATCAATGCATTTGAATCAATACCTACGATATCCCTGTCCGGAAAATGTTCTTTGAAAGTATCTAAAGCAATTTGATCTTTTTCATCATCAAACTGTGGTACCAGGACAGCGTGATTAATGATTAAAAAATTGATATAGGAAGCCGCTAATAGTCGACCATTGTGGTATTTTCTTTGTGGTAACGGGATAGATACCAGATGATAGAGTTTATCATTCTGTTGTCGTAATAAAGCAAGTTCTTCTTCCATAAGTTGTAATTCTACATAATCAGGATCGTCTTTATCATCACAACGGCAATAAAAAATAGTTTCTTCATTGATAAAGCGTGCCAACATATCGACATGGCCATCAGTATCATCACCGGTTAAGCGTCCATGTTCCAGCCAAAGTATTTTCCTGGCACCAATAGCTTCTTTTAGTATCTGTTCAAGTTCGTTTTTATTTTTATCCGCATGTCGCTTTAGCAGGCAAGATGATGTGGTTAGTATTGAACCACAACCATCGGAGTCGATACTGCCACCTTCGAGTACGAGGTCATAATTATGTAAATTAAATGAACCGAAGATTCCTTTCTCTTTTAACTGCCGACAAATGAGATTATCAAATTCAGCAGGGAATTTATTGCCCCAACCATCAAAGACAAAGTTTTTTATTTCAAATGTTCCATTATGTCTTACAGTAAGCGGTCCATAATCCCGGCACCAGGTGTCGTTATAGTCGGCAATAATCAAGGAATATGTATTATTGTCTAACTGTGCTAATTCGAGTTTATTTTTAATTGAATCCCTGTGTTCATCATTCTTGCATAGTATTAATACTTTTTGATATGCACAGATCGCTTTACATAAGGCAAGATAATTCTTTTCAACGTCTTCAAATTTTTCTTTCCAGTCGCTTTCGCGAAAAGGCCAGGCAATTAGAACCGCCGATTGAGGTTCCCATTCAGCAGGCAGGTCAACCTTTTCTTCATACTTCGATAGCATAAGGCAAATCCAGCACCGTGATTTTATTGCCAGGCTGGTTTTCAATAATCAGTTTTTTGTCAATACTATCGACTTCAATAACAGCCAGGGCATAACTCGTTCCGTCCGAATGTTTGGCGGTATTAATAATATTACCAATATGATTATCAGAATCATCTATAGAAATTTCATCTCCTGTAGATACAGCTTGTTCTAATTTGATTAACTGTAATCGTTTTTTTACTTTTCCTTTATAATGTAAACGTGCAATGACCTCTTGCCCGGGATAGCAGCCTTTTTGATAGCTCAATCCATGTAATGAGTCGAGGTTCAGCATTTGTGGCAGGTATTGTTCCTGTGTTGATGATGTAATCCAGGGTAACCCGGCAAGAATATCCAGTAATTCCCACGTGGCATTGTCAGATAATTGTATTGATGAAGTTAATTCAGAAACTTTACTTTCAATTATTTCTTTACTACCCATGATCAGGTACCGATCAGAATTATCAGGTAAGCAGCATATAATCAGGCCAGCAAATGCCTGAACGTTTCCTGGATACCTGGAAATATCCGAATCTATTATGCTCAGGTCTTTTATATTGGCTAAACCAAATAATTGTGATTGATCTGAGATATCATTTATCTGCACATCAGCACGAAGCACAAACATATTTAACCGTTTATATATTAATTCTTTAAGTTCACCTTTAAATAACAACAGGTATGCAGTTCCGGTATTAATAATTAAAAAGTTAGAGATGACCTGTCCTTTTGGGTTACACCAGCCGGAAAGTTGTGCAGCCGGTTTTTCAATCAGATTTAAATCATTTATAAGTTGAGCATGTAAAAATTCATGACGATCGTTACCGGTAATGGATAACAATGCAAAACCGGATAAGGGAGCAACCAAAGGCGTGTCTATAAGTTTTGTCATTTTGATTAGTTTAAATTCTGGATTCCCGGATAACTTTTATAATATGTTTTAGTTCATCGGTTTCAGGTTCATCTTTTCCCATTAACCAATTCAAAATATCAAGATCAGCTTCATCGAGTAACTGTATGAAACTGGTTTTATCAGACTCGTTTAATGTGTCATAGGAATTATTCAGGAAATCCTGTAAAACGATATCCATTTCCCTGATGCCACGTCTGCAACGCCAGATTAATTGTGAGCGCTCTGTGCTCATAAATCAGGACTGGTTTAGTAAATAAATCAGAAGCTACGCGATACCATCAGCTTTTTGATCTCAGCTATCGCCTTTGCCGGGTTCAATCCCTTTGGACAGGTATTCGTACAGTTCATAATCGTATGGCAACGATAGAGGCGAAATGGATCTTCCAGTTCATCCAGACGCTCGCCTGTATATTCATCACGGCTATCAACAATCCAGCGATAGGCTTGTAATAGTATTGCTGGTCCCAGATAGCGATCACTATTCCACCAGTAACTTGGACAACTGGTTGAACAACAGGCACAAAGGATACATTCGTATAATCCGTCCAGCTTGGCACGTTCTTCTTTTGACTGAAGTCGCTCTGCATCGGGTGGTGGTGGAGACTGGGTCTGCATCCATGGTTTAATCGATGTGTATTGTGCATAGAAGTGGGTTAAATCCGGTACCAGGTCTTTAACCACTGGCATATGCGGTAGAGGATAAATAGAAATATCACCGGAAAAGTCTTCTATCGCTTTTGTACAGGCCAGCGTATTTGTTCCGCCAATATTCATGGCACAGGATCCGCAAATACCTTCACGACAAGAGCGACGAAAGGTCAGTGTAGAATCGATTTCATTCTTAATATAAATGACAGCGTCCAGAACCATTGGTCCAAACTTATCCAGGTCAACCTCATAGGTATCCATACGTGGGTTTTCACCCGCATCCGGATCCCAACGATAGATACGAAACGTCTTTTTACGTGTGGCACCATCAGCCGCAGAAAAAGTTTTTCCCGGTTTTATTTTTGAATTTTTGGGTAAGGTAAATTCAGCCATAATTATTCTCTTTTAGTATACGCGTTTCTTGGGCGGAAATACTTCGACTTCATCAGTCAATGTATACATATGTACCGGACGGTAAGCAAAATTGACTTTGCAATCGTCATTAATCCAGGCAAGGGTATGTTTCATCCAGTTTTCATCATCACGCTCCGGAAAATCTTCCCGGGCATGACCACCACGACTTTCTTTTCGGTTAAAAGCAGAATGAATGCTAACCAATGCAGAACGAAGCAGATTATCCAGTTCAAATGTTTCGACCAGATCGGTATTCCAAATCATACCTTTATCATCGACTTTAACTTGTGAAAATGAATCCCAGATTTTGGCCATCTCATCAATCCCGTGTTGCATCGAATCACCGGTACGAAATACTGCAGCATCTTTTTGCATAGTTCGTTGCATATTAAGTCGTATCTCTGCTGTCGGTATTGAGCCCTTGTTAAAGCGTAATTTATCCAATCGATCCAGCCCTTCTTCACCGGCATTTGCCACCGGCTTATGCGGTGAGTTCGGTTTGATGTTTTCTGCGCAATAATTTGCAGCGGCACGACCAAAGACAATCAAATCAAGTAATGAATTTGAACCTAGTCGGTTGGCACCATGTACAGATACACAAGCAGCTTCACCGATTGCCATCAATCCTTCAACTATGGTGTCGGGATCAGCATCTTTTAAAGTTACCATTTGGCCGTGATAATTTGTTTGAATGCCGCCCATGTTGTAATGCACCGTAGGTATTACAGGAATCGGTTCTTTGGTGACATCAACACCGGCAAAGATCTCGGCGGATTCAGCAATACCCGGCAAGCGTTCATTAATCACTTCTGGTCCTAAATGCTCAAGGTGTAAATGAATATGATCATTATGTTCACCGACACCGCGTCCTTCCCGGATCTCCATTGTCATTGAGCGACTGACCACGTCACGGGACGCCAGGTCTTTGGCAGAAGGTGCGTAGCGTTCCATAAAACGTTCACCTTCTGAATTGGTTAAATAACCGCCTTCGCCACGTACACCCTCGGTTATAAGACAACCGGAACCGTAGATTCCGGTTGGATGGAATTGAATAAATTCCATATCCTGAAGAGGTAAGCCAGCACGTAATACCATACCGTTGCCATCACCGGTACAGGTATGTGCCGATGTTGCAGAAAAATAAGCGCGTCCATAACCACCCGTTGCAAGCACAACCTGGTGTGCGCGGAATCGATGAATGGTACCGTCTTCTAGATTCCAGGCCATGACACCACGACATACATCACCATCCATAATGAGATCGAATGCAAAATATTCAATATAGAATTCAGCTTCATGTTTTAAGGATTGTTGATAAAGCGTATGCAGGATTGCATGACCCGTTCGGTCTGCGGCTGCACAGGTACGTTGTGCAGTACCTTCACCAAAATTGGTGGTCATGCCGCCAAAGGGGCGTTGATAAATTTTGCCATCTTCTGTACGAGAGAAAGGAACGCCCTGGTGTTCCAATTCAATCACTGCAGGCATTGCCTCACGACACATATATTCAATGGCATCCTGGTCTCCCAGCCAATCGGAACCTTTAACAGTGTCATACATATGCCAACGCCAGTCATCAGCACCCATATTACCGAGTGCGGCACTCATACCACCTTGTGCGGCAACTGTATGTCTTCTGGTCGGAAAGACTTTAGTGATACATGCTGTTTTTAATCCCTTGGCAGCCATACCAAAGGTTGCCCTAAGACCCGCACCTCCTGCACCGACAACGACAATGTCGTATTTGTGCTCAACTATTTCATATGAATTTGTCATTATTATTTATAACCCCAGGTAAATTTTGAGCACAGAAACAGCAGCACTGAGCCCGGCAAGCCAGACAAGAAATTTGACAAGTATTAAACAGGCAATCTTTTGCCATTCTGAATCGATGTAATCTTCTATTACTACCTGAACACCTAATGCGGTGTGATAGTAAAGCGCAAACAGAAATAACAGCATGAGAACAACATTAATAGTTTGTCCTAGCCAGGCAATAATTATGGAATACTCAGCACCTGTTACGACAACCAGTGAATAAATAAACCATAAACTAAGTGGAACAAGTGCTAATGCGGTTAATCGTTGTGCCCACCAATGGTGTAATCCTTCCTTGGCTGAACCAAGGCCACGAGCACGTGCTAAAGGTGTTTGTAAACTCATACAACACCTCCGAAAATTATCGTAACAACAGTCAGGATAATACTTGCGGCAACGGTGACATAACCGGATATGTACGTTGTTGATATTTCCAGTCCTAATCCTATATCCCAGAATAGATGTCTAATACCATTGGCCAGGTGGTAATAAAGCGAAAATATAAAGGCAATCAGGATAAGTTTGCCGTACCAGGCAGTAATGTGTTGTTGCAAATTATTATAAATCACTTCACCTGATGCCAGTCCGACTAACCAAAAGGTTAGTAACAGGGCACCAAGGCTAAGAAATACACCAGTCCCTCTATGTGTAATAGAAAGAATTGATGTCAATTGAGGTTTATAGACTTGTAAGTGAGGTGATAATGGTCGTTTCACCGATTTTATCCTCTAGGTTAAAAAACTATCTATCTGCCAAAGTTAGCAGTTGTTTAAATTATTATTAGTTATTATTAAAAGTCGATACAACGGCCTTTTTTTTCCCAGTCACCATATCGAGTCGGTTCCGGCCCTTTGGGTCCACCTATTTCTTTTGGTTTAGCTTTAAGCTTTGGGTTTGTCTCGTTGTGTTTATCGTTATTATTGTTATTTGTTACTTTTTGTTCATCCATAATTAACTGTTATTTTCTTGGTTTGTGAAACAGGGGCATTTTGTTGCGCTGCAACTAAAATACCCGATCATTTTAACCTAAAAATGCGCTAGTATCTTTTCCTAAGAACAAGGAATTTCTTTAACAAAAATCTGCTTATGGATAACAACGAAAACCCGTTTCTCTATACAATTAGGTTACCGGCCAAAATTTCCCCGAAACTTGTTAAGGCCTCGACTTTATTGCATTTTTTCTCATTATTTATACCCTGGATATCTGCTCTTGATTTTTATTTAAAACTTATTTTTACACTTGTTCCGATAGTCAGTTTTGTACATTTCTATAAAAAATTTATAGCTAATACTAATCAAAAAAGAGTTATCGAAATAATTTTAAATTCGGACGATAGCTGGCAATTGCTATTGGCAAACGGTCAATCTTGTTTGGCAGAAACAGGGCGGTTTCAGTTTATTCATCCGCTATTGACAATAATAAATTTAAGAAATAATCGTAAACAATATTATTTTATTGTCACTCCGGACATCATACAGCCGGATGAGTTTCGGAGATTAAGAGTAAGATTAAAATATCCGTTGAGTTAAAAATATTTTATCTGGAGATGTGTATACCAGGCGATCCAGAGTCGGCGTAATGGAGTCAGACTGACTTGCGAATTAAGCAGTTGACATTTATTTTGTAAAATTTCTTCGCAGACAGTTGCTGCAAGACGTATCAATATAATGACATGACGTAATGCAATTTGGTCTTTTTTATCAAAATCAGCTTCTGATTTTCGAAGCCTGTTATTAATCTCATTAATCAATGGCGAAAATAATTCATCCTGAGAGTTAGTTTCAATAGAACGTGTTGATCTTAATTCCAGTAAACTGGATTGATTTGAACATGACGCAGGGATAATACAACGTGACTCTGTTAAATAAATATTAAGTTGCTGGAGACTTTGCAGGTATTGATAAAGCGCGGCCGCTTCCTCGAGACTATGTAAAGTAGCTTGATCTTTTATTCCGACCAGTAAACCACATTGAACCCAAAGTTTACCGACATTGTTTTTAAATAACGATAAACTTTCATCGAGTGATTCAGTTTGTTGGATAAAATAAAGTTTTTCAAAATTGTGAATAACTGAAATTAATTCTGATCCAAATTTATTATTTGAATGTACTAAATTCTGGATCTGTTTTGAGACAGGATGTCTGGGCTCATGATTATTCAGGCGATCAATTTCTTCCTGCCACCACTTGTATTTTATTCTTGCAATACCGGGGTCAGAACATTCATATATAACTTCAATTAATTCGCTGATTAATGCGTGCAGGGTAATTATTGCAATTTTATTTTTTTCATCTTCAAAGAGCGTTGCGTAATAAAGATTTGAGCCATCGATTGCAGCTTTGTTTTTGCAGTAATCCAGTGTCGTAAATTCGTTAATATTCAGAGCTCACTGATCTTTTGTTGAATTTCTCCTGGTGAAGATACCATGCCATCGGCCTGCCAGTTCTCTGGTTCTTCATCTTCTTCAATATATCCGTAAAGGGCAATAAGCGTTTTAGTGCCTGCACGTCGGCCTGCTTCAATATCACGCTGCGCATCACCAATATAGACGGTTGTTTCCGGTTTAGATCGAACTAATTCGCAGGCATGTAATAGGGGAGCAGGGTGAGGTTTACGGTGCTCAGTTGTATCGCCACTAACAACACATGATGCGCGTCCATTAAGTCCGAGCGCTTCAATCAATGGATTTGTTAACCAGGATGATTTATTCGTAACAATCCCCCAGGTTTTGTTTTCATTTTCAATTAAACGTAACAATTCTTCCATTCCATCAAACAAACGTGTCTCTTTTGCAATGTTTTCCAGATACTGGTTAAGAAATTGCGTACGCACTGAGTCAAAACCGTCATCTCCCTCCTCAAGATCGAATGCCAATTTGATCATGGCATTACCACCAAGTGATACAGTGGGCCGGATCGTTTCGAGGCCAAGTTTTGGTTTATCCCGCAATAGACGTATATCATTTAATGCATTGGCAAGATCTGCAGCCGTATCGGCCAGGGTGCCGTCGAGGTCAAATAGAATCGTATCAATCATTAATCAGGTAGTGGTCGTATCAATCAGGTAATTTACGTCAGGTCGATCGGTTATGATGCAATGATCAAGAA
>JANQJZ010000051.1 GCA_028281365.1 Gammaproteobacteria bacterium | reverse complement strand
AGGGTCTGGAACCTTGTCCACTATGCATCTTTCAACGCATTGCCTATATCGCAATTACTGTTATTGCGCTAATTGCAACCATTCACAATCCACAAAATGTTATGCGAATGGTTTACAACGGTTTGCTGATTATCACTTCGTTAATCGGAGCAGGAATAGCTGGTCGGCAGACCTGGTTACAACATCTTCCACCTGATCAAGTTCCGGAATGTGGGCCAGGTCTGGAATATATGCTTGAAGTTTTTCCCTTCCAGCAAGCCATTAGCATGATTCTGAAAGGGTCTGGAGAATGTGCGGAAGTTCAATGGACGTTTTTAAGCCTTAGTATTGCAGAATGGAGCCTGGTTTGTTTTAGTGTAATTGCTATTGCAACAGTCATCGTTTGTTTTAAGTTAAAACCAGCCAGTTAGTATTTTTATCCTGCTGACTATAAAAATAGTTTTCAAACTGCTTTTAACAAGGATTGAGACTCGGCTGCCTTAATTTGTGCATCAACTACAGCAATCGCACTTGCATTAACAATACGCCTCACTGTTGATGATGGCGTTAGGATATGAACCGGATTATTCAAGCCGACTAATATAGGTCCGATTGATATTGCTTCACCAAGTACCTTGACCAGGTCATAAGCAATCTTGGCTGAATCCAAGTTTGGCATAATTAATAAGTTTGCGTTATCCACCAGCTTCGAATAAGGAACGACACGTCGACGAATATCACTTAACAAAGCTGCATCACCCCGTATCGGTGCCTGAACCTGTAATTGTGGATCCTGTTGTTTGATTATTTCCATTGCCGCCATCATTTTTGTGCAGGTATCTGATTCGATATCATCGCCATTTGAAAATGAAAGCAAGGCAACACGTGGAGTAATACCAAAATTCTTTACTGTGTCCGCAGCTAATAATGTATTTTCCGCAATTTGTTCTGCAGTTGGATCGACTGTTACCGCAGTATCACAAATAAAATAAACACCTTTTTTAAGCATTAATATATTAACTGCCGCAGCCTGGTTTACTTCTTCACTAATACCAAGATTTTCTAATACCTGATCCAGGTGTTTATGGTAATGACCATCCGTTCCACAAATCAGTGCATCCGCATCTCCATTACTGATCATATTCGCAGCAATACGGGTATTTACTTGAGATATACCACTAACATCCATATTATTTTTATCAATATATTCTTTCGGGTTTATAACTTCTATATCAGTATCAGGGCGTAAGCGGAGTCCCATTTGTTTTATCCGGTTTGTAATAATTTCCGGATCACCTATCAATATTGGTTTGGCCAAGCTTTCATCCAAAACCGATTGCACGCTGCGTAATATCTTTGTTTGCTCACCTTCCGCATAAACCAAACGTTTTGGATCTGCCTTGGCTTTTTCAAACACAGGTCGCATCAATATCACAGAACCAAACACATACTGTGATAAATGTTGACGATACGCTTCCATATCCTCTATTGGCCTTGTTGCGACACCGCTGTCCATGGCTGCCTGTGCCACTGCAGGCGCTAATTTTACGATAAGCCGGGGATCGAATGGTTTGGGGATCAGGTAGTCCTTGCCAAAATTAAGTTCTGCTCCACCATAAGCAGCAACAACAGTGTCGGGTGTTTCTTCCGTCGTTAAATCCGCTAATGCATGAACTAATGCAATCTTCATTTCATCATTAATCTTTGTTGCGCCTACATCCAGTGCACCACGAAAGATAAATGGAAAACATAAAACATTATTAACCTGGTTTGGATAATCCGATCGTCCTGTTGCAATGATCGCATCCGGACGTACTGCCTGTGCTTCTTCAGGTAATATTTCCGGTATCGGGTTTGACAGAGCAAAAATTAAAGGATTATCAGCCATGCTTCTTACCATCTCCGGTTTTACTACCCCGGGCCCGGACAAGCCAAGAAAGATATCAGCACCTTTCATAATCTCTGCAAGAGTTCTGCGTTTCGTATCATTGGCAAACATTCGTTTATGCGGGGTCATTCCTTCGCGGCGATTTTTGTAGATTACACCAGTACGATCGACTGCAATGATGTTCTCTTTCTTCATGCCCAATTTAACAAGCAATTTTAAGCAGGCAATCCCCGAGGCGCCTGCACCTGTTAATACCAGGTTTATGTCGGAAATATCTTTATCAACAATCTTCAGGCCATTCAAAACAGCTGCTGCGACTATAATCGCGGTACCATGTTGATCATCATGAAAAACAGGGATATTAAGCCGTTCACGCAGTTTTCCTTCGACTAAAAAACATTCCGGCGCGCGGATATCCTCCAGGTTTACTCCACCAAATGTCGGTTCAAGACTGGCAATGATATCGACCAGTTTGTCCGGGTCTTTTTCATTGATCTCAATATCAAATACATCGATACCGGCAAACTTTTTAAACAAGACCCCCTTACCTTCCATAACCGGTTTTGAAGCAAGCGGGCCAATATTACCCAGGCCAAGAACGGCTGTACCATTCGTGATCACTGCAACAAGATTGGAACGAGAAGTCAGATCGGCAGCAAGCCGATCTTCTGTCGCAATTGCTTTACAGGGTTCTGCCACACCCGGGCTATAGGCTAATGCCAGGTCACGTTGATTTGCCAACGGCTTGGTTGGGGTTACCTCTATCTTTCCCGGTTTGGGGAAACGATGATAATCCAGTGCTGATTTTTCTGTATCGTCTGACATTATTATTAACGTTATTTAAACGGCGGCATTCCCGGAGGCAACTGTCCTCCCATACCTCGCATTAGTTTTGCCATACCGCCTTTACCAGCCATCTTCTTCATCATCTTTTGCATCTGGTTAAACTGCTTCAGCAGTTTATTGACATCCTGAATCCGGGTTCCGGAACCTGAGGCAATACGTTTCTTACGTGAACCGTTAATGATAGCAGGATTAATCCTTTCTTTTTGCGTCATGGAATCAATAATTGCACCTAATTTAACGAATTCCCGTTCATTAACCTGTGCCGCAACTCCTGCCGGCAATTGTTGCATGCCCGGCATTTTGTCTAACAAACTTGCAATGCCACCCATATTATTCATTTGATTAAGCTGCTCGCGAAAATCAACCAACGTAAAACCTTTCCCCTTTTTGATCTTTTTAGCGAGTTTAATCGCCTTGTCTTTATCTGTTTTCTGTTCAACTTCTTCGATAAGACTAAGTACATCACCCATTCCTAAAATGCGGGATGCAATTCGATCCGGATAAAATGGAGATAACTCCGTTGCCTTTTCACCAGTACCGATAAATTTAATCGGTTTTCCGGTAACCTGTTTAACCGTTAATGCTGCCCCACCCCGTGCATCACCATCCGTCTTGGTAAGAATTGTTCCTGTTAACGCTAAGGCATTATTAAATGCTGAAGCTGCATTGACAGCATCCTGTCCCATCATACTATCGATAACAAACAGGGTTTCGACAGGTTTTAATGCATCGTGCACCTGTTGAATTTCCTGCATCATTTCATTGTCGACATGTAAACGTCCGGCACTATCAACAATCAGAACATCTATTAATTGTCGACGTGCTATATCTACTGCATTGGCTGCAATAGTTTTTGCCTGTTCATTCTCACTACTTTCTATCCAGACAAGATCATTATCACCTGCCAAAGTCTGTAATTGTTTAATTGCAGCAGGCCGGTAGATATCGCAACTGACAACAGCGACTTTTTTATGTTCGTTTTCCTTTATCCAGCGTCCTAGCTTGGCCGCACTTGTCGTTTTACCAGCGCCTTGCAGACCAGCCAGTAATATTACGGCAGGAGGTTGGGTATTCAGGTTGAGTGGTTCATGGTTTTGCCCCATTAGCGAAACCAGCTCTTGATCGACCACCTTAATCAGTGCCTGACCGGGTGTGAGGCTGGTTAAAACTTCCTTATCAAGTGCACGTTCACGGACATGTTGAATGAATTCACGTACCACAGGTAGGGCAACATCTGCTTCTAAAAGGGCCATTCGCACTTCCCGCAGCCCCTCACTGATATTTTCTTCAGTTAAACGACCCTGCCCACGGAGGTCCTTAAAAACCCGGGTTAATTTTTCTGATAAGACATCGAACATAGATAATCAATACAATATATAATCTGACTTGGTATTCTAACGTATTCGAAGCAAGAACAAAAAAATGTGGTGATTATTTATTGGCTTGGATGACTCCATACTTCTCGACCAATAAATAATATGCAATGATTTGTAAATAATAGAGGAATGTATCTGCCTATAATGAGCGCTCAAGTAATCGTAACTGTTATTCTGTATTTAACCGCATCCGTTCTTCTAGGATTGCGGTTTAAAGATTCCTATTCTTCATCTTCTTCTCTCAGGCACTTGTTTAATCTAAGTGGACTAATAGCATTGGTTTTACATGCACATCTTTTATATTCATCAGTTATTATTGCAAATGGACTGGATTTTGGTTTTTTTAATGTAGTGTCATTAGTCGGGTGGTTAGTTGCCATGATCGTAATGACGACATCTTTCTTTCGTCCACTTGAAAACCTGCTGATAGTTCTATTTCCAATCGCAGCACTTGCTATCTTGCTGGAATCCTTTATTCCTGATGAACGTTTAATAACAGATACGCTATCAACAGGATTAAAAATACATATCCTGTTATCAATCTGTGCTTATAGCTTATTGATGATTGGTACACTGCAGGCCCTGATACTTGCTGTTCAGGAAAAAATGATTAAAGCAAAACAGGCGGCAACGATTATGAATATCCTGCCGCCATTACAGGTCATGGAAAATTTACTAATACAATTTATTGTTATTGGTTATTTTCTACTTAGCCTGAGTCTGGCTTCCGGTTTGATGTTTATCAGTGATCTTTTTGCGCAACACCTGGTGCATAAAACCGTACTGTCGATTGTGGCCTGGATCATCTACACAATATTATTGTGGGGCCGTTGGTCAGCCGGATGGCGTGGACAAAAGATCATTCGCTGGGCCGTAGGCGGATTTATTGCACTTTTACTCGCTTACTTTGGCTCTAAATTTGTACTGGAACTGATATTACAACGTGTCTAAGCGAGAACCCGAGATATATCAGCTAGATAGGTGAGGGTCGAGCGAGGATACAACGAAGTAATGTGCCCGTTTGCACGATTAATTGTGCTTGACACAGGTACGGGGTAATCCATCAAAATATAAACCCCATAATAATTGAGGCCAGAATTTTTTGGACGACATTCCGCTATCGGCTCTATTTGGAGCCTTATTTTTCCTGGTCATTCTTTCTGCATTTTTTTCCAGTTCCGAGACAGCGATGATAGCGTTAAATCGTTATCGGCTACGTCACCTTGCGAAGGAAGGTAAACGTAGCGCGATTATCTCGGAGAAATTGCTTTCGAGACCTGATCGATTAATTGGATTGATCCTGCTGGGCAATAATCTGGTAAATTTTATTGCTGCATCAATAGCGACATTAATTGGTATGCGTCTATTAGGTGATCTGGGTGTGGCACTTGCACCAATAGTTCTTGTCATGGTGTTTTTAATTTTTGCAGAAGTCATGCCAAAGACATTAGCTGCAATTAATCCTGAAAAAATAGCCTTTCCTGCCAGTTTTGTTTTACACCCATTGATGAAGCTGGCCTACCCTGCAGTCTGGTTAGTCAACTGGATAGCAAACGGATTATTAAAATTTTTTGGGATTGATCTTGCTGAACATGAAGAATCACCACTCTCCAGGGACGAGTTGAGAACCATAGTCAGGGAAGCAGGCGCTTTAATACCGCAAAAACACCAACGAATGTTGCTCAGTATTCTTGAACTGGAAAATGTAACCGTAGATGACATCATGGTACCCAGAAATGAAATTGTCGCTATTGATCTTGATGACCCTGTCAATGAAATCATGGAACAGATAAACCATTGTCAACATACGCGTCTACCTGTTTGTCAATCAAAAATCGACAATATCCTTGGAGTATTACATATGCGAAGGATTCCAAGAATACTTAATGACAAGGATGAAATAACGATAGAATCTATAAAGGATATTTTAGTCGAATGTTATTTCGTACCCAAAGGGACACCTTTACATACGCAATTACTCAACTTTCAACGCAATAAACGACGGTTTGGAGTCGTCGTTGATGAATACGGCGTAATCCAGGGACTAGTCGCCCTGGAAGATATCCTTGAGGAAATTGTCGGTGAATTTACTACTGACATGCAAAACTTTAACCTGGATATTCAGGCCCAGGATGATGGATTTTATTCGATAGATTGCTCGGCACACCTGCGCGAGATTAATAAACAATTAAAATGGCACTTACCGACAGACGGTCCGAAAACATTAAACGGGTTGATTTTAGAGAGGCTGGAATACATCCCGGAGGCAGGTACGACACTAAAAATCGATGACCATCTGGTAGAAATAACACAAGTCTCCGATAATGCTGTAAAGATGGCCCGTATTAAATTATTAAAGGAATCTGATGAAGATACCGATAACTAATTATTGAATGTAATTTAATACTGGACGAGAAACCTTTAATATCTTCTAAAGATTTAGTAATTTTTGTAAATTGATAATTTAGACACCTACCTTTTCCAGCACTTGTGATACATGTGCTACCGTTTGTACTTCTATACCAGGAATAGATTCTTTTGGTTTATTCGCTTTTGGTATCAGGGCTTTTTTAAAACCATGTTTTACTGCTTCGTTTAAACGCTCAACACCATTTTGCACTGGCCTTATCTCACCGGAAAGACCCACTTCACCAAACAATACCAGGTCATTGGCTATTGGTTTATTCTGGTAACTGGAAACAATTGCCAGTAACAAGGGTAAGTCCGCTGCTGTTTCTCCAATACGAACCCCTCCCACAACATTGATGAACACGTCCTGGCTACTCATGGAAATACCAACGTGTCGATGCAGCACGGCCAAAAGCATAGCCAACCGATTCTGTTCAAGGCCCAATGCAACACGCCTAGGATTTGATAAATGCGATTCGTCAACCAAAGCTTGAACCTCTACTAACATAGGCCGTGAACCTTCCCTGGTTACCATGATTACACTACCTGACACAGGTTCATCATGGCGTGACAAAAATATTGCGGAAGGATTTGAAACCTGACGTAACCCTTTATCAGTCATGGCGAAGATACCAAGTTCATTAACAGCACCGTAACGATTTTTAACTGCACGGACTATTCGGTAACGACTTGTACTATCACCTTCAAAATAAAGTACCGTATCAACCATATGTTCAAGTACCCTTGGACCGGCTAAAGCACCTTCCTTTGTTACATGGCCAACCAAAAATAAAGCCGTGTTGGTTTGCTTGGCATATCGTACAAGTTGCGCGGCACATTCTCTTACCTGGGCGACAGCGCCCGGAGCAGATTGCAACTGTTCACTGTAAACCGTTTGTATTGAATCTATAACGATTACCTTTGCCTGTTCCTTGCTTGCAACATTAATGATCCGTTCGAGATGGTTTTCAGTAAGTATTCGAAGTGAATCCAGAGATAATCCCAGACGTTTACCACGTAAACCAACCTGTTGTGCAGATTCTTCACCAGTTACATATAAACTCGATAAACCGGATTGCTTATCCAGACTGGAAAGTGTTTGCAATAGTAACGTAGATTTGCCAATGCCTGGATCACCACCAATCAACGTTACCGAACCATTTACTATGCCGCCACCCATAACACGATCCAGTTCAGAAATACCGGTTTCCTGTCTTGGTATTTCAGTAATGTCCACAACATCCAATGAACAGACATTTGCCGGCCCGGTAAGATGTTCACGAAAACGACTGATGTTTGTTACTGCCTTAGATTCAACCATAACTTCATGCAAGGTATTCCATGCCATACATTCCGGACATTGCCCAACCCACTTCGGTGTCTCCGCACCACATTCATTACATTGAAATCGGGTTTTGGCACGCATAGTTTATTTAAGTAACAAGTTAATCACGTTCAATAAACTGCAAACGTTTATGAACGCCGCATAATAATTCATATGGGATCGTGTCTGCGTATGTCGCGATCTCTTCTATGGGTAATGATTCTCCCCAAAGTACAACACGATCGCCAATACCAGCTTCAGGCTGGTTTCTTAAATCGACTGTTAACATATCCATAGATGCTCTACCGATTAATGCGCAACGCACATTATTAACCAGAACCGGCGTGCCTGATTTGGCATGACGAGGAAAACCATCGCCGTATCCTGCAGCGACAACCCCGACAGGCATATCTTCGGGACATTCCCAGGTAGCGCCATAACCTACCGGTTCGCCTTTTTTCAAATGTTGGATTGAAATAATTTCAGACTCCATCGTCATAACCGGGTTTAAACCGTGTTGACTGGCATCACTACCTGCCATTGGCGAAACACCATACAACATTAATCCGGGACGTATCCATTCACGATGTGTTTCCGGGAAATTGAGTATTGCAGCAGAATTGGCAATCGTTGTTTCAAAATCAAGTTTTTTACAAACTTGTTCAAACAGGTTTAATTGTTGCCTGGTAAGTGGATGCTTATCTTCATTTGCGGTTGCAAGATGTGTCATTAACCTGACCGGTTTAACAACATTGTTACAATTTGTAATTCTATTTAACGCATTATCTATTTTATCTACCGCAAATCCCAGGCGGTGCATGCCCGTATCAATCTTTAACCATAGCTGTAATGCATTATTAATTTCAGCCTGTTCTAAAGTAAGTAGTTGATTATCATTGTGTATGACGACTTCTAACTGTAACTCTGAAATTCGTGATAAATCTGAGGCCTTGTGATGTCCTTCCAACAAGACAATGGGTTTTGAAATTGAGGCTTCCCTAAGTTGTTCGGCCTCTTCCAGGCAAGCAACGCCAAAGGCGTCTGCTTCGTTTAGCGTTTCAGCAACCCGAATCAAACCATGCCCATAGGCATCAGCCTTGATGATAGCCATTATTTTGGAATTGGGAGCCAGTTGCCTGACGCGTTGAAAGTTATGTCTTAATGCAGTCTTATCTATTACGACTCTTGAAGGTCGGGTCATTCATAATCCCCAACCGGAGGAAGTGCATATTCCTCGACATAGTTTTCAAACCGTGTGTATTGTCCAAGAAAAGCAAGTTTAACAAGACCTATTGGGCCGTTACGTTGTTTACCAATAATAATTTCCGCCATACCTTTATCCGGACTGTCTTCGTTATAGACTTCATCACGATAAATAAACAGGATGACATCTGCATCCTGTTCTATTGCACCGGATTCACGCAGGTCTGACATTACCGGTCTTTTGTTAGGTCTCTGTTCCAGACTACGATTTAACTGCGACAAGGCAATAACCGGCACATTTAATTCTTTAGCCATTGCCTTTAATGACCGGGAAATCTCCGAGATTTCAGTTGCACGATTTTCCGTCGTGCCAGGTATCTGCATCAGTTGTAGATAATCAACAACAATAAGGTCCAGACCATGATCACGTGCGATTCTTCGTGAACGGGCACGTAACTCCGCCGGCGTTAATGCCGGTGTATCATCAATAAATATTCTTGCGTCCTGCATCATACCCACTGTTGACGTTAACCTTGGCCAATCTTCATCTTCCAGATTTCCGGTACGGATTTTCTGTTGGTTTATCCTGGATAAGGATCCGATCATTCTCATAGCCAGTTGTTCACTTGGCATTTCCATACTGAACACCGCAACTGACATTTCTTCTTTTATGGCCACATGTTCAGCGATATTAATTGCAAATGCTGTCTTACCCATCGATGGCCTTCCGGCAATAATAATTAAATCTGCGGACTGTAATCCCGCTGTCCTTTTATCAAAATCTTCATATCCGGTAGGCACGCCGGTAATTGGCGTTTTTAGATGAAACAATTCATCGATACGATCTAATGCATTAACCAGTAAATCTTTTATGACTTTATATTTTCTAAGTCCCTTTGCCTGTTTTTCCGCGATTTGAAAAATAGCTTGTTCAGCATAATCCAGGATTTCTTCGCTATTACGGCCTTGTGGATTAAAGACAGTGTCATTAATTTCGGTCGTAGCTGATACGAGTTGTCTGAGAATAGATCGTTTTCGTACAATATCAGCATAGGAAGCGATATTTGTTGCACTTGGGGTATTCTCTGCCAGCGCGGCCAGATTACGCATACCGCCTGCTTCTTCAAGTAATTGATGGTTTTCGAGCCACTCTGCCACCGTCACAATATCAGTTGGATGACCATTACTACTAAGTTCTGCTATCGCACGAAAGATAATACGATGGTCTTTTCGGTAAAAATCTTCTTCCAGTAACAGTTCTGCAACCTTGTCCCAGGCTTCTTTATCAAGAAAGATACCGCCAAGCACTGCCTGTTCGGCTTCAATAGAATGTGGCGGAATTTTTAATGCTGTTGTTTCAGCATCATTCGATAAGGATGTTTGTACCGGTTCCTGCATCAAGCTCCCCTGGATCAAGAACTGATCCAATCAAACCAGTAACCTGTCGGTTACTATTAAGAATATAACTCGAATATCGTACCGGCCTGGCGCTTAGGCGTCTTCTTCCGGAACAACATTCACCTTTATTGTCGCTGCGACATCGGCATGAAGTTGTACAGTCAATTCATGCTCACCAATCATACGAATTGGCCCTTCTGGTAATCTGATTTCGTGTTTGGCCAGTTCCACACCGGAATTAGAAACCGCTTCAGCAATATCAATAGTGCCTACAGAACCGAATAATTTGCCTTCGGTACCCGCCTTACGTGCTACGGAGACACCAAGATCATTTAACTTTTCGGCTCGTTCATTAGCCTTCACCAGAGCTTCTTGTTGCTGCTTCTCAAGTTCGGCACGACGTGCATCAAACCTGGCAATATTTTCCGGTGTTGCTGAGACAGCCTTACCACTGGGAATAAGATAATTTCTTCCAAATCCGGGTTTTACCTTAACCTGATCGCCCAGGTCACCCAATCTATGCACTTTTTCAAGCAAAATAACGTCCATCAAAATACCTCTATAAATTACAAAGTCATAATATCACGATTCGTTTTCCAATCCGGTCTTTTTTCGTCGCCACTGAAAATAAGTATCCGTCATCCCCAAACACGCTATAAATAAGCCCATCTGCGGCAATAGCAACAATAAACAATACATTGACACTAACCAGGCTGCCGACAATTTATATTTAGCTACACTGCGGTGCACTGATGAGATGCCTTGAATTAAATAAAGAAACATCATTACTACCAGGATGTCTCTAAACATATTTCGCCACGGTTCAGCGAGAATAAAAACCAAAACCATAACTACTGCACTAAAAACCAGGGCAATCGATGGCAAACTCAATGCATAAAATTCTTTTTGAAATGCACCAGGGTTAAATATTGTAGATTGCCACCAGCGTGCAAATAAAACACTCATAAATATATTGAGTGTTAATCCTGCGGCCATCATTGCATTCAACATTGAAACAGCAGGTGTTAATACCTCTCTGTACTGGTCAATCTGATTGGCAGGTACTGCTTTTTCCAGCATCAGATCCAGCCACTGTTTCCACCACTCTGGTACATCACCAACAATCATGTAGACAGCAATTATCAGCGCCATTGTCATCAGACCTGTTGCTGCCAACATCAGGCCCTGGTGTTCTGTTAAACGTAAAACCGATGATGCCAGCCATACAGGCAGCCAGATAATACCCGCATAGGCCAAACTCAGTTGCAGGGACAACCCTGCGACGAACGAAAAGAGTTCAAGTAATAACAGGCTGACAATCATAGTCTGCAAACCTGTTACTGCGCCCTTTCTTAACGTTATCAAAGCAACTACCGATCCGCTTATTACATAAGCAAAAGGTGGCATTAACAACGAGACAAGTGCGCTAAATGTCGTTGTTGCTATGGCCTGAAATCTGCCACTCAGTATGTACTTGCCAATCAATTCAGTTTATACAGACATTTAACTTTTACTGTCTGTATCCATGTTCATTCATCCAGTAAGTAAGGAATGAATTAAAAATTTACCAGGTAATCAATGCTAGTGAGCGTCGCAATACGGAATCAGTGCCAGGTAACGGGCGCGTTTAATTGCCGTTGATAATTGCCTTTGATAGCGTGCACTTGTACCGGAAATTCTACTTGGAACAATCTTGCCTGACTCTGATACATAATTCTTTAATGTATTAATGTCTTTGTAGTCAATTTCATCTATACCTTCTGCAGTAAACCGGCAAAATCGTTTACGTTTAAAATAACGAGCCATTGTATCAATCTCCTAAATTATTCCTGGTCTGCACTGGAATCAGCTGCATCTTCTGTGACTACTTCGGCTTCAGGTTCTACTGATGCTTCTTCACCGTCATAAGATTCCGCTTCATTAGTTGCCACTTCAGAACTGGGCTCTTCTTCTTTTGATTTTATCAATGGAGAAGGTTCTGTAACTGCACGATCTTTCTTGATGACCAGGTCCCGAATCACTGCATCATTAAAACGAAATCCTTCCGTTAATTGCTGCAAAGATTCAGCATCGCATTCAATATTCATTAGAACATAATGTGCTTTATGAATTTTATTAATGGGATAGGCAAGTAATCGACGGCCCCAATCCTCGAGCCGGTGGATTTTGCCTTTATTATTGGTAATCAGGCTCTGATAGCGATCGATCATCGCTGGAACCTGTTCACTCTGGTCAGGGTGGACCAGAAACACAATTTCATAGTGTCGCATCGATATCCTCTCGGTTTATAGCCTCCCCGTATCTCAGAGTGAGGCAAGGACAAAAAGTGGGCGGGATTCTAATGGAATGATTAATGGACTTCAATCCGGTTCCGGCTAAAAATGGCAAAAATTGGTATATAAAAGCAAAATAAAGCCATTACAGAACACAAAATTATCGAAATATGCCCAAAATATCGACCTATCTCTACTCTATATTATTGTTGATGACAGCGTGTACGTCGCCACCTGAAAAACCGCCCATTACTCAAGATGAAACCACGGGAAACGCCTTTTTGGGCGTCGTTACCAATGATTCTGCCTTCGGCAAGGGTGTTGATATAGTTCGTGTACTTCCGGGCCCCTTACAGCTTGCACTCAACAAAAAGCTTGAGTTGGATATTAAAACGGTTCGTCTGATTAGTATAAATAGGCAACCGATCTCGGCAAAAACGTTGAAACCCATCATTGCGGGATATCAACCGGGCGAAACAGTCGTATTACTATTCGAAAAAAACAAATTTGAACCTGAAGAAGAACGATTTATCAGTCTGGATGTGTCGCTGGGTAGTGAAGAACAATGGACCGGACCTATTTCCAAAGCCAAACTGCTTAAAACCACGACTAAAAGACCGCAGTACTTGCCCGATTCGATTGATAAAAATGAAATTATTAATTTTGTCTCAAATAAATCTACTCAAAACGATCTCGGAAAAGAGGTAAGTAATCTGTATGCGTTATTTGATGACTGGCAAAAGAATAATCAAGGCTTTCATTCATTATCGAGAGTGATGTATCCCTTCAAATCACCTGAAAAATTACTGGAACTGGAATACGAAATAACACATTCAATACCGGAATTAAAACATCATCCCGGGGAATTGTTTCATACAATCGCTCATAATCTTGATTTAGCTTATACAAAACATGAGCCCTGTAATATTAGCAATAATAGAGAAAATTTAATGGATAGTATTTCTCGCGCTGACACTAAACTTGCTGCTGCCTATAAAAAGATCAAGAAAGATAATTTAAAACAATTATCAAATGACTTTTATTATCTGCTTTCGGAACTCAGCCAATTAAGAACGTTAATATCACAAACTGATCCACTGGCTTCAATTAATGCCATGAATACAAGCATGTTGATTAATTATGATGAATTATTAGCTGCTGCAACCGAGTTTAGATGCATATTAAATAATAAGCTAGATATAGAAGTAAAAAATAGTGTTGTTACTGTTCCTGTCGAATTAAAAAATTCGATCACAGGACAAGTAACAAAAGTAGTTAAATCCGATCAACGATGGATTGTTTATGGTGGGGGTGATAACAATTCCTACGATATGTCAGTTATTGATGTCGTTTATGATCAGGCAGGTAATGACACATATTATTTCAGTAAACCTGACCCTATCAATTTAAAACTTGTTATTGATAAATCAGGCAATGATAAATATCTCGGTGATGATATAGGTCCTGCTGCAGGATGGTTTGGATTATCAATACTTGTAGACCATACAGGTAATGATTACTACCAGGGGAAACTGGCTGCAAATGCCACAGGGATGATGGGTATTGGAGTATTGATCGATTATGCTGGCAAAGATATCTATGCAGGTGATCACTTTTCTAATGGAGCTGCATATTATGGTGCAGGATTGCTATTGGATTTAGGGGATGAAGCGGATGAATACCAATCCGCAACTTTTAGCCAGGGCTTTGGCGGTCCACGAGGCCTCGGTCTGATTTATGATTACAGTGGTAATGATCTTTACCATGCCAATGGCCCTACGCCTTCTGTATATGGTACACCCGCAGTCCACGCAAGCTTTAGTCAAGGAATCGGTTTTGGGCTTAGACATTATGATTCAGGCGGAATAGGCATCATTTACGATCAATCTGGTTCTGACCGTTATGTTGGCGGAGAATTTAGTCAGGCCGGTGGTTACTATTGGGGACTTGGAATAATCCACGATAACGAGGGTAACGATAACTATAACGGTAATCGTTATAGTCAGGGATTTGCTGCACATCAGGCAATTGGAATTTTGTTCGACAATAAAGGCAATGATCATTACCAGGGAATGACTGCTGCGTGTCAGGGAGCAGCATGGGATGTAGCTATTGGATTATTAGTTGATAAAGAAGGAAATGATACCTATCGTGGTGATGGTCTTTGTCAGGGTTCTGCTGCTATGCAGGCCATGGGTTGGTTAATTGATCTGGATGGAACGGATCATTACATTGCAGGTAGCGAATCTTCTCAAGGTCATTCAGCAAATAACACCTACCATTTTGATCCGAAGAAACCTGTTTATAGCTGGTCGATGTTGATAGATACCGGTGGCAATAATGATTTTTATTCTAATAAAAGAGAAAATAACCAAATAATCCGGTTTTCAGAAATCAATAAAGAACAACCCGCAGAGAGTCATATTCATGGTTTGTTTATTGATACTGATCAACCATTATTTTGATCGCTGTCGAATAACTTCATATAAGGCAACACCCGCAGCAACTGAAACATTCAAACTTTCTATCTTGCCCTTAATAGGAATTGATACAATATAATGACATTCTTTTTTCACAGAATCCCGCATTCCCTTCCCTTCTCCACCCATAACTATTGCAGTTGGTGTTTTGAGATCCAAATCATAGATAGATTGTTCGGCATCACCTGCCGTACCAACAACCCAGACACCAGCGTCTTTAACCTTCTTTATTGCACGTACCAGATTAACCACATTAATCACTGTGACATTTTCAACTGAACCACTGGCAACCTTTCTTACAGTTTCGTTAATACCTGCGGCACGATCTTTGGGGATGATAACTGCTGTGACTCCTGCAGCATCGGCTGTACGGATACAGGCACCCAGATTGTGTGGGTCCTGTATTGAATCCAAAATTAAATAAAGTGGATTAGTATCCTTATTTTGTTCCAGTACCTCATCAAGATTATGTTCAGACTTTTTTGCTGTTTTTCTAACCTCTAATAAAACACCCTGATGATTTTGATTGTTTGTCATTTTATCCAAAGTTGATCGGGGAACAGTTTGAATAGATAGACCCAATGCATTGAAACCTTCACGAATAGCATTAATAGAATCAGAATCAATTGAATCCTGTACCCATACATTCAATATTGAATCAGGCGATGATTGCAAGACCTGTTCAACTGAATGCAATCCGTAAACTTGTTCTGTTCGTTTACTCATTAAATAATTCGAAGTCTATCTTTCTTTCATCCAAATCTACACGGGTAATATTGACTTTTAATTTTTGACCTAAACGAAACGTCTTGCCACCTCGTTCTCCATATAAACTATGTGTAACTGAGTCATAATGATAATAATCTACAGGAAGATTACTGATATGAACCAATCCTTCAACAAAATACTCATCCAGCACTACAAATAAACCGAATGAAGTGACTGAACTGACCATACCACTAAAAGACTCACCAACCTTATCTTTCATAAAGGCACATTTAAGTCGTTGTATCGCGTCACGTGATGCATCTTCTGCACGACGTTCTGTCATAGAACAATGTTCCGCCAATTCCAGCATGGCCTGTTCGGAATAAGAAAAGGTATCTGCAATGTTTCCCTGGATCAAATGACATATTGCCCGATGTACCATTAGATCCGGATAGCGTCGAATTGGCGAAGTAAAATGGGCATAGGTAGGAAAGCCCAAACCAAAATGGCCCTCGTTAGACATGCTGTAAATTGCCAATGGCATACTACGTAATAACACCATCTCCAACATCTGCGCATCATCGCGTTTTCGAATCACGTCAACCAGCTTCGCATAATCTTTAGCAGTAGGATCTTCCCCGCCGCCAAGATTTAAACCGAGTTGAGATAATAAGGCACGCACTTCCTCCAACTTCTCCATTTTAGGTGTATCGTGAATTCGATACAGTGTCGGGATTTCATGTTCTTGCAAAAACTCTCCGGCAGCGACATTCGCAACCAGCATCATCTCTTCTATCAGACGATGTGCATCATTGCGTTCTACCTGATGTATCGCTTCGATATGACCATCGTTATTAAATTCAAAACGTGATTCTATAGATGAAAAATCGATCAGCCCCTTTTTCTTTCTTTCTGCATGTAATAATTGAAAGAGTTGATACAAGTTATCCATGTGTTCAATTATTTCATCATGCTTTTGTCTGGCTTCCTTACTAGTATCAACAACCATTGCCGCCATCTCGGTGTACGTTAGACGTGCAACAGATTTGATCACGGCTTTGGTAAACGAAGATCGTTTTACCTTGCCTCTGGCATCAATGCTTAACTCACAAACCAGACTGAAACGATCAACATCCGGTTTAAGTGAACATAAACCATTCGATAACACTTCCGGCAACATCGGGATAACACGTTCAGGAAAATAAACCGAGGTACCACGCAAACGTGCCTCTTCATCTAATGCGGTTTGTTGTTTGACATAATTTGAAACATCGGCAATCGCAACAAGTAAACGCCAACCACTGCCCTGCTTTTCACAATAGACGGCATCATCAAAATCACGCGCATCTTCACCATCGATCGTAACAAAAGGAATCTTTCGCAGGTCTGTACGATCTGAGTCAGTCTCGAATATTATTACTTCATTAAGATCTTTTATTTCTTGTTCAACATCTTCAGACCATTCAAACGGTAACTCATAACTACGTATCGCGATATCGACTGCCATACTTGCATCAAGGCCATCACCAATAATACTGATGACTTTTCCAATCGGTTGCCGATGTTTTTCAGGTTGATGTACGATTTCGGCCACAATATATTGGCCATGTTTTGCATTATTCTTATCTTTGGACGGAATTAATAAATCCTGACTGAGACGTTTATTATCTGGCACTACATAGGCAATACCACTTTCCTCATAATAACGTCCAACGATCTGTTGATTGGCGCGTTCCAACACTTCAACCAATGAACCTTCTCGTCTGCCTTGTCGATCAACATTAACTAAACGAACCAATACACGATCACCATTCAATACAGTCCGCATCTCACGTGCGGATAAAAACAGGTCTTTTCCACCTTCATCAGGTACAACAAAACCGTAACCATCCGAATGACCTATAACACGACCTTTGATCAAATCCATCTTTTCAATCAGCCCATAACTGCCACGACGATTGCGTACTAATTGACCGTCATTCGCCATGGCCTTTAAACGATGACCTAGTGCACGTCGTATTTCGGAATCTCGGATGATAAATGCTTCAGCAAATTGTTTACGGTTGAGTGGACGTCCTGCTTCACGCAAAACTTCAATAATGGCTTTGCGTTCAGGTATATCGAATTCGTATTCAGGTTTATTGGATTTCGTTCGTTTACTCATTAATTGACAATATTTGGATGGGTAGTTAAAGTCCGCCGTTCTTAATCATTTCATATCATAACATGCCCAGGTGGCGGAATTGGTAGACGCGCTAGCTTCAGGTGTTAGTAGGAGCAATCCTGTGGAGGTTCAAGTCCTCTCCTGGGCACCATAATTAATTATCACTATTTAATATTTGTTTTGCTAATTTAAAATCCGTCTTACCACTACCCAATTTCGGAATCTCTTCAACAACTTTGACTTCAGCAGGGATCATTAATGGATTAGCATTGTTATCCAACATTGTTTTTTTGATTTCTTCCAACTGAATATCTTCAGCGATCATTAGTACGACCTTCTCACCTTTCTTTTCATCAGGAAGGTTGATTGCTACGAGTTCCAGTTCAAGTTTATTTAATGCATTACGAACAGTTTCTTCAACAGAAGTAAGACTTATCATTTCACCACCGAGTTTGGCAAAACGTGAATAGCGATCAACAATGGTTAAGAAACCATCTTCATCGAGATGCCCTTTATCACCGGTCTTATACCAACGTTTGTCATCAATAATGCTGATAACTTCATTGGTCTTTTCTTCATCGTCGAGATAACCCAACATTACTTGACTGCCACCAATTAATATTAGCCCGTCTTCTCCCGTTGGTAATTCTTCCAGTGATTCCGGATCGACAATTCGAAAACTGGTTCCCGGCAATGGCATACCGACTGTCCCTTGTTTATTACCTAGTTGGACCTGCCAGTAATTCACGTCTATTGCATCGGGAATATTGACGCTGGCTACCGGTGTCGTTTCGGTTGCACCGTAACCTTCGTAAATGTCTTTATTAAATTTTAATTTAAAGGCATCACGCACATCCGGACTGAGTTTTTCAGCTCCTGCAACCACAATACGTAAGGATTCCAACATCAATGGATGGATACGTTTGTTCCTGGTATAGAGTCTTAAGAATGTCGATGTACCACAGAAGATCGTTGCACGGTATTTGGCAATCGACTTGGCAATATTAACCGCATCAGTCGGATCAGGGTGACAAACCATCGGGATACCTTCTACCAATGGCATAAAGGTTGTGACTGTCAAACCGAAAGCATGGAACAACGGCAGGCTTGCCATGACAACATCGGTATCCTGGGTATTTAACATATCCGATATCTGTTTCAGGTTTGCCATGATATTACGATGGCTTAGCATCACACCTTTGGGCGTACCTTCACTACCACTGGAAAACAGGATCGCTGCTGGCAAATTGATATCGACACGTTTGCAATATAAGAACTTCAATACACCCGCAGGTAACACAAGAGCAGTAATTAACGTACGCAGTCCGGTTAACTTACTGATCCTGGTTTTAAGATCTTCCATATAAATAAACTGGCTATCGGGAAATACGCCTTCCAGTTCAATACCCTTCTTCGCTAACTTCTCGATAAACTTTTTAGAGGTATAGATGGTTTTTATACCGGCTTTACTAACAGAACCTGATAATGCTTCTCGACTTGCGGTAAAGTTGAGATTAACGACAGTCTTTCCG
>JANQJZ010000070.1 GCA_028281365.1 Gammaproteobacteria bacterium | reverse complement strand
TGTTGGAAATACAATATCCCGCGGTAACCCTGAACTTGAAAGTATTTTAAGTCAGGGCATGTCCTATGTTTCAGGCGCTGAGTGGCTGTTTCGTGAAGCCATGGCAGGAAAACATGTCCTGGCGGTTTCGGGCACACATGGAAAAACCACAACTACATCGATTTTGGCCTGGATTCTGGAATCTGCCGGCCTGAATCCAGGATTCATGATTGGTGGTATTGCAGAAAATTTCGGAATATCAGCACGTTATAGTGATTCGGACTATTTTGTCATAGAGGCCGATGAATACGACACGGCATTTTCTGATAAGCGTTCTAAATTTATCCATTATCATCCTAAAACGTTGATAATAAATAATATTGAGTTCGATCATGCTGATATCTTTCACGATCTTGCGGCTATCAGACGCGAATTTCATCATTTGTTAAAAATATTGCCGGAACAGGCCAGCATAATTTATCCCCAGGACGATCCTGAAGTAAAAAAAGTACTGGATATGGGATGCTGGTCAAAGACAATCAGTTTTGGTGATCAGGACGCCAATTGGTCAATTGCGGCTGCAAGTAAGGATTATCGCCAGTTTGTAGTGCTCAAGCACGGTACTAAACAGGCCAAAGTTAGTTGGGACTTACTAGGCGAACATAATGCAATGAATGGGCTGGCAGCAATTATTGCAGCGCATAATGTCGGTATTTCCGTCGAGCAATCCTGCACTGCCTTGGCTGGTTTCAAGTCAGTCAAACGTCGCCTGGAATGTATATATAGTGGCAACGAAGTACATTTATATGATGATTTTGCTCACCACCCAACGGCAATCAGTCAGACCCTTAAAGCGCTTCGTCAATACGCTGGAAACGCCAGGATTATTGCTATTATGGAGCCTCGCTCAAATACAATGCGCATGGGTATTCATGCAAAAACCCTCGCGTCATCACTGTCTGAAGCAGATATGTCATTGATTTATCAAGCAGATAATGTCGATTGGGATATAGCGAAAAACATGACTGAACTTGGCGATCGTTGCCAAGTCTTCACCAATATAGAAGAAATTGTTGATGTAATTGCAAACCGCCATCAGAACGGAGACCATATTGTTATTATGAGCAATGGCGGTTTTGGTGGTATCCAGCAAAAACTGATTGAGGTCTTGAGATAATGGTAAAAATTCCACTTTTTCCTCTCAATACGGTTTTATTTCCTGAAGGTAAGCTTCAATTAAGAATATTTGAACCTCGTTATGTTGACATGGTAAGTGAGTCCTTACGTACTGATACCGGGTTTGGAATTTGTTTAATCCGCGAAGGAGAGGAGGCCGGTCGACCTGCTGCATTTTTTCCTATGGGTACCTACGCCAGGATAATTGACTGGGACCAATTATCTGATGGATTACTTGGCGTAACTGTTGAGGGTCAAAGACGGTTCAAAGTAGAGACCTCTGAACTTAGAAAAGATAATCTACGTGTTGGAGAAATTACCTGGCTGGACGAGGATGATGACATCTTGCCGGTTTCTTATCAGGGTTTTTCAGATTTATTAAAAGAGATCGCAAATCGTTATGAATTACCCCTGGTGGATGAACCGGAAAGGT
The DNA here is from genome assembly GCA_028281365.1 of Gammaproteobacteria bacterium. Taxonomy (GTDB): domain Bacteria; phylum Pseudomonadota; class Gammaproteobacteria; order Eutrophobiales; family Eutrophobiaceae; genus JANQJZ01. The sequence continues at coordinate 23,505 of JANQJZ010000070.1, read as the reverse complement.
TTGATGAAGCAAATTGGGTCAGTGAACGTTTAGCTGAATTGTTGCCATTTGAATTGTCTGCTAAACAGGAGTTACTGGAAATGGATAATGCCTTACGTCGTTTTGACTATATTCAGGCGTTACTGGAAAAGATTGATGCAGGTGAACTTGGGCAGGACTAATTACCTACTTGATAAATTTTGATGTTTCCGGTTCTTCAATAACCGGATTGATCAAGGTTCCAATCTTTTCAATTTCAATTTTTACGGTATCTCCGGGTTTCATATAACCACGCGGTTTCATCTTGACGCCAACGCCACTACTTGTCCCGGTAGCGATAATATCACCGGGTTCAAGTGTCATAACTTGAGACAGGTATTCGATCAAATAATAACAATCAAATATCAAATGTTTTGTATTTGAATCTTGTCTCAGGTCTTCATTGACCCAGGTTTTAATTGCCAGTTGATGCGGATCACCAATTTCGTCTGTCGTCACTATCCAGGGACCGATAGGTCCATGTGTATCGAAAGATTTTCCTAAAGTCCAGGTATGCGATCGCATTTGCCAGTCTCTAACACTAACATCATTAACAATGGTATATCCTGCAATAACATTTTTTGCCTGTTCGCGATTAACATGCCGGCATTGTTTGCCGATAACAATTCCCAGTTCACCTTCGTAGTCGAGTTTCTCTGATACCTTTGGCCGGTGTATTGGACTGCCAGTACCTGTTACACAGCTATTTTGTTTATTAAAGAATGTCGGGTATTCGGGTTGCTCAAGACCCGTTTCCTTAATATGGTCAGCATAATTTAAACTAACACCAAAAAATTTATTTGGTCTAGTAACAGGTGCTAAAAGTTCTATGTTATCCATGGATAAAAAATTTTTTTCAGAATTGATGCATTCATTCAATTCAGCTATAGCAGGCTCTCCAACTTTAAGGAAATGAATCATGCCGCCATGATATTTCTCAGGAACTGGGCAAATTCCTTCATCAGTAACAGCACCAACAGAAATTGTATTGTTATATTTGTATGTGGCCAGTTTCATTCTTACAACTTTTTTAGTTGGAACGAAATTATTATCGCAGAAAAAGAAATTTAAGTTCTATCTTTTTATTGACTGGATAGTTATTTAATATGGTAATAAAAAATTATTAGGAAATTCTTAAAAATTATCAATTGAATGATGTAAGATAACTGTAAAACATCTCAGCACAGTTACGCCACGAATTCCTTTTTGCAAACTCGATACAATCATCAGGTTTTAGTTCAAGTGCATGGAGTACTGCCTTTTTTAAATCATTATCGAGTACACCGGTTTCCCCTTGAATTACAACATCAATGGGACCGGTTACAGGAAAAGCTGCAACAGGAATACCACAGGCCATCGCTTCCAGCATTACCAGACCATAGGTATCAGTTAAACTTGGAAACACAAATACATCAGATGCAGCCAGATATTTTGCCAGTTCAACCCCATGTTTAAATCCGGTGAACCTGACGGCAGGATATTTTGTTTTGAGCATTTCCAGATCAGGTCCATCACCGACAACATACTTTGTGCCCGGCAGATTAAGTTTTAAAAATGCTTCAATATTTTTTTCAACAGCAACCCGACCCATGTACATCGATACAGGTCTTGGTGCATCAATGAAATCCTTTTCGCGATGCATGAATAGTTCTGTATCCACACCGCGCGTCCATACCACAATGTTTGAAAAATCTCTTTCAAGTAGACGCTGTTGTTGTGAAGGTGTTGGTACCATTGTACGTATCGCTTGATCATGAAACCGGCGAAGATAGGCATAACTCCATGAAACAGGTATAGGTGCACGCAAGCGGAGGTATTCGGGAAATTGTGTATGAAAGGATGTGGTAAATTTGAAATTGTTTTTTAAACAATATGAGCGTGCTGCATGTCCCAGTGGGCCTTCAGTCGCAATATGAATTGAATCTGGTTCAAAAGTATCAAGAATTGAAGCCACTTTAGCTTTTGGCCAAAGTGCCAGTTTTATACTTGGATAACTTGGACAGGAAAATGTGCTAAATCCTTCAGGTGTAATATATTTAACTTCATTACCAAACGTTGTTAATTCTTCACCAATTTTTTGAAGAGTCGTAACTACACCATTAATTTGTGGAGTCCAGGCATCTGTCGCTATCGCAATCTTCATATAGTCTATGCGGCTGCTGGCAGGCTTTTTAAAGACGCGGTCTGTTCAGTCCAGTGTAGTATTTCCAGACCGCCATCCTGATTTTCAATTAGTGCTGTACAGCTTTCTACCCAATCACCACAATTACAATAAAGGACATCATCAATTTCCCTGATTTCAGCACGATGTATGTGACCACAAATCATACCGTCAACTTTCTTTTGTTTTGCCATTTGAGAAACCGCAGTTTCAAAATTGCTGATGTAATTAACAGCACCTTTTACTTTATGTTTTAATGCAGCTGCAAGTGACCAATAGGGGAGACCGAGTTGAAATCGAATATAGCTGACGAGTTGATTTGCACGTAGTAGCCAGTCATATAGTTTACTGCCAAGTAATGCCATCAGGCGTGAATGTTTTACAACACTGTCAAACTGGTCGCCATGTAATACAAGAAAACGTTTGCCGTTAGCAGTGGTATGAATAATCTCATCTTTTATTATGACATTGCCCATTACAGTATCATCATGTGCACGAACCAGTTCATCATGGTTACCTGGTACATATATCACTTTAGTACCATGTTTAGCTTTACCTAAAATAGTTCTGATCACATCATTATGTGCCTGTGGCCAATATAATTTTTTTCGCATATAGAGAAAATCAATAATATCGCCAACAAGATACAGTTTTTCGCATTCAACGTTACGTAAAAAGTCGAGTAAGTAAGATGCACTGCAACCTGGGAAACCTAGATGAACATCAGAAATAAAAACTGTTTTTACTTTACCGGCAGGATATTTACTATCCATTCCAACATCTCGCATAGTAAGTTTGCGCAACTATGAAGATATTGTGTTACAGGATAATTTAAAAAAAATGACACATTCATGAATGAATATGACAATTTGATTAAATACAATTTTTATTGTCATAAATTTTTCATAAAGATGTTAATAATCCGTCATGATAAATACTTAATGTGCTCACGATCTAATATAGAGGAATAAATAAAATGGGTACGATGAGTAATAAAACAGGAATTGAAGTCAGGACGGTCGGAGATTCGCGTGGTTATTTATGGAAAATTATCATCGATAAGGGTCGAGGTATTGGAAAGATTGAAAAAGTATCCGGTCTTAATGAGCAGGATTCAACACAACGTAATGTCATCGATGGTACGGAACATAAACTACAACCAGATACAGAAGTCAGTGAACATATGCAGACCTTAACGACCGTGATTGAGTCACGATTTGAAGCTGCATGATGTAGATAAAGAATAATACTTATATGTAAATTCCTGGCCCCGCATTGTGCACCTGCGATTTGCAGGTGCGGAAAGGATTCAAATCAAATAAAATAGCCCTTTCAAGCAGTATAGAAAGGGTTCTAATGTTTCAAAAAGTAATAGACAACCAGGCACAACAGGGTCTGTTAGCGCTAATGCCTTTTTTTCTGGTTGTATCGTCTTTATATTCAGGTATCAGTACCGGTCTGATCATTATTACCTTGTTACTGATTCAAACATTGTTATTTTTTGTTATCCGAAACCTTATTCCTCTAAAACTGAGGTTTGTAACTATACTTATTGTAAGCATATCGATTGTATTAATTGCGAACATGATTTTATCTGCCGAGAAATATAATATTGCTATTAATATTGGTTTTTTATTTCCGCTATTAGTCATGAACACAATGATGTTGTCTTTTTATGAGTCTGTATTTTCATATCAAAAATTAAGTCTGGTGATGAAACAAATTTTAACAATGGGACTTACAATACTATTTACTTTTTTATTATATTCAATAATTGTTTCCGTAAGTGATGGCTTATCCTTTCTGACTTCTCCAGCAGCATGTTTGATATTGGTGGGTTTCATCTTCGCATTATTTAATTGTTTTAATAAACCTGAAACTGAAAATAGCCTATAATGAGTTTTTGCGTTGAATAAAGAAAAAAGATCTCGCATATTCAAATTACTTAAGCAGCAAAACCCGTCTCCGACTACCGAACTAGTTTATCAATCTCCTTTTGAGTTATTAATAGCAGTCATACTGTCAGCACAGGCGACAGATGTCAGTGTAAATAAGGCAACTAAAAAACTTTACAAGGTTGCTAATACACCTGAGACAATATCTGAGTTAGGGTTAAAGCGTTTGAAGACTTATATAAAGACTATTGGTCTTTATAATAATAAGGCAAAAAATATCATTGAAACCTGCAAAATTTTGACCGAAAAATATAACGGAGTTGTTCCCAAAGATAGAATAGCGCTGGAAAGTCTACCTGGTGTAGGTAGAAAGACTGCAAATGTTATTCTGAATACGGCCTTTGGTGAACCCACTATTGCTGTCGATACACACATTTTCAGGGTTTCTAACCGAACCGGAATTGCCCCGGGTAAGAATGTTGTTGAAGTAGAAAAAAAATTACTGAAGTTTGTTCCTGATGAATATAAAAAAGATGCACATCATTGGTTAATTTTACACGGACGATATACCTGTATAGCCCGAAATCCAAAATGTGGTGAATGTATGATTTTTGAGGAATGTGAGTGGAAAGACAGGAAAAAACATGTAAAAGCTTGATAAATATAATGTAAACTTGGAAGAAGTGAAATATTTATAGCTACTGATATGTTTGTCCAGGACCGAAATGAAGCGCGAGATTACTTTTTTAAGGTATGGGAAAAACAAAAAAGTAATTTACCTCTGGAGCCAATTGAGGCGATTATTTCTGACGTTATTCACGCGCACCCTGAATATCATCATTATCTTGATGAGAAAGACATCTCTTATAATAATGATTTTGGCCCCGAGCAAAATCAGACTAACCCCTTTTTACATATGGGAATGCATATCGCATTAAAGGAACAGGTAGGTTCTGATCGGCCAACAGGTGTTAATGCTATTTTTAACAGGATATTAAACAGATCTATATCAATTCATGATGCTGAACATAAGATGATGGAATGTTTGGGAACATCATTATGGCAGGCCCAACGGAGCAATACTTTTCCGGATGAAAATAGTTATCTGGATTGCTTAAAGAGGATAGATTGATGGCTGCACCAAAAGTCTATGATCTGTTTGCTAATGATTCTCTACATTCTCTTGAAGAACAACTTGCTTTACTTGCAGATATTTCCCAAAGTTTTGCAAGTACGCTGGATATCTCCAGGACCTTAAAAAATGCAATAGAAAAATTTATGCAGTATATGAATGCAGAGGCGGCATCTATATTCTTATTGGAGAATGACGCGACTGAACTGGTTTGTCGTGAATGCGCCGGGCCGGTTAATATCGTTGGTTTACGACTTTCATCAAAACAGGGCATTGTTGGCAAGGCTGTAAAAACCAGAACCTGCCAAATGGTAAGGGATGTACAAAGTGATCCGGATTTTGCCAAGACGGTTGATATGGGAACAGGATTTAAAACCAAGTCCATTCTCTGTGTTCCACTAATTATAAGAGAAGAATGTATTGGTGCTCTGGAGTTAATAAATAAACGAAATGATGAGTTATTTGCAGAGCAGGACAAGAACATTTCTATGGCATTGGCTTCGGCAGTAGCTCTCGCTATACATAATGCCCGTATGGCAGATGCCCTGGTTGAGCAGGAACGTATGAGAAAAGAGCTGGAACTGGCCAGGGAGATCCAGGTTGATTTATTACCAGAGGCCAATATATCAAACTTTCCTGCGCAGGGAATAAATATACCTGCATTAGAAGTCTCAGGAGACTTTTATGATTACTTCAAACGAGATAACGGACTGATCTATTTTAATCTGGCAGATGTCTCCGGGAAGGGGATGAATGCTGCAATGTTAATGGCGAAAGCAAGTAGCCTTTTACATCATCTTGCCAAGTCGATTGATGACCCTGGTGAACTTTTATCTCGAGTAAATAACGAAATATGTGAAACTGTTTCTCATGGTATGTTTATCACAATAGTTTCCGGTATTATTGATACTGATACTTGTACAATACGTTTTTCAAATGCAGGCCATCAACCGCCCTTGTTTCATGATGCATCAGGGAAGTTTAAAGAAATTGAGGCCGACGCTCCACCTCTTGGCATACTGCCAGATACAGAATTTCCTGTATCTGAAATAAACCTGGAGGGTGGTTCGGTTTATATCTTTACTGATGGAGTAACGGAAAGTCTGGATGAAGATCATAAGCAACTGGAAGTTGATGGCTTGATTCAGTTAATCAGGCAATACTCAAAGCTAACAGCTTCTGAACGTCTTGATGAAATTGTTTCCAGGATTCGTCGATCTGATGTAACTCAACGGGATGATATTACAATGATGATTATTGAGTGTGGAATGTATTAATTATGGAAAAATTATTTGAATTCAGGTTTCCGGCCAATGCAGAGCGCCTATGTGAGGTACGTGCATTGGTTAAGAAAACAGCCGAAGTTGTAGGTTGTTGTGAAGAATTATCAGACAGGCTGGTAATAGCGGTTAATGAAGCGTGCATGAATGTGATTCAGCATGCTTACGGCGATGATGAATTAGGTGAAATTGTAGTAGAAATGCTCAATAATGAGGGTAAGGTGCATTTCAGGATACTGGATTATGCTAAACCGATTGACTTGAAATCGGTTAAACCACGAAATCTGGATGATTTACGACCAGGAGGCTTGGGGACATATTTCATTGATGAGATAATGGATGAGTGTGACAGGGGACATCTTGAGGAAGGGAAGGGTAACTACCTCGAGATGATAAAAAAAATAAGTTGAGAGTTTGCCGGCGAAGATTGCAGGCCTTTCAATAATTAAATTGATGTGAGTATAAGTTATGAATATCAATACACAGGAAGGCGAGGGATATACTGTTGTTGGACTTGAAGGTGATATTGATTTGTCTTGTTCGCCGAATGCGCGAAAAAGTATTCTCCAGGTTTTGGAAAACGGTAAAAACCTATTAATCAATCTTGCTGAAGTCAGTTATATTGATAGTTCAGGTGTAGCCAGCCTCGTAGAAGGTTATCAAACGGCCAAGAAGCAATCACTTAAGTTCGGTTTAGTCAGTGTCAGTGATGAAGCAATGAGTGTTTTAAAATTGGCGCGTCTTGATAAAGTATTTCCTATCTATAATTCTGTTGAAGAGTTTGAGTAATTGCAATAAAAGTAAAATTTACTTTTTAGTTTTTTACTTAAGAGTCTTTTTATTCTGTTGATTCGAATGAATGCAATAGTTAAAAATATCAAGAAACAATATTTACGCATATTATTTAATCTATTAATAACTATTGTATTCCTTGCTTATGTAATTCAGCTTGTTAACTTACCCATCATGGCGCAATTGGAAAATATTGCCTATGATTATCGAGTTGTATTATCCATGCCTAACACGATTGATGATCGTATCATTATTGTCGATATTGATGAAAAGAGTCTTTTGGAGATAGGACGCTGGCCATGGAACAGGGACGTCATGGCAAAATTAACCAAGCAGATGTTTGATTATTATCAGGTGTTTTTGGTTGGTTTTGATATTGTCTTTGCAGAAGAGGATAAAAGTTCTGGCTTGTATATTCTTAACCAGCTTGCGAACGATGAACTGAAAGACCAGGAAAAGTTTGTCGCCAGGGTTAAAGAACTGGAAAAATCTCTGGATTATGACCAGCTTTTTAATGAAAGTCTGGCAGATAAACGTGTCGTACTGGGGTATTACTTTAACAGTGCAGCAGAAGACGAAGAAGTATCAATTAGCGGCCAACTGCCTCCTCCAATATATACAGCAGAAGATTTTGATGGCATTAATCTTACTGCCAGAGTAGCAAACGGTTATGGTTCCAATCTGGCCAAATTCCAGACAGAATCGACAATGGCGGGACATTTTAATCCCTGGGTTGATGATGACGGTATTGTGCGAAGTGTCCCATTACTCTATGACTATAACGGTGATTTTTACGAGGCCTTATCTTTGTCAATGGCCAGGGCATTATTGGATGTTGATACCGTCGTTCCGGTATTCAGTGAGGCCGGGTCGGAATATTTTGAACTGGAATGGCTTCAGGTAGGCGACTTAAAAATCCCTGTTGATGAATATATACAAGCCCTGGTTCCCTATCGAGGCCGACAAGGAAGTTTTAAATATATATCGGCGACGGATGTATTAAATGGACGGGTAGAGGCTTCCGAACTGGAAAACCGTATTGTCCTGATGGGGACATCCGCGCCTGGTCTATTCGACTTGCGTGCGACACCTGTACAGAATAAATATCCTGGTGTTGAAGTTCATGCTAATTTACTTGCAGGAATGATTGATGAAGTTATAAAACAAAAACCATCCTTTACAAGAGGCGCAGAGTTTTTACAAATTTTAACAATTGGTATCTTACTCTCTTTTATTATTCCATGTATCAGCCCACTTATTTCAAATCTTGTTTTCGGTGCCTTTGTCTTACTCGTTGTTGGTATTAATTTTATTGTTTGGGAAATAGGGAATTTGGTTTTACCTATAGCTACATTATTAGTCATGATGTTATGCCTGTACCTGATTAATATGACGTTTGGATTTTTTATTGAACGCCGGGGGAAAAAAGAAATATCCGGGTTGTTCGGTCAATATATTCCTACTGAGCTGGTTGATGAATTAAGTGAGAATCCTGAAGCTGCATCAATGGCTGCAGAGAACAGGGAAATGTCCGTGTTGTTCTCTGATGTAAGAGGGTTTACAACGATATCCGAGGGACTGGAACCTGCGGAATTATCAAATCTTATGAACGCAATATTGACGCCATTAACAGGAGTTATCCATAAAAATCGTGGCACGATAGATAAATATATGGGCGATGCCATTATGGCATTTTGGGGTGCCCCGCTTGAAGATAAGGACCATGCAAAACATGCAATACAGGCAGGTTATGAAATGATTGAGCGCTTGCAGGCATTAAAACATGAATTCGAGGAACGTGGCTGGCCTGAGATCAACCTGGGAGTCGGGATTAATACAGGTGAAATGAGTGTTGGTAATATGGGATCAGAATTTCGCATGGCCTATACTGTTTTGGGAGATACCGTTAATATAGGTTCACGTCTTGAAGGCCTCACAAAAAACTATGGTGTTGATATTATTGTTAGTGAGTCTACCAAAAATGCTGTTCCAGAATATTTATACGTGAAACTCGACAGGGTACGAGTGAAGGGCAAAAATGAACCAGTTACAATCTATCAGCCGCTTGCATTGCATGATGAAGTTTCTGAAGAAGAAGAAAATGAAATAGATGAATATGAAAAGGCATTAAAATTTTATTATGCACAGGAATGGGAAAAGGCAGAAAGTAAATTGAAGTTATTAAAAGAATCTTACACAAATAGAAAAGTTTATGACATTTATCTGGAAAGAATTGAACAATACATAACTAACCCACCTCCCAAAGATTGGGATGGTGTATTTACACACACAACAAAATAAATTAAGTCATAAAAATATCAGTAAAAAGTTATATTTTGTTTAGGGTAACTTAGAAAATGATTTTTTTTGTGGCCGGTTTTTTGCTCCTGCAAAACCGGCATACATTACATCCCTGTAAATAAGAGCAAGAAACTTAAATTAATGCACGCACGACTACATGGATGTAGGAGGTAGAGCGACGCAGGAAGCCAAAGCCGAAAACCGGAATGTATATTAATACATGAGGATTTGAGTACGGGATTAACGCGGCTTACCATGAATAATCTATAAGGAACGGCATATTAATCGCGAAAAAAGGCTTTTCTAAGGTGCTCTAAAATTAGGCCGAACTGAATTCCATCTTAATACCAGCAAGCTCAATCAAATCACTATCTTTTAATTGATAAGCCTTGGCACCAATTTCATCGCCATTAACAACCGGGAAGCCACTGCCTTCGATATGAGTCAGGAAATAGCCTTGCGGACGACGTGAAATAACAGCTACCTGTGTTCCAGGTTTCCCCAGTGTGATTAATGCTTTAGTCAGTTCAAGTTCTTTACCGGCAATAGGACCATTTAAGACAGTTAAGCGACCCAATGGCATGCCGCCACCAGCAGGCGCAGCAGCAGCTGGCTCAGCAGACGCAACGGCTTTTTCAGCGGCTTGAGCAGCAGCAACAGCAGCACTGGCAGACCCCGGTTTGATGATCATGGTCTTTTCAAACTCATCATCATCAGCCGTTGCATGCTCATTTACATACTTCAGTTCATGCTTACCAATAGCGATGACATCGCCATCCTTAAGCGCATGTTTTTTAACGAGTTTTCCGTTTACATAGCTACCATTGGTGCTACCAAGATCTTCCAGAAAAGAATCGTCGAGTATTGTGATAATCAATGCATGTTTACCACTGACTGCAAGATTATCAATTGGAATGTCATTATCGGGCTTACGACCAATCGTCAATCGCTCCTGATTGAGCTCATATTCACCCTGAACAACACCATTCATACTCAGAACTAACTTTGCCATCGTCGCTAATTCCTATCCCCGTATTTCATTATTTAAAACGATTTATTAATTTTTGTATAAAACCTTTGGGAGAAGAAAAATCTTCACGGATACGCACCAGTATGACTGAAATGTTATCCTTGCCCCCTCTTTGGTTAGCAAATTTCACTAATTCCTCAGCAGTTTGTACAAGATTAGCACTATATTTACTTAGGGTTAAGTGAATTTCTTCATCATTTACCATATCATTTAATCCGTCCGAACACAGCAGGTAAATATCACCCGGAATCACCATTTCTTCGACCACATCGACATCAACATCGACTTCAATTCCCATTGCCCGAGTGACTAAATTCTTCGGTGTGTTCGCCTTTGCTTCTTCTAAAGTGTAAAGCCCCCGGTCGACGAGCTCCTGGATTAAGGAATGATCTTTGGTGACTTGTTGTAAGCCATTGTTTCTAAAGCGATAAAGGCGAGAGTCACCAACATGTGCTATAGACAGTGTATTGTCATAAAACAGTCCAACGACAATGGTTGTACCCATTCCCTTGCACTGTGGGTCAGTGAGCGCAGTATTATAAATATTTGAATTTGCTTGGGTAATTATGTCCCGAATCAGGATGGATTCATTATGTAATCCGGTTGTATCATCGGTTTGGCCTTTTTTTATTTTTTTTAATCCATTGGCTACATTATGCTGGATATCGGTGACAGCCAAAGCGCTGGCAACTTCTCCAGCCTTGTAACCACCCATACCATCAGCAAGAATTACCAGACCGTTTTTTACGTCAGTGATAGTACTGTCTTCATTATGGGGTCTTTTCTGACCAACGTCAGATTGATTAACAACTTCGAGTTTTGTCGATAGGTCCATTATTTATTTTTTATATTTTTTAGACAGTTACGTAAATCTCTCGCAAATTCCCCACCACTTTGATAACGGTCTTCGGGTGTTTTATCAAGCACCCTGTCGATTATTTTTACGATATCAGGTGCTTGCTGCTCTAATCCTTTTCTAGCGCCTATTATTTCAGGATGCGGCTCATTTGCAATGCTAAACATTAGCGATGCCATTGAATCACCTTTAAAAGGCAAATCGCCAGTCAATAATTGATATAACATGACCCCAAGAGAAAATAAATCTGATCGTCCGTCTATATGTTTACCAACTAATTGTTCCGGTGACATATAAGAGGGTGTACCCAACACCATACCCGTTTTAGTCTTACTTGAGTCAGTAATACGCGCGATACCAAAGTCAGTAATCTTGATCGTTGAAGCTTTAGGGATAAACATAATATTCGCCGGTTTAATATCTCTATGCACAATCTTTTGTTGATGCGCATAATGTAATGCCTCAGCGGCAAGAATAACGAGTTGTAAACAATTTTTAACAGGTAATAATTTATCTTTTTTGGTGTACTGAGAGAGATCATGGCCTTCAAGGAATTCCATCGCAATGTAGGCCAGGTCATGTTCTTCACCGACATCATAGATAGTGACAATATTTTTATGCGTTAAGCGTCCAGCCGTTTCGGCCTCACGAAAGAATCGTTCTTTAACTTCTTCAAGTTCATCCTCTTCAAATTCCTGTGAAAGAGCCATGGTTTTAATTGCAACGATACGATTAATCTTTGGGTCCTTGCCTAAATAAACGATACCCATCGCACCTTTGCCCAGTTCTTTCTCGACTTCATAACGACCCAACATCGGTTTTTCAATCGTACCGTCACTTAAAATACTTGTGCCTGCTGTTCCTCCCCCCGGTGCACCAAACATAACCGTATCCTGCATGGCGTTACTGCGTTTAACCCGTTCCTGTATATCCTTGAACTTTGCATCATGTTTCATCATGTATTCATAGATTGAAGACGCCTTATTGAATTGCCGTTTACGTTCAAAATCGAGTGCCAGGTTATAAAGCGGTTCCATCATTGAATCATCAAGCGGGCATTGTTTAAATTTGTCCAACGCCATATCCAGTTGTCCCTGTTGTTGATATGACAAGCCGAGTGTCCGATTACTTGCTGCCGACGCTTGATCCGATTCAATCTTTCCGCGTTCAGTTACGAGATAACGTTTCGAGATTAATAAAATATACCCGGTAAGCAATAAAGTGGTGGCCAACATTAACTGTAGCCAGATACCGGAATATAAAAGAAACTGACTACTACCAATTAAAACAACAAGACAGCCGAAACTAATTGCAGCAGCAAGGCCTGCATGTAAGCGGGGCAATAAAAACATCAGGTAAATTGCAATTAAAAAGAAAGCAGTAGTTTCAACCATCCATGCCCAGTCAGGGATTACAATAAAATCCTGTTCCAGGATACTGGCAACTATATTTGCCAGGACTAAAACCGGCGGCATAGATTCAGATATTGGCGTAATAACAGGTGTGCCTACACCAAACGCACTTGGCCCGATTAAAACAATCCTGTCTTTATATTTATTTGCATCAATATTACCGACATAGACGTCATAAAAAGAATCAACAGAAAAAGGTGAGTTACCTTCGGTATCCTGATAAAAAAATGGATAGATACGACCAAGCCCGTCAAGGGTAATCGTCAGATTCCCCAACCTGAATTGTTGGTCTTCGGTAATTTTCAAATCCTGACTGGTAAGGTTCAAACTTGCAGCGGCAATTAATGCAGATAAGGACGGGATAATCTCACCATAATAATCGACAGCTAACAGGTCAGAACGTATACCTCCATCACTGTCTTGCCACATATTTAAATGACCAATAGCGCGTGTTGTTTCCCCGAGTACTTCAATCGGTGGTGTTGCACTGATTGTTGGATAAATGAAAAGGCTGTTCTGTAAGTTTGGATCCAGTTGCATGGCATTACGTGCTACATACTCCGGTAACGATTCATCAGGCTTGCCTAACGGTTCGCCAAGTTGAAATTGCATTCCCATAACAACATTACCGGCTTCACTCATGGCACTGGCTAATTTACCGTCAGTATCTAACTCGATTTGTCCAAGCTTCAATATATCAATCGCTTCTTGTAATCCCGGGTCCGATTTTGATTCGAGTTTACTAATCGCATCATTGATGTATTTATCACCCAGATGGGTCTGTGGTTCTGATAGCAGAATGGTATTCCCGATAACGGTCGCACCACTTTGTGCCAATTTATCAATCATCTCAGCTTGTAATGATCTCGGCCAGGGCCAGCGCCCCAGGTTTTCAATGCTGCGATCATCAATGGCGATAACGGAAATTTTTTGATCGGGTTCTCGAGCGAGCTGATTCATTGCAAAGTCATAATTTGCAAATTCCAGTTTTTCGATGAACTGGCTGTTCGCCATAAATATGAAGATGACGCTAACGATCAGCCCGGCAAACCAGTCTTTTTTCCAGAATGCTGCCATAAACCCCTGTATTTTTATTTTGTTTAATCAGGTAGTTATATAATTTAAACGTATGGCTTATGAAAATCCATTTAATTATGGTCTGATATCGCCGTTCTCTTTTTTTTCATAGCCAGTTAGCGATATTTCTACTATTGTTCCGGAATTATCACCTGATATGTCAAGTTTGGCATTGATACCGTCAGCCCTTTTTTTCATATTTTTAAGCCCACGACTGGTACGGTCACTTTGATCTTGCCATTGGCCATCATCTCTGACAGTAATTTTTATGTTGTGGATATCATCTGGACCCTGATTTGAATCGGTATTGACGTATAGATTATTCGCATGACTATGTTTTAAAACATTGGAAATCGCTTCTTGCAAAATACGCATTAAATGTAGCGCCTTTCTTGGACCAAAATCTTCTAATACTGGTAAGGGTTTAACTCTCCAATGCAATTTTATGCCATGGCCATCCAAACGAGGTTGCAATCGTGATCGTAGCATTCCAAGTAAAGTTGGCAGATCTTCACTGGCGGTATCCAGTGAATCGATCACAAGTCTTAAATCGGTCAGGCTTTGTGCTAAAGCATCGTGCATTTCAGTTTGGGAAATTTGTCCCGTCTCGATTTCGGCCAACATTGCTACAAGTTGCCCTCCCACACCATCATGCACATCCTGCATTATTCTATCGCGCTCTTCAGAAAGCAGTTGTTCCTGTTCCATTTTCTTTAAACGCTCATAATTTTCCTTTAGTTCAATTTCCTTGTTTTTGATTCTTTGTTCAAGTTCAAGGTTGAGAGATTCAGTTACTTTTAATGCGTTGATAAACCGTGACAATAAAAACCAGATTAATACAAGCATTGTTGGTAAACCGCTGTATTGAATCAATAGACCCCGGGTCCGATCGATAAGTCCCGTTACTACCAGATAATCGTTTAAACCAAATGTAAAAATAATGGTACCGGCTAAAAGCAAAAGTTTTATTTCGATTATCGGTTTTTTACTATGTGCATATAACAAAAAAAGCATGGTATAGGCACCTATGGGTAATAATGAAAGATCCCAGACAAAATAGGCATATTTGTGTATCAAGTCATGAGGTAATAAAAAAAAGGGTAAAGCACCAATAAGTGCATAAGCTAGTAGTAGTTTTTCACGTATTGGATAAACTTTACCAAGATAGCGGTGATTAAAAATAATAAGTGCGATCACCATCCAGCCCAACAAAGTAAAATATAACCCATCCCAGAGTTGTGCTGAAATCCCATATGGTGGATCAATAAAATGAGGAATGTTGTGTAAAGTCCAAAAAAAAGTACAGGCAGTAAACCAGCCATACATTGTGTCACCACGCCGTAATAACCAGAGCACACCCATAAATAAACTTAAAAACAACATACCAAAAGTAATAATGGCAACAAGTGTAAAACGATAGTGATAGCGCCATTCCCATGCAGGTTGAATTAAATGTGCCGGGCCCAGATAAAGTTCACCAAGCAAGCCGTTTGTAGAAGGAGAACTTTGTAAATAAATTTCAATTACATGTTCCCCCGACCCCAGTATGTTATCCGGTATACCTAATAATAAAGGTCTGCTCCAAATACGGCCACTGACAGCGTGTTCAGGGTAATTACTTTTAATAGGGATCTGGTCGATCCATATGTCAGCAAATTGTTGAACGTGGGTAATGAATAAAACGATAGAATCTTCGACAGGCTCTGTAATAGTAACTGGAATTTGATACCAACCGGATTCAATATTTGCATCAATTTTACGCCAATCGTGTGGTAATTGAATTTGACTTATTTTATTAGTACCTGTTGACGTACCGGATTCAGAAATAAAAGAAATGTTTTCAAGTTTTAATGACGGGTCCGGTATGGGCAACCAGGAAGGTGATAAAAATACAACTAATAAAAAACAAACACCAAAACCAAATATCCATTTCGGTGTTTTTATAATGACAGAGTATATCTCGTCCAATAACCTCATCTATTTATCAGGAGTTTTGTATGGGAGCAATACGCATTCATGTAGAATTTTATTTATCTGATTTGATAATACCCTGTTGTACTCCTTTCATTACTGCTTCAGCACGCGTATTAACAGCCAGTTTGCTATAAATATTTCGAATATGTGTGTTTACAGTATGACGTGATATATCATTTTGTTCAGCAATTTCCTGAGCAGTATAACCCTGACTAACAAAGTTTAAAATTTCCTGCTCCCGTTTAGTGATAGCTTCTGTTGCCCGCTCATCTGATTCCTCAACAATATCTTCATTACTTTTACGAAAACGCTTTAATAAGTGTTGTGCAATCGCAGGACTAATTGGAGCACCACCATTCATTAATTGAAAAATGGCATTGGCTATTTGATCGGCTCCACCATCTTTTAGTAAATATCCACCGGCTCCGGCTTCAATTGCACGAATAACATGTCGTTCATCGCCGAAGACAGAGATCACCATGATCTCAGTATCCAGCTCGCGAGCTTTAATTTCATGAATCAGATCTACACCATCACCATCGGGCAGATCCAGATCTGTGAGTAAAACATCAGGAACATATTTTTGAAGTAATTCAGATGCTGTAGAGAAATCACCTGCATTTCCCAGAAGTTCTAATTGTGGGTGGCCGGTTATTACACGTGAAAATCGTTCGCGTGTTGACGCGTCATCCTCAACGATCAAAACCGTAGTTGTTTTTTGCATTGTCTCAGCAGGTTGATTGATCGAGGATAGATTCATCATGAACTCTATCCTGCCACGGAAATAATGCTCCGAATATACCTAAAATTAAGTATATGAAACAGTAAATCTAGTTATTTTGGGTGATTGGAAATAGCTCTTTAAACACAGAAAATAGACTCAGAAAATTGGGCCAGTTTAATAAGTTCTTGATATTTATGCTTATGGATAAATTCATTATATGTTTCTGATATATAACATGTTATTGTCTAATTTATCTGGAAGAGCTATATCCGGTTTAGGGGAAGAAGTAGAAGAAGAAATATGGCTCCACGCTCACTTGCTATTTTTACTAGATATTTGCTACTCAGCCTTGTGACAATGAGTCAGCTTGCGCACGCAGAGGATATTCCTACAGTTAGTTTCACTGTCACTGAATTTACGATCACAGGTGAAAACCCGATTTCTGTTGAAGAAACAAATAGTGTTTTATCTCCATTTATGGGAGAGCATGAGGGCCTGGAAGGGTTATTAGCCGCCGCAGCTGAGCTTGAAAGTGTCATCCTGAATGCCGGACATTCTTTTCATCGCGTTATATTACCTCCGCAAACATTAAAGGACGGTATAGTGCATTTAGAGATTGTGCAGATTACGCTTGGACAGGTTAATGTTGAAGGTAATAAATATTTTACAACAGAGAATATTATTAATTCATTACCTGGACTTGTTCCAGGGACTGTCCCGGATACCAGGGAATTATCACGGCAACTGATTGTTGCGAACAACCATACTTCAAAAAGCGTTACCCTCAGGATGAAGCAAAGCGAACAGCCTGACAGTGTCGACGCAGTGCTGGATGTTCAGGATCAACGTCCGTGGCAAATATTCAGTGTATTAAATAATATCGGCACATCAAAAACGGGTCGATTAAGACTTTCCGCTGGTGGACAACATAGTAATTTAATTGGTTTCGATGATAGCTTGACTGCGAGTTATACAACCTCACCTGGTAATACCAGTGATGTAAAACAATGGGGTTTTAATTATCGATTTCCTGTTTACAAGTATTCAGGCGAATTTAATTTTTTCTATTCTCGTTCAGATGTTAATAGTGGAACTGTCCAGGATGTGTTCGATGTCAGTGGTGCTGGTAAGTTTCTTGGTGGTAGTTACACATATACGTTGCTTAATCGAAAAAATTATCGTCATCGGGCCAGTATCGGTGTCGATGATAAATTGTTTGAAAATAATGTAGCCTTTCTTGGCGCACCTATAGGAGTGGATGTTAGAAGTCGTCCTCTGACAGTTTCCTATTTTGGTGAATATCAAATGGAAAAATCGCAAATTAATTTTAACTTGAGCTATGTGCGTAATCTGAATGGAGGCAACCGTAATAACAGTGCTGTCTACACCGCATCAAGGACCGGAGCCGAACAGGATTGGGATGTGGTCCGTTATAGTGCGACATATAATCGTGCTATATCTCAAACATGGTTAATGAAATTGTTCTGGCAAGGACAATGGAGTAATGAACCTTTAATTAGCGGTGAGCAATTTGGCATTGGCGGAATAAATTCTGTACGTGGTTTTGAAGAACGAGCGGTTGTTGGTGATCGAGGTGACCAGGCAACGCTGGAATTTTCCAGGCCGGTATCGATATTTGAGCAAACCATACGAATCAGATTATTCAGCGATGTAGGCCATACTAAAATTATCAAACCAACGGCTGGACAAATTGATAGCCAAACATTAGCTAATATCGGTGCCGGTTTAAGTTGGCAGTGGAAAAATAACCTGAGTGTATCGATCGATTATGCACATGAGTTAAATGATGGACGCACTGCTGATATTGGTGGTACAAAAACCCATGCCAGTATTTTTTATCGGTTTTAATCAAACATGCAAACAACTCATTCTATAACCAAACTTTTTGTCCTGGCAATGTTATGCCTGGTGAGTTTTCATTTGAATGCAGAACCTGCTACGGAAAAAATTGGTGAAGTGGTTTTTACTCGAGGTGCTGTTTCAGCAAAATCAATCTCTGGTGAAATACGGGTGTTAGGTAAAAAAGCACCAATCCATCAGGGTGATGTTATTACATCAGGTCCAAAAAGTTTTGCCGTATTAAGTATGATCGATGGAAGTCGATTCTCTATAAGACCTGATTCTGTTTTTTCTTTTGAAAATTATTCTCTCAAGGAAAATGAAGAAAGTGCAGTAATGCGGTTATTCAAGGGTGGCTTACGTGCAGTATCCGGTTTAATCAGTAAACGTAACCCCGATGCATTTAAATTAAATACCACAGTAGCAACGATTGGAATACGTGGCACTGACTTTGATGCACGATTATGTGAAACAGACTGCGCAATCGATCAGAAGAAATATAAAGAAAAGAGACAGACTCTGGCAGACGATGCAATTGCAAAGATTGCCTTTATGAAAGGCGATGTTTATACCCTTTATACCGGCGGTGCAAAGATAAAACTTGAGCCTGGTTCAGCCCTGTTTGAAGGTGATACTGTTGAAACGGCTGAGGGATCTTTTGCAGTCATCGTCTTTAAGGATGAAGGACGGGTCACACTTAAGGAAAACTCGCAGTTTAAGATTGAAGAACTTAATTATTCGCCTGACAAGCCGGAAGAAAATAGCGCCGTATTAAGATTAATCAAGGGTGGTATGCGTGCATTGACCGGTTTCATCGGCAAGAAAAATAAAGATGCCTATAAAGTTAAGACGCCTACCGCAACAATTGGTATTCGTGGTACCGGTTACGATCTGCTTTGGTCCGGTCCTTGTTCAGCAGGTGCACAGGTTTGCGGTTTATCCGGTTCGGTCTGGCAAGGATCAATCTTTGCCAAGAATGACGCAGGCGAATTTGACTTACTCGAGAATCAGGCATTTCAAATCAGGTTTATAGATGAGCCAGCATCGATAATCGATGTGCCACCGGTTCTGGATATACCAAGACCGGACGAAGTCGATATCAATTTTGAGGATCTGTTTGCGGAAGAGGAAGATGATGATGTCCCATCCGGACTTTATGTGAATACACGTGAAGGAAAGGTTTATATAGAACGTGATGGTGAGTTCATTGAAATGGTACCGGGAGAGGGTGGCTTTGTTTCTACAGACGGCACACTTTTCGTGAAATTAGAACGGCCGAAAGCGTTCCAGGAAAATGATCCCTATTTACAAACAATTAACGAAGAATTCGAAACTTTATTTGAATTGCTCGATGAAACTGTGATCGAGCAAAATGAATTTGAATGCATTGTGCAATAAATTGAGAGCAAACCAGATTAATGTAAGTTATTGATTAATAAATATTTTATTTGAAAACTCGCATGAACTAATGATCACGTATAATAGAATTGATAACGAATATACTTAGATCGTGCGATGGAGACAGGGATGTATTTATGGACAATATTTGCCCTAACAAAAATTAATAAAGGCGATTTGTACTGGAAACGTGAGACGATCACTAAAGCATGTACTGATTGGATTGCTGTTGGGTCTGGCCGGCGGCACGGGGTCGGTATTTGCCAATCCAAACGGCGCCACGGTTGTTAATGGCCAGGTCAATTTTGCCCATCCCGATCCGAATACCTTAAATATCACCAACTCCAACGGTGCCATTATCAACTGGCAGCAGTTTTCAATTAATCACAACGAAGTTACACGCTTTATTCAAAACTCGGCAAGCAGTGCAGTCCTTAATCGTGTTACCGGGATTAATGGTTCGATTCCCATCTCGGATATACAAGGCAGTCTGTTATCCAATGGTCGCGTGTTTCTTTTAAATTCGAGTGGCATCGTCATCGGTCCTGATGCCGTGATCGACACTGCAGGTTTCATTGCGTCTACATTAAATATGACCGATGAAGACTTCATCAATAAAAATTTAAAACTGCAAGGCGAGGGTGGCGGTTCGATTACGAACAAGGGTTATATAAAAACAGGTGCTAATGGTGACATCTTTTTAATTGCACCGAACATTGAAAACAGCGGCATTATCGAAACTGATGGTGGACAACTTGTTTTAGCTGCTGGTGAAAGTGTCACGATAGCCAGTCTTGATTCCGATCATATTGTGTTTGATGTTCAGGCTCCGGAAAACGAAGTTGTGAATCTCGGCGAGATAATTACCAATGGTGGTGCAGCAAAAATGTTTGCCGGCACGATTAAACATGAAGGATCTATTAATGCAAACAGTATTAGTGTTGATGAAAATGGAAACGTACAGCTGTTTGCCAAAGCCGATATCGAAATTGCAACTGATGCTGTAATTACTGCAAATGGTGCAACAGGTGGTGAAGTCAAGATCGAAAGTGATAAAGGCACAGTATGGAATTCTGGAACGATAGAAGCGAAAGGTGAAGAAAGCAATGGTGGTCATGTTGAAGTCTTAGGTGAACGCGTTGCGTTACTAGAGGATGCAAGCATTGATGCCTCAGGTAAAACGGGTGGTGGTGAAGTCTTGGTTGGTGGGGATTATCAAGGAAAAAACGAAGACGTTAAAAACGCGAAACAAACTTACATTGGCAAAGATACATCAATAAAAGCGGATGCAATAACAGATGGCGATGGCGGTAAAGTCATCGTTTGGGCGGATGAGACGGCACAGTTTTATGGTGAGATAAGCGCAAAAGGTGGAAGCGAATCGGGTGATGGTGGTTTTGTAGAGACTTCCGGGAAACAATATCTGGAAGCACTGGGAAAAGTCGATGCCAGTGCAAGTAATGGAAAGCCTGGCGAATGGTTACTGGACCCAAGCGATACGGAATTACGTTCTGTTGGGGGATCTATGGATGATTCTAGTAACGGTAGCTTTGATTTTGTCGAGCCTGCAACAGGACCTGAAGATCCGAATGTATTCACCCCGGTAGGTACGATCAGTCCGTCCATTGCTGATATTGACACTATAGTTTATACACTGGAGCTTGGAACCGATGTCACCATTACCACGACTAATGCTCTGGTTAGTGATCCCGGAAACATCACCGTAGTTGATGCAATAAACGTAGCGAACAATAGTGCGGCTACTCTGACCCTGGATGCGGATAACAACATAGCTATTAATAACAATATTGAAGCAACAGGCTTTGATATTCTGGATCTCGATCTATTTGCACCCGGGACCATTACCCTGAATGGGGATATTAATCTGGCCGGCGGCACCATTGATGCACAAAGCAGCGGTGCCGGAAATGTTCTGGTCATAGGTACGGTTACTATTGAAAACGCCAATTTCAATGCAAACTCCCTCACTATCGATTCCACAGATGTATTCGACTTCGATGACCTGACAGCCAATATTTCAACCTTGAATATGTCTTCTGGAGATATACAGGGAAGTGGTGCAATAAATATATCGAATGCAATGAACTGGGCTGGTGGTGATATCAGCGGTGGCTCGAGTGATGTGACGGTGGACGGTGTGCTGACGATCTCAGGTGGATCTCCTTACCTGAACGGTCGTCGAATGGTGCATACGAACTCAAGCGGTAGTAGCGCGTTGACAAACGGTACATTTGTGAGAGTAGATAATGGCGGTGAGCTACAGAACAATCCCGGTGCGATATTCTCGTTGGATACTTCAGGCGGTTCGGTACAGGTTCGCGGCGGTGTTGGGCTCGGTTTGATCGACAACGATGGGACACTTCGCAAGATCGGTGGGGGTACGGGCTTCGCTGGCACGGCGTTCATTGGTAATGCCGGTTCGGTAGACATGGAAAATTCCGGTTTGATCGAAGTGCAGACCGGTACCCTGTCCGTTAATGATTTATTCTTTAACTCAGGCACGGCGGACGTCGCTGCCGGTACAACGCTGGATATTCCCAGCGCCAATGCCTATACCGATACTGCATCCGCCGTGTTGCAGGGTAGCGGTACTATAGAAGGCGCTACGGTTGGTGTATTAAATGTCAATGGCAGCATTCACCCCGGTAGCTCGCCTGGCACCTTAACCATCGATGCTGATCTTAATTTAAATGCCAGCAGTGTGATTGAGATCGAACTGGCCGGTCTCACACAAGGCACGCAGTATGATCTTTTAGATGTAACAGGCGATGTGGTATTGGGCGGTACGCTAGACATAAGTTGGGACAATGCTTTTACCGCTTCCAGTGGCAATACATTCGACATCATTGAATGCAATGGCGGCAATTCCTGTATGACTGGCAGCTTTACTGCGATCAATGATCCAATAGGTGTAACTGCATCATCGAACAGCATTGTTAATTTTGGATCAACCACACCGAATATTTTCCGTTATTCAACTGATACCGTTGCTGCCAATATTTTTCAATGGACTAATCCGATTGGTGGGGACTGGAGTGTTGCAGCCAATTGGGATCAAATCGCTGTTCCGATGGCAGGTGATTATGTACTTATCGATCTTTCCGGGCCATTGACTGTAACCGTAACTAATAATGAAGCAGCCGAAGCGATCCAGACTACCAGTAATAATAATATATCCATTAATTCCAACTCGTTGTCGATTAATTCTACTTCAACCATTAACGGTAATCTTTCTATTACGGGTGGTAACTTAACCGGCGCGGGGAATATAACCTTTGGCGGGTCTAGCTTTATCATCAACGCTGGCTCCATGACAGGTTCGGGCACACTGACGACCGGTGCCGGTACGACGTCGAATGTCAGTACCAGCTCGTCAGCGCAACTGGGTAGCTCACGCATCTGGGAGAACTTCGGTACGGTGAACTGGAACCCGTCGGGGAGCAATGACGATTTCGACATGTTGAGTACGTCGCAATTCATCAACCGTGCAGGTGGTGTGTTTAACTCCAACTCAAACCTGGTCGGCTCCTCGAACATTGCCGGTCCGGGAACCTTCACCAACGAGGGTACGTTT
>JANQJZ010000065.1 GCA_028281365.1 Gammaproteobacteria bacterium | reverse complement strand
TATGAAAAGTGAAACTCTTATTCCAGCATTATTTAAACGTTCACTGCTTTCCTTTATACGCGGTAATTGTGCTTTAACATCAAGGCCGCCTTCCGTTGTCAGTTCCTCACGTTTTTCCGGTACTAAGCAACAAAATTTCGGCTTAATGGATTCTGCAATCGCCATCATTTCATCTGTTACAGCCATCTCGAGGTTCATAGGTGTGAGTAAGGTCTCCTTTAATAACCTGACATCACGTTCCTGTATATGCCGCCGATCCTCCCTTAAATGAATAGTAATGGAATCCGCACCTGCTTGTTCCACTATATGGGCCGCAGAAACAGGATCAGGATATCGCGTTCCGCGCGCCTGACGAAGTGTCGCGACATGATCAATATTTACCCCGAGTAACATTTAAATATAATCACAAATTAAAAACTGCGTATTGTAACGATATTAATAATACGGAACTACTAAACAATGTCTTTGTTCTGAACATAGGCTTGATATAGCTCACGACTGGCTAACGGTTTACTTCCCAGATGTCTATACAGGATAGATTTCAATAACATCTTTGCCTCAGTGATGCATTCCGTGTCCGATAACGTTTCATTATTTATTTGCAATAAAGTTTTACCTGATATTTTTATACCATCTTTTGAATTAACCGGGTTTAACAATGGGCCATAATCAAATTGATAGTAATATTGATTCCCGGCATCAATTTTTTCTCCGGTTTCGACATCAGAATCAAGTACAACACCGTACCCTAAAGAATCAAGAAGCGATTTCTCAAAATATCGTAAAACAATATGTTCTGATATGTCACTGGCTAAACTTATAATAGTTTTATCATATGCATCAAACAATTCAGGATGTGATTCATGCTTGTGTAACAAACGCATTGTAATCTCGTTTAAATAAAACCCGGACATTAATTTGGCAGGAGTTAAATAACCAGGTTCATTTGCATACTCAATATCCGTCAAGGTTCCCAGTTCCGATTTTGCTACCCAGGACATTTTATATTTTTGATACAAACTGTAGTCAACTCCTTTACGTTGACTGTTTCGTTTGGCACCTTTTGCAATCAGGCTTAATCGACCGTATTCTCTGGAAAAAATTTCAAGCAGCAAACTACTCTCTTTATAGTCGTGTTTATGTAGAATATAACAAGGTGTATGATCTATTTTCATTCCAGGTCAGTCAGAGAATCCAAGTTGCTTTAAAGCATTTTCAGAGTCCGCCCAATTAGATTTAACCTTAACCCAGGTTTTTAAGTTAATTTTCTTATTATATAGTTTCTCCAAATCTTCCCGGGCTGCCTTTCCTGCGGCCTTCAGTACATTTCCTTCTGTTCCAATAACTATAGATTTTTGACCTTTTTTCTCGACCCAGATAGTTGCATGTATATCAACATGAGTTTTTTTCGATTTAAATTCGTCAATTGTTATAGATAAACGATATGGAATTTCTTTATTTAATCGGGATATTAATTTTTCACGTATAAATTCAGCCGCAAAGAAGCGTTCGCCTCGATCTGTTATCTGTTCTTCTGGATATATTGCTGTTGCTACCGGCAGTTTTTTTACTATTAAATTTTCCAATTTACCCAATGCTATATTCTTTTTTGCCGATACAGGCATTATCTCCGTCAAGCCTGTTTTATCATTAATCATACTTATAAAAGATAACATTTCATTTTTATCTTTTAATTTATCGATTTTATTTATGACTAAAATTGTCCTGTTTTTTGAAACTTTTTTTAGCGTGGCTAATACATTTTCGTCAAGCTCAGTCCATTTTTTTGCTTCGATAACAAATAATATTGCATCGATATAAGTTAAAGAATTTATAACCTCTTTATTCATATATCGATTTAAAGCAAGTTTTGGATTTTTTTGTAACCCTGGGGTATCAATATAAATTATCTGCGCATTTTTAGTCGTTTTTATTCCATGTAGACTCCAGCGAGTAGTTTGGGGTTTTCTTGAGACTATACTAAGTTTTTGTTGCACCAACCTGTTTAACAAGGTTGATTTACCGACATTTGGACGACCAACTATACTGATATAACCTGTTCGAAAAGATTGCATATTAAAATATACGTACGATCTATTGCTCTAATGACAAGATAGACAGTGCCTTTTCGGCTGCTAACTGCTCAGCTTTGCGCTTGCTATGACCTTTAGCTATAACAGATTCTTCAAGTAACTCAACCTTACAGGAAACTGTAAATTCCGGTTGATGTGAGGCACCCTTTTCTTCTATGACTTCATAAACAGGTATGTTTTGTTTCCTGGACTGGAGATACTCCTGTAAACGTGACTTGGCATCTTTTTTAATATCAGTCGGATCCAGGTTTTCAAGATGAGTTTGATATAAATTTAAAATTACTTCACGGCATGTCTCTATATCAGAGTCAAGGTATACAGCACCGATAATTGCTTCTATGGTATTTGCCAGGATAGAATTTCTTCTCCACCCTCCACTTTTTAATTCCCCGGTCCCTAGTTTTAACTGGTTTGCTAAACCTATCTCCCTTCCGATCTCCGCTAATTTTTCACCCTTTACAAGTGACGCTCTTAACCTGGTCAGTTCACCTTCGGTAGAATCAGGAAATTTTTTGTAGAGCACTTCGGCAATAACATAACCAAGTATGGCATCTCCAAGATATTCTAACCTCTCATTATTATCATTACCGATACTACGATGCGTTAGCGCCTTATCCAGTAAATCGACATCATTGAATCTATAGTCAACGAATTTATTTATTTTTATTTGCCCCCGGGTATTTCAAGCGTTTCATCAACATCAATCATTACATGGATATTCTGGAATAACTTGTTTGATGCTGTATATTTGACATTGATGTATTTCTTTTTCCCATCTTTTGATTTTTTTACTGTAACTAATTCCTTAACTGACTGGTCAGTAAATCTCTCAACATTGTTTAGTTCAGCGTTTCGTAAAAAGATCTTCCTGATATCTTTTGTCGTCTTTCTTTTTGCAGGAGGTTGATTTATTACTGACTCCATAGCGCTCTTTACAGTGAGATACTCATTGTAAAGAGGAAAAACCCTGAGACCAAAGAGAAGAAAACAACCGAGCATAGCTAAAATAAGCATAATGCCAATCGCTGTCATCCCTCTTTGACGTTTTAATATATTTTTCATAAAGCCCCCTTAGAATTCTCTTTATTTCTATTCGATTATTGTACCAATTCGACTAAAATCTACACCACCATTCTTTCCATCCCAATTCATCCAGATCATAAAAGCCCTGCCAACCAGGTTCTCATCGGGAACAAAACCCCAAAAGCGACTATCCCGACTGTTATCTCGATTATCCCCCAGGACAAAATAATGGCTCTCCGGGACTCTGGTTTCAAGCTCCTGGGAGCGCCTATCCGGATCAATGAGTATTTCATGCCGGATATTACCCAAATTTTCCAGTCTTAACGAAACTCCGTCCATCTCCTTTCCTGCGCCAACCGCATTATATCTGCCGTTAAGTATTTGGGTAACTGATATATCATTGATATATAAAGTTTTATCATAATATGCAATCTTATCTCCAGGCAAGCCAACAACACGCTTAATGAAGGGAATAGCCGGATTTTCCGGTGAACGAAATACAACTATATCGCCTCTTTCAGGTTTCTTGTTTTCCCAAAATTTAGTGTGGAGAACCGGTAGCCGTAATCCATAATCATATTTATTGACCAGGATAAAATCTCCAATAAGTAACGTCGGCATCATTGAAGCAGATGGAATCTTGAATGGTTCAAATATGAACGAACGTAGTATTAAAACAATCAGAAAAATCGGAAAAAATGACTTTGCATACTCAACTAATAAAGGTAATTTCGGTTCTTCTTTTTCATCATTTGCATTTGTAGTCGCTTTATCAGATACAGATTGATCAACCCTTCTGCCTGGTGCAAAAAACAGGCTATCGAACAACCATATGAATCCACTTACAAACGTTAAGAATACGAGCAGTGCGGAAAAATCAAAATTCATTTTTCTTTCCCTACATGTAAAATTGCCATGAAAGCAGCTTGTGGTATTTCAACAGAACCAAATTGCTTCATTCGTTTTTTACCTGCTTTTTGTTTTTCCAGTAATTTACGTTTACGAGTAATGTCGCCACCGTAACACTTTGCGGTAACATTTTTTCTCAGTGCTTTGACCGTTTGTCTTGAAAGAATTTTTGTTCCAATAGCAGCCTGAATAGCAACTTCATACATTTGCCGGGGGATAAATTCCTTAATCTTTTCGGTTAATTCCTGACCACGTCTTTGCGCAACATCCTGATGTACAATACATGACAATGCATCTACCTTTTCATTATTAATGAGAATATCAAGTTTAACTAATTTAGCAGCTTCGAACCGATTAAAACTGTAATCAAATGACGCAAAACCCCTGCTAGCTGATTTTAATCGATCAAAAAAATCCAGAACAACTTCGCTCAGAGGTAATTCAAAAGATAGTGAGATCTGTTTACCCAGGTATTGCATCTTTTTTTGCACACCACGTTTTTCTATACACAAGGCAATGACATTACCGAGATAATCTTGTGGGACAAGTATGTCTGCAGTAATTATTGGTTCACGTATTTCAGTTATCTTATTTGCCTGGGGTAACTTGGCAGGATTATCAATATTGATTATTTCATCATTAGTAGTTAATACTTCATAGACCACTGTTGGTGCAGTTGTAATTAATGAAAGATTGTATTCCCGTTCCAGTCTTTCCTGGATGATTTCCATATGTAACATCCCGAGAAAACCGCAACGAAATCCGAACCCGAGTGCCTGTGATGTCTCTGGTTCGTAATGTAAGGCAGCATCGTTTAAACGAAGTTTAGCCAAAGCCTCCCTGAATGATTCATAGTCTGCAGAATCTACAGGAAATAATCCTGAAAAAACACGTGGTTTGACCGTTTGAAAACCAGGTAAAGGACCAACTGCCGGATCTTCCAATAATGTTAATGTATCACCTACCGGAGCCCCATCTATGTCTTTAATTCCTGCAACGACATAACCGACTTCTCCGGTATCCAGATATTGTTTTGAAGTTCTTTTAGGCGTAAAAATACCGACTTGATCAACCAAAAAATCTCTGCCAGTAGACATAACTTTAATTTTTTTCCCGACCTTTAACTGACCATCAATAATCCTGACAAGTGACACGACACCAAGATAGTTATCGAACCAGGAATCAATTATTAATGCTTTTAACGGCCCATCAATTTTCCCCGCAGGTGCGGGAATTTCCTCGACAAGCTTTTCCAGCAAGGCATCGACTCCTTCACCTGTTTTAGCACTAACACGTAATGCATCTTGAGCATCAATCCCTATAATTTCTTCTATTTCATTAATCACCCTTTCCGGTTCCGCAGAAGGAAGGTCTATTTTGTTAAGTACCGGTAATACTTCCAGATTATTTTCGATAGCAGTTAAACAATTCGCTACACTTTGTGCCTCAACTCCTTGCGCAGCATCAACAACCAACAGCGCCCCATCACAAGCTGATAATGATCTTGAAACTTCATAACTGAAATCAACATGACCAGGTGTATCAATAATGTTGAGCTGATAGGTATTACCATCCTTTGCCTGATAATCCAGTGTTACACTCTGCGCCTTGATAGTAATGCCGCGTTCACGTTCCAGATCCATGGAGTCAAGGACTTGTTCGGCCATTTCACGTTCACTTAATGCGCCACAAATCTGGATAAACCGATCTGCTAAAGTCGACTTTCCATGGTCAATGTGTGCGATTATGGAAAAATTGCGTATATGCTGCATTACCAAATGATCAGAGCTTGTCGTTTAAATTAGGATATGTAAAAAAAGGCGCGATTTTATACGATATTAATTATCGTATAAATGACATATTTAAATTTGATTCTTTCTTAACCAGTATTAGTTAAAAAATGTTCTAGGGCGCTCTCATCGAGACGAAATTGGCAAATATCAATATTTTTCGCTGATAGGACAGGAATTTTATCAGTAAATCTATCGCGAAGTTCAGCATCGCTATCTATATCAATAATATTTATGGAAAAACCGTATTGTTGTTGCCACGGCCTCAATGCCTCCAGCATTTCGTCACATAAATGACATCCTGACCGGGAATAAACAGACAGGGTTAATTTACTTTCATTCATCTATCTTGAGAGCCAGAAAAATCGGACCTCCCCGACGCTGTATTAATACCGGTATTGAACGATCCTGGGGTAATTCTTTTATTAATTCAGCAAAATGTGATGCATTTTTTATCTTTATGTTATTCAGCAACAAAATAACATCCCCTTGCCTGATACCGGCTTTTTGTGCAGGCCCCGGCTTTATCTCTTCAACAATGACACCATGATCATCAATTTCAAGTTCCTGTTTTTGTTCTGTTGTCAAATCTTTAACTTTGGCATTTAATGAATTTCCATCAACCTGCGAATTGTCGTCAGCCTTGCTGGCGATGACACTATCATCTGTAGGTAATTCTGAAATTTTAACCTGTATTACTTTATGCTTTGAACGACGTATTATTTCTACAGGCACAGTAATACCAATTTTGGTACTGCCAACTAATGGAGGTAAATCTGAAGAAAAACTGACTTTCTTATCATTGAATTTTACAACAATATCACCAACCTCTATACCTGCCTTCTCTGCAGGACCTTCTGATAGTACCTTTGCAATCAAGGCTCCATGTGGGTGTTCCATATCAAATGATTCTGCCAGTTCCCGGGTTACATCCTGTATCAAAACACCCAACCAGCCTCTGGCGACACGACCTTTATCACGTAATTGTTGATATACATTTTCAACAACATCAACCGGGACTGCAAAAGAAAGTCCCATAAAGCCACCAGTCCTGCTGTATATTTGTGAATTAACACCGATGACTTCACCATCAAGGTTAAATAATGGCCCACCTGAATTACCAGGATTAATGGCAACATCTGTTTGAATAAACGGAACATAATTTTCATTCGGTAAACTACGTCCGATCGCACTGATAATGCCGGCAGTGACTGAATAATCAAAACCGAATGGAGAACCTATAGCCAACACCCATTCTCCTACTTTTAGGTTAGTGGAATTACCCAACTTTAGTGTCGGAAGATTATTTGCATCCAGTTTTAATAAAGCGATATCACTGCGTTCATCAGAACCGATCAATTCTGCTACATACTCACGTCTGTCATTTAACCGGACAATGATTTCCTCGGCATTTTTAACGACATGATGATTTGTAATAACGTAACCGTCTCCTGAAATTATGAATCCTGAACCAAGAGAAGAACGTTCCTGTGAGGGGCCATGACCCTCTGGTATTTCTCCAAAGTATTTCTTAAAAAACTCATGGAAAGGACTATTTTCCGGTATTTCCGGAAAATTATAACCTGGGGGTAATCCACCGGAATTTGTTTTCTTCGTGCTGGTACTTATATTAACCACAGCCGCTGAATTTTGTTCAACCAGGGGAGTAAAATCGGGTAATTCCCTGGACTGGGCAGAATTAACAAAACATATTAATAAAACTAGTAATACATGTTCTAATCGGTTTAATCTTAACTTAATCATATTTCGCATTTTTAATATTTACCCGAATTATTCAGACACCAGATATAATGCCATTTTAAAACAATCTAAAAGAAACAATAAATAAGAAATATTAATGAAAGGATTTTACTGAATCCGCCATTTGCTTAACGGTTGCTTTTGGCACTTCGCCTACAGCAGTAATCTGATACCCATCAAGATGAGTTGCATAGGTATTAACTCCACCGATATTTACAGACCCGGTATATTGATCCGGTTGTTGATCATTTTTTTCCACAAATATAGACACTGTCGCTAATCCATCAGTATAGACAATATGTTTAACCGGCATGGCGCTGGTTGCAATTGCCTGAGTAGCATGCTCACTCATGGAAAAACCAGCCGGCATCCATGTTGCCTGCCATTTTTTATTATTAATTTCAGCAGTGTTGTTAGATTTTGTAGCGTTGTTATACCAGGTATAATCGTTAGCTGATACACCTGGTTTTAATAGTGATTCATCAACATGGTCAAGGACATTGATTTGTGCAAATTGTATTTGCTCGAGTGTTATACCCAACTGATTTTTAAGTTCTGACTTGAGTAATAACGATGTTTGTTTATCTATCCATAACTGATAACCATAACGATATTTATCCTTTGGCCTGACATTTACAACCCAGGCATCTTTACCTGCAACCCTTTCAGAACCGGCGTTCTCAAAATTATAAAATTCCGAGATAGACTGAACCGGATTGGGGATATAAGTAGAGATTAATTCTCCTGTTCTACTCTTTTCTACAACAACAGATTTATTGTCAGGGTAATAACATCTTACTTCGTCTTTATCCCGTATAACTTCCCTAGCATGTCCTGTTAATGATACTAACCTTTCATATATACCATCATCACCCGATTTATGGATTATCCTCATTGTTTCAATTTGATTGCCTTGACGATAGACAAAAACGCCATCGTAATTTAAGTCGCGACCTGCTTGCGACATTTCATTTATCAAGGTCTGTGGATCAGGTACCGTATCTTCAGCAATTACTGTTGCTGCATAACTGGAAAACGTCAAAAGTAGTATAAATAATGAATATTTCAATGAGGTTATTCCTGTGGCTCAATCGTAACAATTCTAACATAAGGTAATATGCCATTAATGCTGGCATTACTACGATATTCATTATGATTCATCAGGTAATTATTGAGTCGCTGGTTTGTAATTGAATAAGGTGTATCTGATTTTTTAACAGCCGCCGGTAATACCCTGGGATTTTGAAATTGATTCGCATCAGGGCTTGTCGGAATTATGTTTATATTATTTTGAGCAACTTCTATAGACGGTGTTGATGTATCAATTTGATTTCCTTTCTGGACACTAAATACAGCTACCATTGCAACGGAAGCGGCTATTGCAAAACCTGCGACCGGTTTCAGGTTAATCCTGCTGGATTTTTGTGGAGCAAGCACTGTCGGCTCATCCCGTAATATCTCACTGACGTTTTCTGACACCTTATAAGTGAACTTCTCAGGCAAATGTCCACGTAAACAATCACCGATAAGATGGTAACGTGTCCAGGTATCTTTCATATCCTTACTTTTCATTAATTTCTCAATCACGTCGGTGTGATCATCACTTGATTCACCATCTATAAATGCAGATATCTGTTCGTTTCTAAAGTCACTCATATTTATATGCCTATTTTAATTTTCCAATAAAGGTTTCATTTCATTATCTATCGCTTCACGAGCGCGAAATATCCTCGACCTCACTGTGCCGATAGGACATTCCATTACTGTCGCAATTTCTTCATAGCTTAGTCCTTCTACCTCTCTAAGGGTAATCGCCGATCTCAAATCATCAGGCAAATTTTCAATCGTCTTCAGGACCGTCGCTTGTAATTCATCTTTCAGTAATAAATTTTCCGGTGTTGCCTGCTCTGTTAGAGCACTATTTCCCTCAATTTGTTCAATTTCAGAGATATCTTGTCCACCGTCAGTCGGACGGCGTGATTGAACGGCCAGATGATTTTTAGCCGTATTGACTGCAATCCTGTATAACCAGGTATAAAAAGCGCTTTCCCCCCTGAAATTTGGTAATGCCCGGTACGCCTTGATAAATGCTTCCTGTGTGACATCCAGAGCATCACTATGGTTCCTGACGAATCTGGAAACCAGATTAATGATACGTTGTTGATACTTCAGTACAAGAAGATCATAAGCGGCTTTTTCACCATTTTTGACACGTTCAATTAATTGCTTATCTGATTCGTTTTCGGCCATCAGGGCCCGTCCTCTTGTGCTATTATTCTTGCTTTAAATGAATTATTGGCGAATATTTCTTGCTTTTCGCATTCTTCAGGAAATAGTTACTATTCTACAATCAAAGGCTTAGATAAAAAGACGGGCTATACTACCTTAAGCATGAACCTTGACCAACAACAACATGATGTTTTAATTATTGGCAGTGGCGCTGCCGGACTTAGTCTCGCCTTGAAGCTCGCTGATCATGCCAAAATTGCTGTTTTATCAAAAGATGCCTTGATTGAAGGTGCCACATTTTATGCCCAGGGTGGTGTATCGGCTGTATTGGATGAGCATGATTCTATCGAGTCCCACGTTGAAGATACATTATTGACCGGTGCCGGCCTTTGTAATGCGGATGTTGTTCGTTATGTCGTTGCACAAGCACATAAAAGTGTGGATTGGCTGGTAGAACAAGGGGTAAATTTCACATTACTTAATGATGCATCAGGTTCGGGATCAAACCCAAGATATCACCTGCATCAGGAAGGTGGTCACAGCCATCGTCGTATAATTCATGCCGCTGACGCAACGGGTAAAGCAATCGAAACCACACTTGAATCACTGGTCCGTGAAAATCCTGATATTGAATTATTCGAACACCATATCGCGATTGATTTGATCACATCACAAAAAATATCCAAGCCTGGAAATCGTTGCTATGGCGCACATGTGCTTGATATTAAAAATAATAAAATACATGTATTCAGTGCAAAAAATATTGTGCTCGCATCCGGCGGTGCCGGGAAAGCGTATCTCTATACAAGTAATCCGGATAGCTGCACTGGTGATGGAATAGCCATGGCCTGGCGTGCAGGATGCCGTATTGCAAACATGGAATTCATCCAGTTTCACCCTACTTGCCTATACCACCCACATGCAAAGTCTTTCCTCATCTCTGAAGCATTAAGAGGCGAAGGCGCAAAATTAATCAACGTTGACGGTAAACGTTTTATGCATCGTTACGATAACCGGGAAGAATTGGCACCCAGAGATATCGTTGCCCGTGCAATTGACCATGAAATGAAACGGCATGGACACGATTGCGTATATCTGGATATGACACATAAATCCGAAATGTTTATCAAACAACATTTCCCTACTATTAGTCGTCGATGTCTTGAATTAGGCATCGACATCTCCAGGCAACCAATCCCGGTTGTTCCTGCCGCACACTATACCTGTGGCGGTGTTTTAATTGATAAAAATGGACAGACCGATATTCCAGGTCTTTATGCGATTGGTGAGGTTAGCTGCTCAGGTCTGCATGGTGCAAACCGTATGGCAAGTAACTCATTACTTGAATGCGTCGTATTTGCCGATGCCGCATATCGTCACATCCGGCAATCTTTGGTCACCGGTCCAAAAACCGAAAAATTG
Source organism: Gammaproteobacteria bacterium (assembly GCA_028281365.1). Classification (GTDB taxonomy): domain Bacteria; phylum Pseudomonadota; class Gammaproteobacteria; order Eutrophobiales; family Eutrophobiaceae; genus JANQJZ01. The sequence continues at coordinate 359 of JANQJZ010000065.1, read as the reverse complement.
CCTGTCTGGGATGAAAGCCGGGTCACCGATTCAGACGAGGAAGTCGTCGTTAGCCACAATTGGGACGAAATCCGGCGCTTTATGTGGGATTATGTTGGTATTGTTCGAACAACAAAACGTTTACAACGTGCGCAACACCGAATTAAACTATTACAATCGGAAATAGCTGATTATTATGGAAATTTTAGAATTACAAAAGACCTGATAGAGCTAAGAAATCTGGCTGTCGTTGCTGATTTAATTATCGAATCGGCGCTAAAACGGAAAGAAAGTCGTGGCTTACATTACTCGGCAGATTATCCAATAGCCAATCTTTCCGAACCCGGTAAAAACACTATTCTAAAGGCCAATATTTCTAA
>JANQJZ010000059.1 GCA_028281365.1 Gammaproteobacteria bacterium | reverse complement strand
AAGGTAGTTTATGCAGTTGATTTAATTGGAAATTACTGTACAGCATTTAACCGAACAGGGGCACGTTTTGAACCCCAATTTCCGGGGGTAGCTTCGAAGATGCCGGCACAAACCGCTTTACAATTTGGACAAACTCCATTTTCTTCTAACGACCAGGCCTTGATTTGATACCAGTCACGCACAATTAATTCTTCACCACACTGATCACAATAGGTTGTGTCACCTTCCCTGTCATGAACATTACCGGTGTAAACATATTGAAGACCATTCATAATTGCGATGGATCTTGCCCGCTGTAATGTCTGTAAGGAAGTCCTGGGTTTATCACGCATTTTCCAATCAGGATGAAAAGCTGAAAAATGTAACGGAACATCGGGACCTAACTCGGATACAATCCATTCAGACATCTGGTCAAACTCTTTATCAGAATCATTCTCACCAGGTATTACCAAGTTCGTTATTTCAAACCAGACATCTGTTTCATGTTTCAGAAATTTTAATGTTTCTAAAACTGTTTCTAAATGACTACCGGTGATTCGGTGATAAAAGTTTTCAGTAAACGCCTTGAGGTCAATATTTGCCGCGTCGATAACACTATAAAACTCTTTTCTCGGTTCCGGACAAACATACCCTGCAGAAACTGCGACCGTTTTTACTCCATGTTCGTGACACGCTGCCGCGACATCTATTGCGTATTCATGAAAAATTACCGGGTCATTGTAGGTAAAGGCAATACTTTTACAGCCCAGTTTTTTTGCAGTTAACGCTAGTTTTTCAGGATCAGCCGCATCAGCGAGCGTATCCATTTCCCGGGATTTACTGATATCCCAATTCTGACAAAATTTACATGCCAAATTACAACCAGCAGTCCCAAAAGAAAGGACGGGGGTTCCGGGATAAAAATGATTTAGAGGTTTTTTCTCGATCGGATCAATACAAAATCCACTCGAGCGCCCATAAGTAGTGAGTACGATTTCATTATCTTCGCAAGCCCTTACGAAACATAAGCCGCGTTGGCCGTTTTTTAATTTACATGCTCTTGGACAAAGGTCACACTGGATACGACCATCTTCCAGTTTATGCCAATAATGTGTTTTAACCGTAGAATGCACTTTTTTGTATAAAAAATAGATTACAATGACTATCTAATCATATTAGTCCTATAATTTATTCAATTAAATATTAATCGCTATCATAATTAGTTATGGCCACTGTAAATTTTCGACCCGTCTCAATCCGTCGCCCTGCTGTCGCGGGCAGTTTTTATCCCGGAAATGCCGCTGAATTAAATAATATGCTCGACCGATACCTGACTGATCAAAGCGTCGATATTGAACCTCCGAAAGCCATAATCGCACCACATGCAGGTTATATCTATTCAGGCCCTGTTCCTGCCAGTGCCTACGCCAATATCGCAAAAATAAAATCACAGATAAGTACAGCTGTTCTATTGGGTCCCGCGCACCGTGTCTACGTAAAAGGAATTGCTCTAGTATCGAACACACATTTTGCCACGCCGCTGGGTAATGTAAGCATCGACATTAAAGCACTTGATAAAATTCAAGCACATCCATTTGTAGAGGTATTGGATATAGCCCATCAACAGGAACATAGTCTTGAAGTACACATCCCGTTTTTACAAAAAGTCCTCGGCGATTTTAGCCTGGTTCCTCTATTAGTAGGTGATGCTGAACCGGAGCAAGTTGCGACAATACTGGATGAATTATGGGGAGGTGATGAAACCCTGATCGTGATTAGTTCTGATCTTAGTCATTATCTTGAGTATGACGCTGCCTGTAAAATCGATTCAGACACAACAAAATTAATCGAAAATTTTGAATATAAAAAAATTGGACCCAAGCAGGCTTGTGGCTGTATGCCTATGCGCGGCCTGTTAAAGCTGGCCCAACAAAAAAACATGTCGATAAAAACCCTGGACATACGTAATTCAGGTGACACGGCAGGTTCAAAGGATCGAGTTGTAGGCTATGGCGCTTATGCCTTATTTACCAAGACAAACTCAATACTTAATGATGCAGATAAAAAGCTGGTATTTAGCATTATTCATGAAAGTATCGAATCGGGCTTAAAACAAGGGAAAAAATTAAAACCAAATATAAAAAATTATGCAGAACATCTGCAAAAAAAACTGGCTGTTTTTATAACACTAAAAATTAACGGCCAGCTTCGAGGATGTATTGGTACTACTGAAGCACAAATGTCACTAATAGAAGCGGTTGCACATTATGCACATGCCGCTGCTTTTTCTGACCCGCGTTTTAAACCGCTAACAAAAGAAGAATATAATAAACTCGATATCAGTTTATCGATATTAACACCTGCATCTCCAATTAAGTTTAGTGATGAACAGGATTTAATTAGACAACTAAGGCCTGAATTAGACGGATTAATTATTGCCAAAGGCAATGCAAAAGCGACTTTTCTACCATCAGTTTGGGAATCAATTCCTTCAGCAAACCGTTTTGTCGAAGAATTAAAACGTAAGGCAGGCATTAAGAATACGGATTCCCCGGATAAGGCATGGCGATATACCGCTGAATATTATCAAGGTAACTGATAATTATACCTGACCAGTCTGTTTTTTCCTGGCCTCTTCAGCTTTTTGTTTATTACCCATTTTTTCATAGGCAATTGCAATAACACCCCAGTTTTCAGATTTTAAATTTCGATTCTCACCTGCTAATGCATTTGATTTACGTGCCAGGGCAATGGCTTGTTGCCACTGCTGTTGTTGTAAGCGAATCTTTGCCAGACGTTGCCAGAGTAATGCATTCTTCGGTTCTATGCGCAATGCACGCTCTATTGATGCGGCTGCCTTACTGCTTTGTCCATCTTTGACATAATTATTGGCTTCATCCATCAGGGCAATTATGACTGGCCGGGTTTTCTTTGCCTTTACCTCACTTTGTATTTCCGGTGCATTATCTATTGTAGATTCTTCGCTATTCTTCTGTACAACAGGTGCATTTCTTTCTTCAACAGGAACAAGTACAGATGATTTCTTTTGTTGTTCGGCACATGCAGATAAAAGAATAAAGGAACTCACCAATAGCAGATAATTAATCTTCATCGTTTTATCAGTAACAACTCATCCGACCTGGAACATGAGATTTTATAAAAGGATAGGACATAAAATGTTTGCATGAAGAGTCGGGGTTACTCATGTCCGGATAATTTCGCCATTCAATCTCATCGGTCTCAATCAAGCTGATCGGCAACGGTTTCATCTGTTTCATTATACTGAGCCATAATTGCATTGCACCACTCGATCCTGTCAATTTCGCTGTCTGGTTATCATCCCGGCCAAGCCATATAACGGCCAATAATTGATCACCAAAACCGGCAAACCAACTGTCCCTCAACTCATTGGTAGTACCGGTTTTACCAGCCAGGGGTATTAGCGATGGTAATTCTTTTACAAGTCTCCTGGCCGTTCCGGTCCGCACAACTTCAGTCAATAAAAATTGGGTTAAAAAAGCTGTTTCCGGTTTTATATATTCTCTAACAGCCAATTCATAACGCTGTAAAGGGTAACCATCACTATCCAATACTGCCCGAATCGTTCTCAAAGGTATTTGTAAACCGCCACTGGCAATAGTCTGATATAACTGCGTGATTTCATAAGGTGATAATTCCAGGGCCCCTAATAATATTGAAGGTAAACGGGGAATATCAGAAGTAATACCCAGGTCTTTTAGTGTTGCAATTACCTTATCCAGGCCTACCGCCATTCCCAGGCGTACTGTCGACAAATTATAGGAATTGGCCAATGATCTGACCAACGGTACATTGCCATGAGTTTTATTATCGTAATTCTTGGGCACCCAAACCTTTCCATTAGCTAATTTTAGTTCAAGGTAACTATCATCAAGCCTGGAAAGCACATGGTATTTATTCGCCTGATCAAGTGCAGCCAGATAAATTGCCGGTTTTATTAATGAGCCGATAGGTCGTTTTGCATCAAGGGCACGGTTAAATGCATTTTTGTCCTTATCACGATCGCCCATCAAGGCGAGAACCTCACCATTATGTTGATTAACCACGACCAGGGCAGCCTGCAAGGTTCCTCGTTTGAATCTTTTTAATCTATCAAGCTTAATAAGTTCATCATTAATACGTTGTTGAATGATATTCTGTTTGTCGGTATCTAATGTTGTATGGATACGTAAACCTTCATTCCTCAGATCACCAGCTTGATAATCACGCTTTAAATGCCGGCGCACCAGATCCAGAAACGCCGGATACCTGGCACTGGTCCAGCCAGGTTTACTTGAAATTTGTAAGGCCCTTGAGACTGCACTTTTTAATTCTGCGTCACTAATAAAATCCTGTTGATACATTAAATCCAACACCAGGTTTCGGCGCTTTAATGCCCTGTCAGGATGCTTGCGCGGATTATAGAAAGATGCCCCCTTTACGAGACCAACTAACAATGCAATTTGTGCATTGTTTAACTCATCCAATGGTCTGGAAAAATAAAATTCCGCAGCTGTACCAAACCCGTGTATAGCCCGTGCACCATTCTGGCCGAGATAAACCTCATTGACATAAGCAGCTAATATATTTTCTTTCGAATAATGGTAATCCAGCATGATCGCCATCAGGATTTCATTAATTTTTCGAGAAAATGTGCGTTCCCTTGATAAAAACAGGTTTTTAACCAATTGTTGCGTTAACGTACTGCCTCCCTGAGCAATCTTACCGGAAATTATATTTACGAAGATTGAACGTAATATCCCTTTCAGATCAATACCAAAATGATGGTAGAAATTTCTATCCTCTACCGCGATTAATGCCTGGATCAAACTGGCTGGAATATCATCAAAATTGATAAGAACTCGATCCTCATCATGTAATGGAAAGATTTTTCCGATCAGTTGTGGTGCCAGACGGATAATTTGTAATTCTTCACGTGTATCAATATTAAAAATACGGGAAACCTGTCGATCTGATATCTCTAACTGTATTCGCTTTGCTGTTTCAATTGAGTCCCAGTAATGAAATTCTCGAATAAATATCTCTATTTTTCCTGCTTGTTCATGAAACTGGCCTGGCCCTGTAAGTTTCCGAACCGGTTGATAGGCAGATTGCTTTAACTTTGAAATGAACAGTTCTTTTTCAATTTTTTTACCAATATACAGTTCATCTGGTTGAGCATAAACACGAGCCGGAATTGACCAGCGTTTTCCTTCAAATTCCCTTCTGATCTGATAATCAAGCACGACACAATACGATAAAAATATGCAGGTTAAGATTATGATGGTTTGAAGTACCCAACGCCTAAATAACAATGATCTTTTTTTCTTACGCGTTTGTTTTTTACGCCGGGCAGTCGATTTCCGCTTTTTTTTAGGCATTAATCTTAAAAAAGTAAATTTTTGATGAGATATGTCAGGGTTAACTATTTGGAATTTTGGCTAGATTAAACATTACAACATATAACTTTTATGTGCTTTTGCACAATTTGTAAACATGCTCAAAAATAAAAAAGGCCCCGTAAAACGGGGCCTTGAATTTTTTCAGTGCAGCCTACTTATTTAGTAAGCTCTGAATCAGCGCCTTGCGACGCATTTTTCTAGCTTTTATGACTGCCCTGGCTTCTTCTCTGCGTTTTTTATCACGCTGACCAGGCGTCATATTTCGCTTATCTTCTCCTTCTTCTTGGGGCCTTTCTTCTAGCCTTTTTCTTGGCTTTTCTCCTGGCCTTCTTCTTGGCTTTTTTCTTAGCCTTTTTCTTTGCTTTTTTCTTGGCCTTCTTCTTGGCCTTCTTTCTGGCTACTTTTCTCTTAGCCTTTTTCTTGGCCTTCTTTTTAGCTGTCTTCCTTTTAGCCTTTCTCTTAGCCGTCTTTCGCTTAGCTACTTTCCTTTTAGCCGTCTTTCTCTTTGCAGTCTTCCTCTTTGCTTTTTTCTTTGCCATAGTTAGAGACTCCCCTACGAAACAGAATAGTTAATTTAATAAAACGTTTTACAAATACATCACATTAAACAACACGGTGACAATTATAGTCATGTTTTTTCTTTTTTCTATACTTTTTTATAAATAGTTGCTTAATGAACACAAATATATCGCATTTTTTACTGTTTTTTATGCAACAAATTCATTTTTTTGTAGATCAAAGCGTAAAAAAATAAAAAATTAACTCAATGCATTAAAAATATCCTGTTTCACATCTTCTACATCTTGCATGCCATTTATACTGACATATTTAATACTTGATCCACTTTCATAAGATTTTTCTGTGTAGTAATCAATTAAGGGAGAAGTTTGTTCATGATAAACTTCTAATCGCTTTCTTACTGTTCCTTCCTGATCGTCATCACGTTGGATAAGTTCTTCTCCAGTTTCATCATCCTTACCTTCAACCTTGGGTGGATTAAACTCAATATGGTAGGTTCGACCGGAAGCAAGATGAACTCTACGACCGCTCATACGCTTGATTATGGGTTCATCTTCTACTTTAATTTCAACAACATAGTCCACCTCTATACCAGATGTAGACATACCTTCTGCTTGTGCAATCGTACGCGGAAAACCATCAAACAAATATCCATTTTCGCAATCATCTTCATTGATCCTTTCCTTAACTAAACCAAGAATTAATTCATCAGATACAAGCCCACCTGCATCCATAACCTTTTTTGCTTCCAGTCCTAATTCTGTGCCTGCACTAACAGCAGCACGTAACATATCACCAGTTGAGATCTGTGGAATATCAAATTTGTCTTTTATAAAGTTAGCCTGCGTGCCCTTACCTGCACCTGGTGGTCCTAATAAAATTATCTTCACTTTTTAATCCTCCCGTACTTATTTTTACCTCACTGCAATATAATATTAATCTGATCAAAAAACAGGCCAATATATCGATGAAAATCGAACTTGATACAGAAAATGCCAATTCTTATAAAATTATTTCTTATACTGACGACTCGTTTCGATTAAAAGATCAATTAATAAACACAAACCTTGTCATATCCAAAGAACGTTTGATTGAAAATTGGCTTGAAGATGGTTTGCATAATCTTGCAACGCACCATCTCGATATAGTCATTGAATGGCAACCTGAAATCATTTTATTAGGTACAGGTAAAACACTGAATTTTCCCGGCCAGGAGCTAATCTCACACGTCACAACTAAAAATATCGGGTTTGAGATCATGGATACCGGCGCTGCTTGTCGTAGCTATAATTTACTGATTGATGAAGGTCGGGACGTTGTTGCTTGTCTGATTTTACCCACAAACTAGTTTTCCATATGTAATGTATCAAGCGAAAATCCTTCACGTTGAAGTATCTGGCGTAACCGTTTAATGGCTTCAATCTGAATTTGTCGTACACGTTCCCTGGTAACACCTAATTCATTCCCGATTTCCTCAAGGGTTGCGACCTCTCTCCCATGTAGCCCGAACCTTCTTTCAACAACGGCACATTGTTTTTCACTCAATAAGCCCAACCAGGTATCAATGTGTTGTTGGACATCACTATTTTGTAGCAACAATGCCGGATCAGGATTCTGTTCATCAGGTAGCGTATCAAGTAAGGTCTTTTCCGAATCATAAGGACTCGGTGAGTCCACAGAAGTGACCCGTTCATTTAGTCCAAGCATCTTTTTAACAACATCAATGGGTTGATCAAGCATCTCGGCAACATCTTCCGGGCTCGGTTCCCGATCCAGAGTTTGCGCCAGTTTTCTTGCTGCACGCAGATAGATATTAATCTCTTTAACAACGTGAATTGGTAATCTAACCGTACGTGTTTGATTCATTAATGCCCGTTCTATGGTTTGTCTGATCCACCATGTAGCATAGGTAGAGAAACGGAAACCTTTTTCAGGATCAAATTTTTCAACCGCCCGAATGAGTCCCAGATTACCTTCTTCGATTAAATCAAGTAACGCCAGGCCGCGATTCATATATAAACGTGCTATCTTTACGACCAGGCGCAAATTACTCTCTATCATGCGCTGTCTGGCACTTTCGTCTCCCTTTAATGCCTTACGTGCAAAATAGACCTCTTCTTCAGCAGTTAATAATGGTGAAAAACCTATTTCATTAAGATATAAGCGTGTCGCGTCCAAATCACCGGAAGAAATAGAGTCTGTGTCTGTATTTTTTTTAATTTCTTTTGTGCGTTCTGCAATACCGTTTTCTACTTCATTGTCAGACTGCAACTCTTCTAATTCATCATCAGAAGCATCCACCATTTCATCGGAATTTAACTCTGTTTCTTCAGAATCTTTGCTTGGAGTATCGTCTATCATTAAGAATTCAGGTACGTAATTTAGGAAGATGCTTGGCGGGATCTACAGGTTTTCCATTTTTCCGTATTTCAAAATGCAAAACACTTCGACCCGTATGATCCTGACCCATCTGGGAGATGCTTTGTCCAATGGTCACGTTATCGCCTTCCTTGACCAAAAGTTTACTGTTATACGCATAGGCGCTTAAAAACGTATCATTATGTTTGATGATAATAAGCTTTCCATAGCCCAGAAGTCCACTACCACTGTACACAACTTCACCTGCAGCCGCCGCTTTTATGATCTGTCCGTTTTGACCTGAAATATCGATCCCTTTTTTAGATGTAGGAGAATTTGATTTAACCAGTTTCCCCCTGGTTGGCCATGACCACTTTATCGGGCCTTTAGCCGACACAGGTTTTGGTGCCGATTTTTTAGTACTGGCTGATTGCTTTTTTTGAACAGGTTTTACCTGAGGCTTTGGTTTTGGTTCAACTTTCGGTATTTTTTCCTTTTTTATTGGTTCGGACTTTAATGCGACGCCTTTCTTTTTAGCAATGGGTTTTAAACGAATAAACTGGCCGGGGAAAATCGTATATGGCGATTTAATCCGGTTCCAGTTTGCAACCTCCTTGTAATCAAAATTATAACGCCAGGCAATTGAATACAAGGTGTCGCCTTGTTCAACAATATGGTAACCGCTTTTATTTTGTTCCTGTCTGGAAGTGCTTTTTTTAGCTTGAGTTTGTACCGCAGTCCCACGCTGTGTCGAAGTCGGTTTTTTTTCCTTAACTTCATCACGGTTTGCAACTGGTGCAACACCTGTACTTGCACAACCATAGAGAAACAGAATAATAATGATAGAAAAAATTGTGTAAATGCGATGAGTCATTATGCAAATTTTATTTCATATCTATGCCACCGAGCATTGGAACAAAACTGACTGAATCAATGTATTCTTCTTCGTAACCATCTTCAGTACGGGTAATCAATAATAATTTCTGATCACCTGATTTACCAACCGGTATAACCAGACGACCACCGATTGATAATTGTTCACGTAGCGCATCAGGAACACCAATTGGCGCTGCTGCGACAATAATGCCATCAAATGGTGCATGTACTGACCAGCCGATATTACCGTCTGCATGTTTGCTTCGTATATTGTGGTAACCCAATTTTTGAAAACGTTCACGTGCCTTTATAAGTAATCCATTAATACGTTCAATCGTATAAACACGGTGGGCAAACTGCGCCATAATGGCCGTTTGATAACCACAACCGGTACCGACTTCCAGTACACTGTTAAGTTGTTTGTCCTGTATTAATGCCTCAGTCATTTTCGCGACAATATAAGGCTGTGAAATTGTTTGGCTATAACCAATGGGTAATGCCGTGTTTTCATAAGCGCGGCTTGCCAGGGCTTCATCAACAAAAAGATGGCGTGGAGTTGACCGAATGGCATCAAGTACCACATCTGATTCGATACCCATATCGATCAATGTATTGGCAAGACGATCCCGTGTCCGCTGTGAAGTCATACCAATACCATTATGATCAATCATCAGGAAATACCCTTAATCCAATTAGACATCTGTTGCAGAGCATTATGTCTCGTTAAATCGACCTGCATGGGCGTAATTGACACCTTGTTAGATCGAATCGCATGAAAATCCGTGCCCTCTCCTGCATCTTGTTCAGGCCCAACAGGCCCAACCCAATAAACCTTCCTGCCTTTTGGATCTGACGTTTCCTGAGCTGGTTCTGATTTATGACGATTACCAAGTCGTGTTGTAACAAATCCTGCAATTTGCTCCTGTTTGACATCAGGGATATTAACATTAAGTAAAACATCATTATCTAATGGTTTATCTATTACGTTTTTAATTATCCGGGTTGCAACTTCAATAGCGACGGAAAAGTCTTCAGGCCTTTCACCGGCGAGAGAAAATGCAATCGCAGGACAACCTAAAAATCTGCCTTCCATAGCAGCAGCCACAGTACCTGAATACAAAACATCATCACCCAGATTCGCACCCGAATTTATACCACTGATGACCATGTCAGGTTCTTCTTCCAGTAATCCGGTAATCGCAAGATGCACACAATCTGTAGGGGTACCATTAACATACATAAAGCCGCGATTATCCTGTTTTACATGTAAGGGGACATCAAGTGTTAAAGAATTACTGGCACCACTGCGATCTCTGTCTGGTGCTACAACAGTAACCTTGCCAAAATCAACAAGCGTATTTGCTAAAGCGGCAAGCCCCGGCGCTTGATAGCCATCATCGTTACTTAATAAAAAATGCATACAAAAAATCGATTAGCAAAAAGAATTTTTAAAAATAGTAATTTTTTCGTGGCTGGCTTTTGCTCCTGCAAAACCAGCATACAATACATCCATGTACATAAGTACAAAAAGCAGAATGATACGATAATTGCGACAAAATCGCCTGGAGTGATTTTGAGTTTTTGCCCCGAAGGGATGAACCTCATGGATGAGGTAAACAAAAAAGTACATTTTTAAAGTAGTAAAAATTCTAGTAGTGCTTTTTGGGAATGAAGTCGATTCCCTGCTTCTTCCCACACGACACTTTGTGGTCCTTCGAGAATAGCTTCTGAAACTTCTTCACCACGGTGTGCAGGTAAACAATGCATAAACAAAGCATCATCGTTTGCACATTCCATTAAATCAGTATTGACCTGATATTTAGCAAACTTTTCTATTCGTTGTGCCTGTTCATCTTCCTGCCCCATGCTAGCCCATACATCTGTAACAACAAGATCTGCACTTTTAGCTGCTGTTTCGGGTTCTCGTTCAATTACAACATGCCCTTTTGTTGATGCCAGAATTTCAGCATCGGGATCAAACCCTTCCGGACATGCGATCGATAATTGAAAATCAAAAATCCTGGCTGCATTCATGTAAGAATGACACATATTATTACCATCACCTAACCACACGACTTTTTTACCTTCGATAGAACCACGCAGTTCCATATAAGTCAGCATATCCGCTAACAACTGACAGGGATGAAAACTGTCGGATAAACCGTTAATCACGGGTACATCGGAATATTCTGCAAAGGTCTCTATACGTTCATGCTCAAAGGTCCTCAACATGACACAATCTACCATTCTTGATAACACCCTTGCTGTATCCTGAATAGGTTCACCACGGCCTATCTGTGTACCGGTTGGTGCAAGATAGATTGCGTGTCCACCCAATTGTGCCATACCTGCTTCGAATGAAACACGCGTTCGGGTTGAAGACTTTTCAAAGATCATACCCAACACTTTATTCGCCAGTGTGGGTTCATAACTTTTATTTTTAAACTGTTCTTTAAGTTCCAGTGCCCGACTGATGATCGATAACAATTCATCATGCGTTAAACTATCCAATGTTAAAAAATGTCTTGGCTTCATTTTAGGTTAATCCAAATAATTCTTAATCAATATACTTAATTTGAAAATAATCTGGTCTGCTTCATCTTTTGTCAGGATTAATGGTGGTAAAAGACGAATAACATTACCTGAGGTAACATTAATCAATAATTTTTCATTCAATGCTTTTGCAACCAGGTCAGTACAATCCTGTTCAAGCTCTATACCCAGCATTAGTCCCTTTCCCCGAATGTTTCTAATACCCGCTTGTCCATCTAATGCCTGTTTAAATCCGTTTATTAAATGTTGGCCCATTTCTCCAGCATGTTTATCAAGTTTTTCCTTTTCCAGCACGTCAATCACAGCTAATGCAGCTCTTGATGCTAATGGATTGCCGCCAAATGTAGATCCATGACTTCCCGGTTGAAATAATTCTGCAGCCTGGCCCCTGGCTAAACAAGCCCCTATTGGAACTCCATTAGCTAATGCCTTGGCCAGGGTTATGATATCAGGTTGAATATTTTCATGTTGAAACGCAAACCATTTTCCTGTTCGACACATGCCTGTTTGAATCTCATCGACGATCATCAAACAATTATTTTCATCACAAAACAATCTAATCGCTGAGAGATATCCTTCGTCTGGTACGACAACACCACCTTCTCCCAGGATAGGTTCCACCATCACGGCAACAATATTCAGGTCTTGATTAGCAAGACTCCTTAATGCATCAATATCGTTATAAGGAATATGTTTGAATCCTTGTACCAATGGGTCAAACCCTTTATGAACTCTTTCACTGCCAGTTGCACTTAAAGTCGCCATAGTGCGACCATGAAAACTCTTTTCCATAACAACAATTACAGGGTTACTGATCTTATTGTTATTTGCATATAGACGTGCCAATTTAATTGCAGCTTCGTTAGCCTCAGCACCTGAGTTACCAAAAAAAACTTTATCCATTCCGGAATGTTTAACTAATTTTTCTGCAAGTTGTTCCTGTAAAGGAATTCGATACAGGTTTGACGTATGAATTAAATTAGCAGCCTGATCGGAAATCGCAGATTGTACTTGTGGATGAGCATGCCCAAGACCACACACAGCAATACCACTGAGTGCATCCAGATACCGTTGTTGCTTTGAATCAATAAGCCAGGCGCCAGACCCACTTTCAAATTCAACAGACAAAGGTTGATAATTCGACATTAAAACATTACTCATGTATTTACATTTACCTAAAAAGCCATTTATTAATAAGAGCCTAAAATCGCCGCTCTTGTGCAATCGCTAATGGCATCCTCGACTCTATCTCCTGATTCGTTCTATCTCCTGCATCCATGCAGTCGTACCTCACGCGATACTAATTCGTCCATGTATGTCGTCCTGCACCCGCGGCATACATTACTTCCCTATAAATAATTAAGCCCGGCTTAAGCCGGGCTATAAAAAATAATACCAGTTAAATAATTAAAGCGGTAAACCGTGTCCCTGTCCTACCATGCACATAATCATGGGTATGGAAAGAAATGTATTGGTTCTCGATGCCATTAACGCAATGTTTTTACTTTTAGCAATTTCATCAGCACTGGCTTCAACAATGCCCAGTATTTTTTTCTGATTCGGCCAAATCAAAACCCAAACATTAAATAACATGATCGTACCTAACCAGGCACCGATCCCAATGATTAGACCATTACCTTGCAACAAGAAGGCATTCTTTAAACCTACGCCCATAATTTCTAACGCTGCTGCACCGGTTAACCAGGTCATTAATGCACCCCAACGAAACCACCATAACGCACGTGGTGCAATATATTTGTTTATGGCTGCCGGACCAGGTCCACCTTCATCAGCCAAAGCGGCTCCAACTCCAGGTACCTGAACAAAATTAAAATAATACAATAAACCAATCCAGATAATGCCAAAAAAGACATGTAACCAGACGGCCAATGACCAGCCATTCAGGGCTGTGTCACCCACTAATAATGTGATTACAATTGCTGTAACAAACCCTAATGCAATCGTGCCATGCACTGATTTCAGTGGATTCATGTTTTTACCCCCAGTTGTGATTTAAAAATACTGCTCAATTAATTCAAAATAATACAATGGCGGGGATTATACTTATGTCTATGCCTGCTTTCATCTCTTTCACACTGCAATTCACCTTATTTCAGAGTGTCTAAATAATGATAAATGCTATAGAACTTGGCCTATTTACGAGTCGCATTAACGCCATTTGTGAACAAATGGGTGCCGTTTTAAAGCAAACCGCCTTTTCGCCCAATATCCGCGACCGATTAGATTATTCCTGCGCTATTTTTGATACCAATGGCCGTTTATGCGCCCAGGCAGCACACATTCCTGTTCATTTAGGCAGTATGGCTTACGCAATGAAAGATGTCGTACAAGCAAGGGAAAGGCGTAAAGGTGATACATTAATCCTGAATAACCCGTATATGGGTGGCACACACTTACCGGATGTGACCTTTATTTCACCGGTATTTTTCAATAATAAATTAACTGCCTTTGTCGCTAATCGTGCACACCATGCTGATATCGGTTCAGAAACACCGGGATCAATGCCAATATCAAAAACATTAGACGAAGAAGGCATCATAATTTCTCCTGCATTGATCTGTGAAAGCGATCAGATCATCGAATCTGTTCTTGAAAATATCATTTCACAACTACGTGATACCGATATCGCTGTTGCAGACTTTAAGGCACAAATTAGTGTTAATAAAAACGGTATCGATGCATTAATTAAATTAATACGATCTTGTGAAGACATTAAATTTGATGATTATTTGAATGAATTAAATGACTATGCACGGCGTATTGCTGCAACAACATTTAGTCAGTTACCGGACGGTGATTATCATTTTACCGATGTAATGGATGATGACGGTATTAATGCCAAAGACATTGCCATACATTGTGCACTTAATGTAAACGACGGAAAGATCACAGTTGATTTTTCAAATACTGCAAAACAAGTAGAAGGAAATATTAATTGCCCTATCCCGGTCACTGCAGCAGCTGTTTATTATTGCTTTCGTTGTTTAATGCCTGTTTATGTTCCTGACTGTGCAGGCACGTTTGATCTGATTACATTAAAAGTGCCTGAAGGTTGTTTATTAAATGCAAACTATCCTGCTGCGGTGGCCGCAGGAAATGTCGAAACCAGCACACGTGTCGTTGATGTCGTATTGGGCGCACTGGCACAAGCTATACCTGATAAGATTCCTGCAGCAAGTCATGGCAGTATGAATAATATCGCTATGGGTTCTGATAACTGGAGTTATTATGAAACATTGGGTGGCGGCATGGGCGGTAACACTGAAACAGCCGGCTTAAGTGCAATACAAACACACATGACCAATACGCTTAATACCCCGGTCGAAGTTGTCGAGACTCAATTTCCACTTTATATAAAAGCATATCGTGTACGTGATGACTCAGGCGGTAAAGGGAAGCATCACGGCGGTAATGGACTTATTCGACATTATCAATTTATCAAACCAACAGAAGTGTCGCTTATCACTGAGCGACGTAGAAATCGTCCCTGGGGGCTTACAGGAGGAAATAAAGGCAAAGCCGGAGAAAACCTGTTTAACGGTAAACCCATATCTGCAAAAACTTCACTGTCTGCGGAACCCGGTGATACTTTGGTTATCAAAACACCAGGTGGTGGCGGTTGGGGCCGTCACTAAAACATTCTTTTCTGTATAATGAAGTGCAGGAGGCACAAATGTCGCAGGCGCAGGACGCGCAGGAGCGACCCGCCGCAATTAATTACTTAATTTTGAGGTATAACAATGGACATAATAGAAGAAATCAAAAATACAGTCGAAGGTAACCCGATCGTATTATTTATGAAAGGGTCACCCGATTTCCCACAATGTGGTTTTTCAATGCGAACCGCAGAAGCGTTAAAGGCCTGTGAAGTTGAATTTAATTATGTTGATGTTTTGGCTCAACCCGAAATGCGTGAAAACTTACCACAGTATTCAAACTGGCCCACCTTTCCACAAGTTTTCATTAGTGGAGAATTGATCGGTGGCTGCGATATCGTCATGGACCTTTATGAAAAAGGTGAATTACAAAAAATGGCAAAAGAGGCAGTTGAAGAATAATATTTTTTGAAAGTTGTTCGGTAACTTACTCTCGAAATTCTTTTTAACTTTGCTTTTCGCTTTCATAGCGACTTACTTTTCTTTAAAGAAAAGTGACTCGCCATCAGGCAAAAAACTGATTTAAAAATTACTCGTGCCCACTATCAATCCACAAACACTTACCGCCACTTTCTTCTTTTATTTTTTGTAAATACTTTTCGTGTGCTGCCAGTTCTTCTTCGCTAGGTTCGATAACGCGTAATGGTTTTCGATTAGCGTCTGATACTTTTGCATGTGTTTGTCCTGCTGTTTGTTGATCACTAAATGAATCAAAACTCATAGCCTCTTGACCACCAGTCATCTTCAGATAAACATCCAACAGTATTTGCGCGTCAAGTAATGCACCATGCAGGTCACGTTGTGAATTATCTATCTCATAACGTTTGCATAAGGCATCCAGGTTATTTTTTTGCCCCGGATGTTTTTCGCGTGCCATGATCAAGGTATCTTTGATGGTGCAGTAATCTTCAACCTTGCCCCATTGTTTACCGAGTTGTTTTAATTCTGTATTAATGAACCCGACATCAAACGGTGCGTTATGAATAATTAATTCACTATCACGGATAAACTCGATTAAATCCTGTGCGACATCAGCAAAGGTTGGTTTGTCTGCAAGAAATTCATTACTGATACCATGCACATCAAATGCACCATCTTCTATTTCACGTTCGGGATTTAGATATTGATGAAAGTGTTTATCGGTTTTGCGACGATTGATTATCTCGACACAACCAATCTCAATAATACGGTGCCCCTGTTTCGGTTCAAGACCAGTTGTTTCAGTATCAAGTACTATCTGTCTCAAAGTCATTTCCTGAGTTAATTAATTTTATCTGCCAAATATATCAGCATGTACAGATAAACAGACCGTACGCGGCAAGGATGCCGCGTCCAAGCGTACATGGATGTATTTACAGCGGGTCTGTGTTCTGTACATGTTGGTATAAATACTAGTTACTTATAAGTTCGTCGATCGCTTTATTGGCAAGTTGATCAACACGTTCGTTTTCGTCATGGCCGCTATGCCCCTTGACCCATTCCCATTCTATTTGGTGCGCCTGACAGGCTTCATCTAATCGTTGCCAGAGATCCTGATTCTTAACCGGTTTCTTGTTTGCTGTCTTCCAGTTTTTTTTCTTCCAGTTATCCAGCCATTCGGTAATACCGTTTTTTACATATTGTGAATCCGTTGTTAATACAACTTCACAAGCTTCCGTTAATGCTTCCAACCCCTGGATCGCCGCCATTAATTCCATTCGGTTATTGGTTGTTTCCGCTTCCGCACCATAAAGTTCTTTCTCGGTATCATTGTAACGTAACAAGGTACCCCACCCTCCCGGACCAGGATTACCACGACAGGCACCATCAGAAAAAATATGAACCTTCTTAACCATTGTTTTAAATTTTATTTACGTAAATAACCGTTTCTTGTCGAAGGTTCAATAACTCCAGCACCAATAACTTTTTTCTTTGTCCGCCATTGCATCTTTATCGGGTTTAACGGGACAACCCGCTTTTTCGCAATAACAATATATAAACCACCAAAGATAGGCCAGCAATAATGGCCCAAGCGTTCCAATGGTTTAAATTTATGTAATAATTTTTGACTACGTAATGGAGGTATAAAGAAAAAACGTTTGGTCTTTTCAACTTCAAAATCCAATAAGGACATCCAGTCTTTAATGCGTGGAATTGATATCAAACGACCACTCCATGGCATCTCACCCCACCAACATAAAAATAAATGCCATAGGCCCCAAAGACTCATTGGATTGATACCGATAATTATTGCCCTGCCTTCACCGATTAACACACGTTCCATCTCACGTAATAACTTATGCGGATCTTTGGAATATTCCAGGATATGCGGTAACACTATGACATCTATACTATCTGCAGCGACAGGCAACTCTTCTGCACTGGTATGGATGGCATTAAGACTTTGTTTGATTTCTGTATAGTCCAGAAAAAGGATCGTTTTATTCACGATCCTTGAAGATTCGAGATAATCCGACCCGGCAGAATAACCGTACTGTAAAATGTGATAGCCGAAAAATTCCGGCAGAATATCCTGCAATTGCTGTTCTTCACTATTAAAGACCTCACTTCCAAGCGGGCTTTCAAACCAGCGAGAAAACCTTTCTCTTAACGATGCTGTTTTTATCTTTTCAGGACTCATAGTAAACAGTACACACTTCAACCGTTATAATTCAAGCTATGTTAGAGATCATACCCTTCCCGGCACTAAAGGATAACTATATCTGGTTGTTAAAAAACAAGGCAAGCAAGCATATTGCCATTGTTGACCCCGGTGAGGCCGGCCCACTGTTAAAGTTGATTAAAACGGAACGGTTGAACCCGATTGCCATCTTGATCACCCATCACCATTGGGATCATGTGAACGGTATCGCAGATATCGTAGAGATACATGATATCCCTGTGTATACACCCAAGACTGAATCAGTTAATTGTAGTACCAATCCGGTAGATGAAGGTGACAAAGTGTCACTACCCGAACTTGAGCTTGAATTTCAGCTATTGAATGTGCCAGGCCATACCAGCGGTGCCATTGCTTATTACAATGATAAGTACGTTTTTAGTGGCGATACGCTGTTTACAGCGGGATGCGGCCGTCTGTTTGAAGGTACTCCTCCGCAGATGCATGCTTCATTGTCAAAATTTAAATCATTACCGGATAAAACGCTGCTTTATTGTGGGCATGAATACACCGTGGCAAATTTACAATTTGCACAAACCGTTGAACCTGATAATCCGGCTATTCAGGAGCGTCTGAATAAGGCACGACAAACAAGAAAAAATAATCAGTCAACCGTGCCAGCAACCCTGGCAATTGAGAAGCAAACCAATCCATTTTTACGTTGTGAAGAACCTGATGTTATCCAGGCTGCAGAACGTTATGCCGGTTCTAAATTGGGTAATTCGACCGGGGTTTTCGGTGCAATCCGGAAATGGAAAGATAATTTTTAATATTAAAACCAGAAAATGCTTGACCTGATGAACCGTCATCCATAGGATGCCGCCATGCGTATGATTCATAAAGCATTTATATGCTTTTTAGCCCTAATACTGAGCGCCTGTAATCTCAGCTCGACAAAAACCGAATCCGTCGACCTCCCAGCGACCGCCGAAAAAAGTCATAGGCTAACTACCGTTGCCAGGCTTTCATCTATTGATCAAGAAAACAGATCCGCAGCAATCAAGGTTGATGAAGAACTGAATAAAGAGATTGCCAAACAAAAGGCCTATCAGAATTTATGGATCATGATCAAGGATGAGTTACAGTTCGACCGCAATATCAGTCAACGTAGCGTTAAAGATAAGATCAGGTGGTTTGCACGTAATCAGGAATATCTTGATCGCGTTGCTGATCGTGCACGGCCTTATTTATTTCATGTTATTGAAAGATTAAAGGAACGCGATATGCCACTTGATTTGGCATTATTACCCATTGTCGAAAGTGCTTATCATCCATTTGCATATTCACCAAGTCGTGCATCCGGCATCTGGCAATTTATTCCCGGTACCGGAAAACGCTATGGTCTAAAACAAAACTGGTGGTATGACGGACGTCGTGACATTGTTGCCGCAACTGAAGCCGCACTGGATTACCTGGAAATGCTGCATAAGCGTTTTAAAGGAAACTGGTTCCATGCGCTTGCTGCTTATAATGCAGGTGAAGGAAACGTTGAAAAAGCCATAAGAAGAAACAAAAGAGCGGGTAAAAAAACAGACTTCTGGTCGTTACGTTTACCACGTGAAACGCGCGGTTATGTTCCCAGCCTTCTGGCTGTCGCAGAAGTTTTAAAGAACAATCAAAAATACAAAATCCAGTTTAAACCAATCTCAAACAAACCTTATTTTGAAAGTATTAACGTTGGTAGCCAGATAGACCTGGCAACAGTATCGGATCTTTCCGGTTTAACCATTGATGAAGTTTATACTTTAAACCCTGGTTTTAACCGTTGGGCTACTGATCCAAAAGGACCACATCAGTTATTAATCCCGATTGACAAAGCAAGCGTTTTTAAACAAAAACTGGCTGCATTACCTCAATCAGAACGTATGACCTGGAAACAACATAAGATCCGGGAAGGTGAATCTTTAAGTCAAATTGCAGCACGCTATAACACCAGCGTATCTACTTTAAAACAAACAAATCGATTACGAGGTAATTTAATACGTGCCGGTCGTTCGTTATTGATTCCAAGCTCTAAAAAATCAAGCAAGTATTATTCTTTAAGTGCCAATGCCAGAAAATTTAAAGGCTTAAAGAAAAGTGGTGATGGCAAAAAATACATCTACACCGTTAAGCGGGGTGATAACCTCTGGGATATTGGTCGTCATTATGGAATCAGTGTTAAACAATTAACTGCCTGGAATGGCATTTCACGAAAAAGTATATTACGACCAGGGCAAAAACTGGCTGTTTGGGTTAAGGATGCTGACAATAGCACCGAAGGTGAATTGATTAAAGCTGTTGCAGAAAAGCCCAGTGGAAATTCCTATATTGTAAAACGAGGTGATTCCCTCTGGTTAATAGCCAGAAAATTTGATGTCCGCGTTAAAGATTTACTGAAATGGAACAATATTAAAAAAGACAAACACCTTCAGCCCGGTCAAAGTCTGATTGTACAACAGACTGTAACCGGTGCCTGATTAAAACTTACCTGCCAACTTAAATTCCTACCAATAACTTCTCATATGTACACGTTTGCACGTACAATGTAATCTATGGTGCATTTGTTGAAATGGCTATTGCGGTTATTACTTCGTCTACTGTACAGGGTCGAAGTAACCGGCATGGAAAATTATCATAACGCCGGTAACCGGGTACTGATTATTGCCAACCACACTTCCCTGTTAGATGGTGTTTTACTATATGCCTGGTTGCCCGAAACACCGACCTTTGCAATCAATACTGAAATCGCCTCGCGTAAGTCATTTAGACTTTTTTTGTCCTTCGTTGATCTGTTTGAAATGGATGCGAACAATCCACTTTCCATGAAATCCATGATCAAGTACATAAAACAAAATCGTAAAGCTGTAATCTTTCCGGAGGGACGAATCACAGTAACCGGATCACTAATGAAAGTTTACGAAGGACCGGGACTGGTAGCTGATAAAAGTGGCGCTACTATTCTGCCTATTGGAATTGAAGGTGCACAATACAGTCGCCTGTCCTACATGAAAGGTAAAAGTCATGTGTTCTGGTTTCCAAAAGTATCCATTACTGTGTTAGCGCCGGAGAAAATAAATATTCCTGTAAATGTTTCCGGACATGAGCGCCGTAAACTAGCGGCAAGACAACTCCAGAATTTGATGTATAAAATTGTCTATTCCAGTTTTGATCATCGCAGGACTCTTTACTCTGTTCTCATCGATATAGCTGGCAGATTAAATAAAAATTTCGAACCTATTGAAGACTTCACTCGACAAACATTAAGTTATAGACAAATTATCCTGCGTAGTATCCTGTTAAGTGGCCTTATAAAAAAACAGACCCGGGCAGGTGAACATGTTGGAATACTTCTACCTAATGTCAATACCTTACCATTAGTGTTTTTTGCATTACAATTTATTGGACGTGTTCCTGCAATGTTGAATTTTACTGCTGGAGCACTCGGCATTAAACGTGCCTGTGAAACAGCACGAATTAAAATCATTTATACATCAAGAAAGTTTATTGAAAATGCCAAACTTGAACTCGTGGCAGATGAGCTCGAACAGAACTTTACTGTGGTTTATCTTGAAGATTTAAGAAACCAGATCAAACTAATAACTAAACTGGCTGCACTTTACAAGAGTAAAAATCCGGCAAAGCACTACAATAAACAAAAAGTGAATATGAACCCGGATAGCCCGGCAGTAATCTTATTCACATCCGGTTCAGAGGGTCATCCAAAGGGAGTTGTATTATCACACAGTAATTTATTGGCAAACTTTACCCAGGTTCGTTGTCATATTAATTTTGGTTCAAACGATATTGTTTTTTGCTGTTTACCCTTGTTTCACTCATTCGGCTTAAACGCCGGTTTCCTGATGCCACTATTTGGTGGTGGAAAAACATTTTTATACCCAACACCACTTCATTACCGAATTATTCCTGAATTGATTTATGAACTTGGTGCGACAATTCTTTTTGGAACTAATACCTTTTTTAAAGGTTATGCGCGTCATGCTCACCCGTTTGATTTCAATTCGTTGGAATATGTTGTTGCCGGTGCTGAAAAATTACATGCCGACACCATGCAATTATGGATGGAAAAATTTGGTTTGAGAATTTTGCAAGGTTATGGTGTCACTGAAACCAGTCCCGTGATTTCAGTAAATAGTAAAATGCTGAACAAATTCGGTACAGTAGGTCGTCTTGTGTCGGAGATGGAATGTTATATTAAACCGGTTGATGGTATTGAACGAGGCGGCCACTTGATCGTTAAAGGACCTAATATCATGCAAGGCTATCTATTACATGATAAACCTGGACAACTACAACCTCCTTCTACGGAACGTGGCCCTGGTTGGTATGACACCGGAGATATCGCCGATATTGATGATGAGGGATTCATTACCATATTGGGACGCGCCAAACGATTTGCCAAGATAGGTGGTGAGATGGTATCGCTTACCTCTGTTGAGGAACTAGCCACGTTAACCTGGCCTAATATTATTCATGCTGCCGTTGCAGTACATGACGATCGTAAAGGTGAAAAAATTATATTAGTGACTGAAAAAGCAAATGCTGAAAGAAAAGAATTACAGCAAACTGCACGCGAACATCAGTTTAGTGAATTAGCTATTCCTGCGAAAATTAAAATCGTTGAGCAAGTACCTATATTAGGAACCGGCAAAATAGACTACATTAATTTAGCCAAGTTAGTAGAAGCCGAAAAAAGCGAAGAAGATAAAAAGACCGGTTTAATGGGAAAAATAACTAATCTAGTTAAACACGACACTCCTGACAAGAACTAAAGTACATTTTCAATCGCAGTAATAAGGGTTGAACTTGGCAGCAAAAAAAACAGGAGTAATAATCGTTGTAATATAAACATACCTTTCTATTCTTCATATTCAATATTAGTAATGATTAAATTACGTTTGGTTCCTTTCAATTCAATACTAATCTCATCGTCCAGGGTTTTTCCTAATAAAGATTTCGCCAAAGGTGAATCAACGGTTATATAATGTTCATGCTGATCAAATTCATCTGCACCAACTATACGATGACGTGATTCTTCGCCATCATCATCTTCAATAGTGACCCATGCACTGAAAAATACACGCTGTTTGTCCTGAACCTCTTTCACTACTGTTAATTTTGGCATTCGTTGTTGTAAATATGTGATACGGGAATCTATTTCACGTAATTGTTTTTTACGATAGATATATTCAGCATTCTCCGAACGATCGCCTTCAGCCGCTGCTACAGCTAATGCTTTTGCCACCTCGTTACGTTTTTCCCACAATGCAGCACTTTCATCTTCCAGCATTTTATAACCTGCAGGCGTAATATACGGCGATGATTTCGGTGTTGGGGGCCGCCAACGTCCCATTTTATTAATCTACTGAGCGAGCCAATATCATACTGATCTGACTAAAAGGTCGTTGGCTATCCTGATGATATTCATTCATATAGTGTTGTACTTGCTGTATCTGCTTCTTATTTTTTGGTACTTCTGTAATCACCCGCCAATGCATTAGGGCCTTAATAACATCCTGCGTTAATAAAAAGGTATCCTTTTTAATACGGCGTAAAAAGTACGGTCCTGATCTACCACCGAGTTGTTTAAACTGTTTTTTCAGAACATGCCATAATTCAACAATATTATCTGACGGCCATTCGGCTATGGTTTTTACAAAACCACCCTGCTCCTGATTAAATTCATGAATGGCCTGTGCATTATGTCGAACACTTTGTATCTTGCGCCAATGTCGAACGATCCGTTTTTCTTCCATCAACTGTTCCAGGTTCTCATCACTTAACAAACGATTAAAATCAATATCAAATTTATGGAACACTTCTTCAAAAGCCGGCCACTTATTATCGATGACCTTGCGGTTTAGTCCCGCCTGAAAGATACGCCTGGACATGTTCGACAAACAATACGCATCAGAGAGTTGTTTTAATTCTTTGGTGGTGCGGGGTTTGGGCAGTATTTCTTCCAATCCCTCGACACCACCACATCTATTTAATGCTTTTTCATAGATAGCGCTGAATGATTGCATCAATTCAACTTTCTGAAGACTCCTTCTGTAAGCTTAACGGTCCTGCACCATACACCATGACATATACAAAACCGCCCATGATAGCCAGGTTCTTCATGAATTTATGATACTGCGTCACCGCTTCCTGCCCTTCGAAAGACCAGAATGGATGAAAAACAAACGTTACCGGGATTAAGAATAAAAAGATAACCATTGCAGCCCAACGTGCTTGCCAACCAACCAGGATCATCAAACCGCCACCAAGCTCGATGATTATAGTTAACACCAGCAATACTTCCGCCATCGGTAATCCTTTACTGGCCATGTAGCCAGCTGTACTTTCAAATCCTGTGATTTTATTAAACCCGGCCAGGATGAAGATAGCTGATAATAAAATACGTCCAATTAATGGACCATATTGTTTTAATATTGCGCACATACATTCCCCCCTTGACGATTAGATGCAGTATTATTCGATAAAAATTATAACCTATCTGGAGATATTAAATGGAACGTTTAAAGGCACATATACGTAATATTCCTGACTTTCCTGAACCGGGGATACAATTCAAGGACATTACACCGTTGGTAAAACAACCGGCCATGTTAAGACTGGCGGTACATGGTTTGCTGCACCCGTTTCTTGGAGAAGAGATCACGGCAATCGCAGGCATGGAGGCACGTGGATTTATCTTTGGTAGCCTGGCCGCATGGGAACTGGGTATTGGATTTATTCCCTTACGTAAACCCGGAAAACTACCCTATGACGTTGAAACGCTCTCTTATGACCTGGAATATGGATCAGCGTCATTGGAAGTTCATATCGATGCCCTGGAAAAAGGTGATCGTGTCCTGTTAGTAGATGACCTTATTGCAACAGGCGGTACTGCTGCTGCCAGTTGTGAACTGATTGAAAAGCTCGATGCCGAAGTTGTTGCCTGTGCATTTGTGGTAGAACTTGATTTTCTTAAAGGCAGGGAAAAACTATCGAAATATAATGTGCATTCATTGATTCATTACTGATGTCGGTATTCGACCAGAATGCGAACGTTAAATGATTTATAGCTACGCTTGTCTAGCTACCCGATAATATCATTACGTATATGTTAGCTCCGTTCCAAAATGCTTTTTTTACAGAAGAATCTAAAGCAAGCCATGATCTTTTCAAGCTTGATTTTTTTGAAGCGTCATACGCAATTAAACAAGAATAATTATACTCCCAAGCTGGATGAGTTTTAGTTTCAGGAAGCCTGGCGAGCCCCAAATAAAAAAACGCCTGGTATAAATCTTTAATTAACTCAGTTTCGGCAACACTTTCTCCCCCCTCTGGAAAATACTTTCCTTCGAATAAGACAGTGTGAGGACTGGGTTTTCTTAATGCAATATCAGGGCAACTTCTGGTAATAGGCTGGGTTTTAGTTTCGCCACGCCATGTGGCCATAATATCTTTGGCCTTAGCACCTACTATTTTTTGAAATGGATGTGCTTCTAACCTGGCTGGCGAAGCACTGGCAATACCAGACAAATTTCTAAAAGATTCCGACAACAACGCTTTACATGCTTGTTCTTGGGTTAATCCAGTTTTCTCGGTAAGGTATCTATGAATATTTGGCGTAACATATTCATTTAAGAGTGCACCTTCTGGAAACCGTTTATGAACATCTTCGTTTTCCTTTGATTGCTTAACAATATTCATTATTTTCTCTGCCATATCACCAGGCTCAGGAACACATGAATTTAGGAAAATCTCCAATCCATGAAGAAATTCAAAAGCATTGTTATTTTTCATTTTATTTAGTGTATTAACTGGGACAGTAATTAATTTATCGTTCCCGGACATTCTGAATGTAATTCCGGTGACAGAATAAAATTATTAACTGAGATTCGTATGTCCGCTCTGGATTGTTAACTAAAATCACATTACTTATTATTTTGCCATTCTTCAATCACTTCTTTCGCGGTACGGAACGCTTCCTGTGCTGCCGGGGCACCGCAATAAACAAGCGAATGTAATAATACTTCTCTTATTTCTTCAACAGTACAACCATTATTTAATGCACCACGGACATGTCCTTTTAATTCTGTTGGTGCTTTTAATGCTGTTAGCATGGCAATCGTAATTAATGAACGTGTTTGTCTGGGTAATTCTTCGCGTTGCCAGGTTGATCCCCAGGCATGCTCATTGATCCAATCTTGTAACGGTTCGGTCAATTCTGTTGTATTGTTCATGGCACGGTTAACAAACTCTTCACCCATGACCTCGGTACGTACTTTTAAACCCTGTTGTTTTGATTCTTCTGACATTTGATTAAACAAGTCCTCCATTTATCTTGATTGCTTCACCGGTAATATACGCTGCGTCGTCAGATGCTAAAAATACGGCTGCTGTTGCTACATCTTCCGGTTTACCAAAACGACCCAAAGGAATTTCGCTGATACGCGCCTGATAATAATCATCACTCATATGTTCATCGGCAAAGGCTGTTTCTATCCAGCCTGGTGCAACCATATTGACACGAATCTCAGGACCGACTGATTTTGCAAGTGAACGAGTAAAACCTAATACGCCTGCCTTGCTAGCGGCAAAGATTTGCGGATTACTACCTTCAAAACCATGTATTGATAAATCCCAACCCATATTAATGATTACACCTTTACCCTGTTCTTGCATGATCGGTGTAATCGACCAACAGGCATTCATAGTGCCTTTTAGATCGACTTCTACCAGGTGCTCCAGCTTTTCTGTTAAGTCTGCTTCAGCTCCGCTACCCGTAAGAATATCGGCACCGGCATTATTGACCCAGATATCGATCTGACCAAATTCAGAAATTGTGGATTGAATAAGTTGAGCTATGTCCTCTTTTTTACCCATGTCCGCCTGTATAGCGACCGCCTTACCACCCTTTTTGCTAATACTCTCGACAACAGCTTCTGCACTGTCCCTGGACTTTAAATAATTTACGACAACTCTCGCGCCTTCATGAGCAAATGCTTCTGCTATTCTCCGACCAATACCACTACTAGCACCGGTTATCACAGCTACTTTATCTTTAAGACGTTCCATTTATTCATTAAGTCGTTTATTGTGAGCGCGCTATTTTAACTGTAATCATTATACTTTGGCATGTTTAATATCTCAGTTGTTATTCCATCATTTAACCGTGCAACATTATTACCCAGGGCGATAGATTCTGTATTAGCCCAATCACACCAGGCTGATGAAATTATCGTTGTAGATGATGGGTCGACTGACAACACACGACAATTAATAAAAGATCAATATCCACAAATCGTATTTATTCAACAAGATAATCAAGGGGTGAGTGCTGCAAGAAATAACGGCATTAAAACTTCAAAATATGACTGGATTTGTTTGCTTGACTCTGATGACAGTTGGGAAACAGATAAACTTCAACAACAAATAGAGGCACTTACTAAAGAACCGGATTATTTAATCTGTCATACCAATGAAACCTGGTACCGCGATGGTGCGCTATTAAACCAGGGGAAAAAACATGAAAAACGCGGTGGTTTTATTTACCAACATTGCCTGCCTTTATGCGCAATTTCACCTTCTTCTGTTATGATTCATAAAACAGTCTTTGATGATGTCGGTTTGTTTGATGAAAACTTGCCGGCTTGTGAAGATTATGACATGTGGCTCCGTATTTGTTGTAAATATCCGGTTTTATTTATTGATAAAGCTTTAACTAATAAATACGGAGGACATAATGACCAGTTGTCACGTCAACATTGGGGTATGGATCGATTTCGTATACTTGCTTTGCAAAAAAGTATCGAGTCAAATGAGTTGAATGAAGACAATCGACAGGCTGCTATAACAATGATGCTTGATAAAATAGTTATCTTTCTTAAAGGTTCAGAAAAACATGGTACTAGTGAATACAGTCAACAATTTGAATCGCTGTTATCAAAATATAGCTAGATCACATGCTTGATAAGATTAAAAATTATCGTCAGATTTCCAAAACGCTGCACACCGCAGCCCAGCCGACTGAAGCAGATTTTAAAATGATCAAGGATTCCGGTATTGAAATTGTTATTAATCTTGCACGGGCTGATTCTCCCAATGCGATAATCAATGAAGCACAAGTCGTGCAGGAAAACGAGATGCACTATATTCATATTCCTGTGGATTTTAAGAAACCGGATATTGCTGATCTGGAATTATTCTTTAAAGCAATGGATGAGCATAATGATAAAAACACTCTCGTCCATTGTGCCTACAACTGGCGAGTTTCAAGTTTTGTTTATTTATACCGGGTCATCAAACAGGGAAAAGATGATGAAACTGCCAAACAGGACATGCTTGCTATCTGGCAACCGGATGAAACCTGGCAGACTTTCATCGACGAATGCGTTTCGAAAGCTGAACAATTGAAATAATCAGTATGATAAATCTGTTTTGTGCCCTCTATTGTGAGGCTGAACCACTTATAAATCAGTACCAATTATCCGAACTAAGACAATTTGATCTATTCCGAATATTTCAATCTGAAGACAAACAGGTCACTTTAACCATTACCGGTATCGGGAAACTCAACGCTGCTTCTGCTGTTACCTATCATCATGCCAATCTGGAAACTTCTGCTAGTGATGTCTGGTTAAATGTCGGGGTTGCTGGACATAAGTCAATGGCTATTGGTGAAGTCTGTTTGGTAAACAAGATTACAGATAACAAGGATTTATCATGTTGGTATCCACAGATCTTGTTTCAACCATCGTGTAAAACTGAAGCATTAATCACCGTAAGTGAACCTTCAACAGATTATGAGCAGGCGTTATATGATATGGAGGCAGCCGGTTTTTATTCAATTGCAACAAGACTTGGAACCAGCGAGTTGATCCATTGCCTCAAGATAGTTTCGGATAATGATCAACAGCCCACTGAATATATCAATAAAACAATGGTCAAAGATCTGCTTATTAAAAATCTTGATGTAATCACCGGCATTATTGATAAACTGAAAGTCTTATCTAATGAATTGTATTCTATTAGTCGAGCACCATCATGTTACCAGGCTTTTATAGATAAATGGCACTTTACTGCAACTGAAAGAATACAATTAGAACGCTTATTAAGACAGTGGTCCAAGCGGTTGCCTGATAAAGACGTCATAAAATCTGCGAATAAATTAACTTCTGGCAAAAGTGTTTTGCGTCATTTACAAACCACCATAAATGAGACCGGGTTTGTCATCTATGATTAGTACCATATACATTGAGGAAGAAGTTGCTACTCATCCGCGTACATTCAAGATCCTCGAACGTTTTCCCGATGCAGATAAAATTACTTGCAAACGCTATGGTGAGATATTTAATCGAAAATCACAAAACTTTCGTTTACAAAAAAAACAACCGGCATTAATTCTTGCCAGAAAACATAAAGGGTTCATTTTACCTACACCAAAACAATACGGTATTGGCGCGGAACATAATTATTATTTCTCGCATATGCTGAATTGCTTATATGACTGCCGTTATTGTTTCCTGCAAGGTATGTTTCAATCTGCTCATTATGTTTTATTCGTAAATTACGAGGACTTTCTTGAAGAATTACAATCAGTTACTAATCAGCATAAGGGCCAGGCTGTTCACATATTTTCCGGTTACGATTGTGATAGCCTGGCTCTTGATCCAGTGACTGACTTTACCAGTGAATTTTTACCCTTCTTTGAAAAAAACAAACATGCCTTGCTGGAATTGCGCACCAAAAGCACACAGATTCGATCATTATTAAAAAGAAAGCCGATTCAAAACTGCATTATTGCTTTTAGCTTTACACCTGACAGGATCGCCAGTGCGCTGGAGCATAAAACGCCTTCTGTCGAAAAACGAATACAGGCTATTTTAGATCTCCAGCAAGCAGGTTGGCAGATTGGACTACGATTTGATCCGTTGATTTACACCAAAGACTATGACGTCGAATACGAGGCTTTATTTAAAACTGTTTTTACAAACCTTGATCCTGAATCAACTCATTCAGTCAGCCTCGGCAGCTTTCGATTACCAAAAGATTACTTTCGAAAACTTGAAAAACTTTATCCGGATGAAAAACTGTTATCATCGCCGTTATCGGAACAGGAAAACATGATAAGTTATCCTGCTGAACTTCGTAATGACATGCTCGATTACTGTAAAAAAATAATTACCCAATATATACCAATAGAAAAATTTTTTCCTTGTCATGACTCAATATAAATAATGACTGAACATGCCATAATCTTTTCAGCATTTATTGCCTACCTGTTATTGATCTTTTATATCGGCTGGAAAGCCTGGCGCAGTACACATGATTTTTCCGATTACATATTAGGCGGCAGAAAGCTCGGGAACTGGACAACAGCAATTAGTGCCGGCGCATCAGATATGAGCGGTTGGTTACTATTAGGTTTACCGGGTTATGCCTATTTGGCTGGAATGGAAGCAATCTGGATCGCTATTGGTTTGTTTATTGGTACCTGCCTAAACTGGTTCTGGGTTGCACCTCGTTTGCGAATTGATTCAGAAAGATTAAACAATGCCCTGACCTTGCCGGAATATCTGGAATACCGTTTTAACGATAATAGTCATGCTTTACGTATTATCTCTGCAATATTTATTTTATTGTTTTATCTGTTTTACACCAGTTCCGGGCTCGTTGCCGGAGGTAAATTATTCGAATCCGTTTTCGGTTTGTCTTATACATGGGCTGTATGTATTGGCGCTTTCACCATACTGATCTATACCTGTCTTGGCGGTTTTTTTGCTGTCTCCTGGACTGACTTGATACAAGGTTTATTGATGGCACTGGCATTAAGTTATGTCGCAATTTTATCGGTGTATAACGTGCAAGGCCTTGATGTTTTATTTGCTTCAATGACTACGGCTAATCCTGAGTTAACCAATGCTTTTACCAGCATCTCTGCTGAGGCATTAGGTGTATTAGGAATTATTTCTTTGCTGGGCTGGGGGCTCGGTTATTTTGGTCAACCACATATTTTGATACGTTTTATGGCAATAAAGTCAGCCGATAATATACCTGCAGCCAGAAATATTGCCCTTGGCTGGACATTTCTTACGTTAGTTACTGCACTGTTGATTGGTTTTGCCGGCATCATTTTATTAGACGGTCAATTACAAGGTGGGGATAGCGAAAAAGTTTTTATAGAATTATTAAACCTGTTATTACACCCCTTGCCTGCCGGTATTTGCCTGGCCGCTATTCTCGCAGCGATCATGAGCACAGCCGACTCGCAATTACTGGTTGCTTCATCGGCCTTAACAGAAGATATTTACAAGTTGTTCAATAAAAATAAAGTTGCTGATTCAAGTTTGGTAACGATAGGCAGGGCGACTGTAATCATTATTACCTTGTTTGCATTGGTCCTGGCACTGCAGGCAAATAGTAATGTGCTTGACCTTGTTGCTTATGCCTGGGCAGGTTTTGGGGCAACGTTCGGACCTGTCATACTTTTATCACTATTCTGGAAAGATATGGAAAAAAGTTCTGCCATCACAGGCATGATTACTGGTGGTCTAACAGTGATAATCTGGAAAAATATTGATTCACAACATCCGGTTTTCCAGTTGTATGAATTAGTACCCGGCTTTTTAATCGCATTGTTCAGTATTGTAATTGTTCAATTGATATTTAAAACTAGATCGAGTCTTCAATAACTGAATTAAATAACTGACGTACTTCTTCACGATATTGAAATAATTTATCCTGATATTGTGAAATTGCCTTATCAGCATCTTCATCAATAAATCCTGTTGCTCTTGCCAAAGGTAATAGAGATTTCATGTCTTTATCAACCTTGCTGATTGACTTCATATCAAACACCCGTAAAGCAGCTTCACTCTTTTTATAAAAATCATAGGCATTGAGTAATAGCGTTGCTGCTTTTTCATTTATTAAATTCAAACTCGCTGATTCTTTCAACACTGTCCTTGTGCTTGCGTTCTGTAGTTGAGTGTGTTCAGAACCATAAGCCAGTTGCAAAAAGTGGCTTAGAAAATCTATATCCATTACTCCACCCTTACCACGCTTTAATTCTATTTTATCCATTCCCCCTGCTAATTCCTGTTCCACCAGTAAACGTACCTTCATAATCTCTTTTGCCAGATATGACGTTTCATATTTATTATAAATATCATTTAAAACTTCCTGTTTAATCTGTGTAGATAAAGCTTTATCACCCACGATTACCCGGCAACGTGTCATCATCTGACGTTCCCATATCTCACGATCATCTCGATGAAATTTGAGAAAGCTTTGTAATGGCGTAACCAGTACGCCCGAACTTCCATGTGGCCTGAGTCGCATATCGATCTCATATAGTGCGCCTGAAGGATCCATAGTTGAGATGTAGCGCAACATTTTTCTGACCTTATTACCAATATGTGCATCACTATTCGATTTGCTGATTTTTTCAATAAATATTAAATCCAGATCTGAACCATAGTTCATTTCATAACCGGCAAATCGTCCCATGCCGAGCACAATACACTTAATATCTTCGAGTTGATCCAGCCCAAACAAATGATGCATGACAATAAGTACAGCATCTGCAAGTTTTGTTAATAATTCTTCTGCCTGCTCCTGTTTGATAACATTGGATAGTTGTAAAATCAGGATCGATAACATAATTTCGTTTTTTTTGATTCTTAATTTTTCTACTGCTTCGTCCAGTGAAGACTCCGTAGTGAATTTTTCCAATACTTGCAGGGATGATTCGATGGAGGTAATTGATAAATTTTCTACTGCAAACAGGGGCAAAATCCTGCTACCCCGGAAAAAACAGAATCGAGTGAAGTACCAACTGGCACCGAATACCATTGTCATACGAGATAACACGTCATCGGAGATATTCCAGTTCTCCTGTTGTGCAAGCTCTTGCCAACGTTCAAGACTGTTGCTTGCAGCATCCTTATGCCAGACTCTTATGAGTGTTTCTTCCAAAGTCATGGTTTGACTCATGAGTATTCCGTGTTTTCAGTTAACAAGGTTTCAAAATATTTTCTGGCCACCTGTTGATACAAAATCAGATCATCATTGAAATCGGCATAAGCATCATCGATATTCCTGTTTTCATATCCCATTATCCTGGCGACTTGTTTTAATCTATCTTTATCATGTGGCAGTTGATGTGTTTGTTGTTCATCTATCATTTGCAGACGATTTTCGAGTTTACGTAAAAATAAATAACTATCTTTTAATTCTTTTTGTTCTTCCTGTTTGATAAAGCCCAGATTGACAAACTGGGTTAACAATCCAAGCGTATTGGTAGTACGTAATGATGGATGATACGCGCCATTTACGATTTGTAACATGTGAATAAAGAATTCAATATCCCTGATACCACCCTCACCCAATTTAATATTCCAATGACCTTCCTTTTCACGTTGCTCTAACATATCACTTTTTATTTTCAGGAATCGTTCGACATCCCCGGCGCTTAATGTCTTATGAAATACAAACGGGATTAATTTTTTTATAATTTCATTGCCTATATCTACAGATCCGGCAACAAAACGACCACGTAACCAGGCAATACGCTCCCAGGCTTCCTTGGATGCCTGGTAATATTCCTCATAATCATCAATAGAAAAAATTAACGGCGCGCTCCTTCCCCAAGGTCTTAGATTGAGATCAACACGATATAAAAATCCATCTTCACTGTTTTCTGTTAACAGACGACAAAATTGACGAATGTGTTGAGTATAATATTCATGTCTGTCAGATTGCTTATTGTCATCATCACTACCAAGAATAAACATCAGGTCAACATCGGAACTGAAATTTAATTCATTCGCGCCCAGTTTACCCAATGCCATAATGGCAATATCATTATCCGGAATAAAATCTTTGGATGGCTTTGTAACAAGTCGATTTGCAACTATTAATATTGAATCAGCCAGACTGCTTAGACTATGTAGAATTGTTTCGTAGGGACATATATTACATATATCCATCCATGCAATTTGTAATAACGAACGATATTTATATTGTCTTAAATCCCTGACATCTAAAATTTGTTTGTCTATTGTATCTTGGAAAGGCGTTCCAATAAGCTGTAATGAATCCGGTTCCTTATTCAGGAAATGATATAAAAACCGGGAAACGCCGATTACCTTAATTAATCCAGCCTTCTTTTCATCGGTAAAAGAATTAATAATTCGAGCAGCCTGCTCATTATCAAGTAATGTTTGCAAACGATTTGAAGTAACATCCGGTTCAGCTGTTTGCTCGATAAGTTGATCGAGTTCCATTTAAAAAGACCTATTGTTATCAGATTTTTTATCAGATCTTATTGTAAAGGTCTCCACCTTTCTGCATAAATTCTTCTGACATTTCTTCCATACCTTTTTCAATTGCTTCATCCATGTTATGCAATCCTTGTTGTTCAGCATAGTCCCTGACATCCTGGGTAATTTTCATTGAACAAAAATTTGGTCCGCACATAGAACAGAAATGAGCAACTTTATGCCCTTCTTTAGGCAAGGTTTCATCGTGGAAGTCACGCGCACGTTCCGGATCAAGTCCCAGATTAAATTGATCTTTCCAACGAAATTCAAAGCGTGCCTTCGATAAGGCATTGTCCCTTAATTGCGCAGCGGGATGACCTTTAGCCAGATCAGCTGCATGAGCGGCTATCTTATAGGTGATGATACCTTCTTTAACATCTTCCTTATTAGGCAAGCCAAGGTGTTCCTTGGGTGTGACATAACACAACATCGCTGTACCATACCAACCGATCATGGCTGCACCAATTGCAGATGTAATATGGTCATAACCGGGTGCAATATCCGTAGTCAATGGACCCAGAGTATAAAATGGCGCTTCATAACATTCCTCCATTTCACGATCGACATTTTCCTTGATCATATGCATGGGAACATGACCCGGACCTTCTATCATGACCTGTACATCATGTTTCCATGCTATTTGCGTTAGTTCGCCCAATGTTTTTAATTCTGCAAATTGAGCCTCATCATTTGCATCTGCAATCGATCCAGGCCGTAGTCCATCCCCTAATGAAAATGAAACATCGTAAGCCTTCATAATCTCACAGATATCTTCAAAGTGAGTGTATAAAAAACTTTCCTGATGATGAGCCAGACACCATTTGGCCATAATTGACCCGCCACGAGAAACTATGCCGGTAACTCGCCTGGCTGTTAACGGGATATAGGGCAAACGCACACCTGCGTGTATTGTAAAATAATCAACGCCCTGTTCAGCTTGTTCAATAAGAGTATCGCGATACATTTCCCAAGTAAGTTCTTCTGCCTTGCCATTCACTTTTTCCAAAGCCTGGTAAATTGGCACTGTACCTATCGGTACCGGTGAATTACGAACAATCCATTCCCGGGTTTCATGAATATTTTTTCCGGTCGACAAATCCATAACGGTATCTGCACCACAACGTATTGCCCAGGTCATCTTTTCAACTTCTTCCTCAATTGAGGAACTCACTGCAGAATTACCGATATTGGCATTAATCTTTACCAAAAAGTTACGACCAATGATCATCGGTTCAGATTCAGGATGATTGATATTGGCCGGGATAATGGCTCTTCCGGCAGCAACTTCATCCCGGACGAATTCCGGTGTTACCTCTTCAGGTAAAGTACTCTGCCATGGCATGCCCGCATGTCTTCGGGTCAATGCGCTGTCCTTGTATTCGTTTAAGCGCTGGTTTTCACGAATGGCAATAAACTCCATTTCCGGTGTGATAATACCTTTTTTCGCATAATGCATTTGACTGACATTATTACCCACTTTAGCAACGCGTGGCTTGGGGGGTGCAGCATAGCGTAATGATTCCAGTTCAGGATCGTTTAATCTTTGTAAACCATATTCCGAAGTCGGGCCTGTAAGCGTATTCGTATCTTTTCGTTCCGCTATCCATACCTGTCTCAATGGCAACAGCCCTTTACGTATATCAATAGATACATCTGGATCGGTATAAGGGCCAGAAGTATCATAGACTGTAATAGCTAAATTTTCTTCCGTGCCTTTTTGAGATTGCGTCGGAGAACAGGCAATTTCTCGCATAGGCACACGTATATCGGGACGAGAACCCGTTACGTAGATTTTTTTTGAATTTGGAATGGGTTCAACAATACGCTCGTCAACGGTTGCCGTTTGACTTAAGACAGAATCAGGAATTGCGCTCATTTTGACCTCTACATTAGTGAATATTTATATTATGAGCGCCAATGGCAAGATGCTTGCTTCCCTACGCTGGTACTAACCAGATCAGGTCAAGGGTCAATCTCAGCCCATTTGGGCGCCCCTAGCTTGATCACATGCTATATAATACGATCACTAACTACAACTAAATTTGATTCATATAGAGAACAGAGATATGGATATTGAACAGGCCCGCTTAAACATGATTGAACAACAGATTCGCACCTGGGAAGTGCTCGACCAGGATGTATTGGATCTATTAGGTGAAATACATCGTGAAGACTTTATCCCTGATTCATATAAAGACTTGTCTTTTGCTGATATACGCATACCAATAGGCCATGACCAGACTACCATGACACCTAAAGTAGAAGCGAGGTTATTGCAATCTTTGAAGTTAAAACCTGATGACTCTGTTTTAGAAATTGGAACGGGTTGCGGTTATCTAACAACGTTATTGGCCAGGTCCAGTGATAATGTAAAAAGTATTGATATTTATCCTGATTTTATAGAGACCGCAAAAAACAGATTTGAAAAGAATGGACTTAATAATATCGACCTGGAAAGTTGTGATGCATATTCTCTTCTGGATCAAACAGAAACCTATGATGTGATCGTTTTTACGGCATCTTTACCAAGTATGGATAACCGGTTTTTAAAATTATTAAATAACGGTGGTAGATTATTTTGCATTATTGGTAATTCACCTGTCATGGATGCTCGTATCATCACAAAATCCGATGAATCCAATTGGTCGCATGAAAGCCTTTTTGAAACAGATTTACCTGCATTAATTGGAGCAGAACGAAAAGAATCATTTACATTTTAGTTATGATGCTATCGATCTCTGCGGAAGAATTAAAAACCAGACTTGAAGCGGGACAAACTCCCGTCATGCTTGATGTACGTGAGGAATGGGAATTTGAAATATGTAATATTGCCGGATCAGTAAATATTAGCATGTCAGATACTGATAAAATGCTCAAAACCTTAGATCCGGACGATGAAACTGTTGTAATCTGCCACCATGGTATGCGAAGTTTTCAGGTGGCAAGTTTCCTGAAGGAAAACGGCTTTAATAATATTATGAATCTTGAAGGTGGAGTTGACAGTTGGGCTAAAACTGTTGATTCAACTATGGCACAATATTAATAATTATAATATTGGAAGCCCGGACATTAAGTGGCTTCCTGATGATAATAAAATTCAAGGACGCAGTAATTTATGTTTTTTATTCACAATGTCAGTCGGTATTTAAGTTTAATACCGATAGTACTCTACTCTGTAAATTGTTTCGGTACGGATCTGGTTGGTGTCTATACGCTTGCAGAGAAGAATGATCCGACATATTTACAGGAAATAGCATCATACCGGGCAACACTTGAATCACGCCCGCAAGCTTTTTCTCAATTATTACCCGCAGTAAATTTAACTGCAGATACTCGACGACTTGACCAGGACATCTCCTCCGCCAGTGCTTTTGGTTCAGCCGGAGAAGTCAACTTTAATAATAGAGGTTATACACTGAGTCTTACTCAACCAATTTTCAGACGCGATCGATTTGTTGCCTTGGAACAATCAGATAGTGAAATCAGACAAGCTGAAGCAGAGCTCGCTGAAGCACAACAGGATTTAATCGTTCGAATTTCCGAGCGTTATTTTGATGTGTTATCCAGTATCGATAATCTTGCATTTGCAAAATCTGAAGTTAAATCACTCAGTCGACAACTTGAACAGGCAAAACAACGCTTTGAAGTGGGTCTTAGTGCTATTACAGACGTACAGGAGGCTCAGGCCGGTTATGACCTTGCTATTGCACAGGAAATTCAGGCGTTGAATGCAATTGACAATGCACAGGAAGCAATGCGTGAATTAACCGGTGATTACATCACTAATTTTGACGAATTGGGTGACAACATGGCCCTGGTTAAACCCGATCCCGATACAATTGAGAGCTGGACAGAACTAGCAATAGATCAAAACCTGGGCGTCATTGCGGCAAACCATGCAACTGAAACAGCACGAAAAGAAATAGATCTTCAATCTTCGGGACATTACCCTACGTTGGATTTTGTTGCCTCTCAGGATTACGATTCTTCCGGGGGACGTTTTGGTGCAACAAAAACACATACGACAACTTTCGGAATCGAATTAAATATACCGATCTACTCTGGAGGATTAGTTAGTTCCCAAACACGGGAAGCACATGAAAATTATAATATCACGATGCATTCACTCGAACAGGCACGTCGTTCAGCTCAACGTCTGACACGAGAAGCCTACTTAGGCGTTATATCCGGTATTAGTCAGGTCAAGGCATTAAATCAGGCTGTCATATCCAGTGAAACTGCACTGGAAGCAACTGAGGCCGGTTTTGAAGTCGGTACCCGAACGTCTGTTGATGTTGTTGCGTCACAACGTGCTACCTCTGAGGCACGACGAGATTATAGTCAGGCCAGATATGAATATATTCTCGATACGTTACGACTTAAACAGGCAACAGGAACACTTTCCATAGAAGATATTAATTTAATTAACACATGGTTAACGAAGTAATGTCCAAATCTGCCAATTCCAAATTTCTTTGTAATGTCGAAGAATCCTGCTTTATTGTTATAGATATACAGGAAAAATTAACACAAGCTATGCCTGACAAGGTTGTTGAACGTTTAAGGTGTAATACTTCTATTTTATTAACCGCTGCAAAACAACTAGGCATTCCTGTCATGGCCTCGGCACAATATCCAAAGGGACTAGGGCAAGTGGAAGAGAGTATAAAGAATGAACTGACAGACTCATCAATCTATATAGAGAAGACCTGTTTTTCCTGTCTGCAAGCTGATGGTTTTAAAGAACAATTGGCAGGATTAAATATAAGCCAGGTAATTCTTGTCGGTATAGAAGCCCATATTTGTGTATTACAGACCGCTTTTGATCTGTTTAATGAAGGATACAATGTATTTGTTGTCGCTGACGCTATTGCTTCACGTAAACTAACCAATTATGAGTCAGCAATCATGAGAATGAACCAGGCGGGTATAAAAATTATTAATACTGAATCTGTACTGTTCGAATGGTTAAAAGATGCATCTCACCCGGAATTTAAATCGCTTTCCAGACTTATCGTTTAATAATCTGTTTACTTCCAACTTACATTCCTGTTTTTAATTCACTCCAGCCCGGACCAGCAATCGCCAATATCTGCCTATCAGGCCAAAATTATTTATTATCGATCCTGCACAGGCGCTTAACACTGCTGATAGAAACAACATTTTTGCATCCAGCTTCTCCAGATTGGATAAAACTATAAGTGACATAATTAATAAAGAAACTACTACGCCCGGTAAGTATTCATATACTGATTTTTTTACTTTATGGATAATCTCCAATTGAATATTAAAAACAGGCATTAATATCATTAATAGAACTACCAGAAAAATGGCGATAGTGAACGTTCTATCTACTAAAGCATCCGAGACACTAAATACCTCACCCTTATAGAGTAATATCCCCAGGTAGATAGAAACCAGCAGGGCCAGACATTCCAGACTCAAAATAAAAAGGAAAAATGGTGTAAATCGAAATCCAAATATTTTTATCATGCGATGTCTCTCTAAACCGTACAAACAAGTCATCGCAATCGATATGCCATAAAAATTTATTATTTTATCGAAGCCTGGTTTTTATACCCCTATGCTAAAATTTATTATTGAATAACAAGAGTTTAAGGTAAGTATGAAATATTCATACAAAACAAAATTAAAGTAGATTATCAGCTAAACATCTTGCCAGGTTTTGTCAAAATCGTCGCCAGCCTACGACGAATAGACATTCCTTGTTCAACTATACAGTTTCACTAATAGTTTGCAGTAATGTCGCCTTCTTAACCGGTTTACTAATATGTTTGTCACAGCCAGCAGCCATACATTTATCTATTTCTTCACGAATCGCATGTGCTGTTAATGAAATAATCGTAACACGTTCCTTATTTTGCTCTGTTTCCCAGTCCCGAATTAATCGAGTTGCTTCATGACCATCCATAACGGGCATTTGTACATCCATAAGCACCAGGTCATAATTATTTTGCTTATACATTTCCACGGCTATTTCGCCATTTTCAGCTTCATCCAATGTATGGGCTGTCTTTTTTAAATACGCCTTTATTAGCATCCTGTTATCAGGATTATCTTCCACAAGCAGTATATGTTTTGCTTCCGCTTCATTAACGTCGCTATATGTTTCATTATGTTCATTCTCTTTAACCCTAGACGGGTTTAATATGCCATTGACGTCGTGTAGCATTTCTTTCCGCTTAATCGGTTTAATCAATGTCCTATTAATATGATTAGCTTTGGCCAATTTAGAATATTCACTAATATCCTTGGGATTGACACTCAACACTATCTTTTCAGCCTGGATTAGACTTGAGATTTCCTGTTCAATTTTTCCATCCCTGAAAAGGATCTCGCTGTCAATGATATAAACATCATATTTTGTATCATCTTTTAAGATCCGTATTGCCTCATCCATAGTGTTCGCCAGGAAACAATTTGCACCGTATGCTGATAGTTGTTCCTGTAGACTTGTACAATTACTTTTTCGTCCATCGATAATAACGATATTTTTATCTTTATAGAGCGGCTCAAAAATTGACCTTTGTTCCTGTTCAGGTAATTTGACTTCAATATAAAATTTACTGCCGTGATATTCTTCACTCTCAACCCGGATATTTCCTCCCATCATTTCAGTCAAACTTTTCGATATGGTTAAGCCTAATCCAGTGCCCCCATACTTTCTTGTTGTTGATGCATCCGCCTGGGTAAAACTGGCAAATATACTTTTCAGCTTATCCTGTGAAATACCAATCCCGGTATCGCTGACTGAAATAGTTAAATAATCCTGTTCCTGCTTGTCATCTGAATATAGTTGAACAACTATTTCGCCCTCTTCTGTAAATTTCAACGCATTACTGATTAAATTGAGCATAATCTGTTTTAATCTTCCAGGATCACCGATTCGATATGTATTTATATTTGTCGCTATATGAGTAATTATTTCAATATCTTTATCAGCCGCCTTTAACGCATAAATTTCTGCCACCTCTTCTATCAATTCACTGGCATTAAACGGGATATCTTCAAGCACAAGTTGATTCGCTTCAATCTTGGACAAGTCAAGAATGTCGTTAACTAAACTTAGTAATGCATCCCCGGCTTTCCTGAATACGCTAACATAACGACCTTGCTCCTTGCTTAGACTTGTCTCTGACATCAGATCGCTCATGCCAATAATTGCATTCAGCGGTGTTCTGATTTCATGACTCATACTGGCAAGAAATTCAGATTTTAATCTGGCCGCTTCAAGAGCCTCATCCCTGGCTATTGCAAGTTCATGGGTCTGTTCTTCAACCTTTTGTTCAATAACAGCATTTCTGCTTTTTAATTCTCCTTCATATTTGATCCTTGCACGAACCAATCCATACAACATCATCAATATGCCAACACTAATTAATACGGCAACAAACAATAAATGGTATTCGAGATCTGAAAAATAAAGGTTTTTTTCAATTATTATCTTGATTGAATATGGAGGAAGCTGAATCAGCTTTTCTTCTCTCAATGTTTCAACCTTCCATGGTTTATCAACTTCTATCGTACTAGGATCGTTGTAATACAATAATTGTCGACCATATAAATTAGATGTATCACTAAACATTGTAATAGTTAAACTACTATTAGCGCCCTGTTCTCCTAATAATTTTGTCGGTGATACTAATACTGACACTACACCTTTTACGACGCCATCATATTTCTTTTGTTTGATAGAAGAAGAATTGTCCTGGCTATAGATTGCTTTAAACAACCAATACTTCCTGTCAGGATCATTGTCTACATCTGGCGGTGCCGGAACAACCGATTTTGTTTCAACTGAAGTGTCGACTGCATCGGTATATTTTTTATTGGAATAAATATCATAACCGATTTCAATTCTCGTTTTATCACGATTAGTTTCATACACTAAACGAAATTCATTTACCCAATCATCACCGGTAAATGAATAATAGTTTATTGCTTCAATATGTTCATTTCTTTCGAGTACATCCCTGCAAAATGC
Source organism: Gammaproteobacteria bacterium (assembly GCA_028281365.1). Classification (GTDB taxonomy): domain Bacteria; phylum Pseudomonadota; class Gammaproteobacteria; order Eutrophobiales; family Eutrophobiaceae; genus JANQJZ01. The sequence goes on along the minus strand of JANQJZ010000059.1, from coordinate 12,319 downwards.
ATTAAATTGATCTGCAGTAACATCAACATTAGACGAAATAAACGCGGCAACGTTATTAGTAACATCATTTCCTGCTAAAACGTTACTGGCAACAGATTGTTGAATTGATAATATTTCAAAATGGAAATCTTTTTGTTTCCGTTCAATAGCAGTTTTCCATGTGCTCTGCAGCAACGTAACGGTAAATGCAAAGCCAAGTAAAAAAGTAATTACGTAGGTAGACCTGGTTGAAATCGGCTGAACATCATCGCTTTTCAAAATAAAGCCCTTTTAATTAACTACAACTCTTGTGATGTATCTAAATATATTCAATATCGACTCGTTTAAGATAATCATCGAGCTGTTCAATTTTTTCTCTAATCAAGTCCCCATTATTTTCCTTTGCTGCTGATTCGATCTCCGCACCTATCTGAGACATCAAATCAAATCCATAGCCGCCGCCAACACCTTTTATACTATGTCCGATTGACCGTAGATTTTCGTATTGACTGTTTTCCAGCTCTGTACGTAACGTTTCAATATCAGTATTACGATTTTCCAGAAAACCGGGGATCAAATCTTCAAGGTCAGCATCAACTTGAATTATTATTTTTTCGCCTGACATAAGTATGAATGATTAGGTCGATTCTTTAGCTAATGGTTTTTTTTTGTCACGAAATGCAGCCGGCTCAATATTATATTGATTTAATAATTTGTAAAATTCGGTGCGATTTCTCCCTGCAACCTTGGCAGCATTGGCAACATGTCCATGTGTAATACGTAAAACACTTAATAAATAATTTTTCTCAAATTCCCTTTTTGCCTCTTTAAGTGTTTGCATATTCATTGGTTCATCATGAACTGCTTTTTTTACCAAATTCAAGGGAATACTTTTATTTCTACATATAGTTGCACACAAATCGATAACATTGATTAATTGCCTGACATTGCCGGGCCAGGGCATGGAAACAAGATACTTCATCGCATCCGGTGAAAACCGTTTTTGTTCCTGCTTGTTATTCCTGGCAAACTCAGCAAGAAAATGATCAGCCAGTGCGGGTACATCGTCAGGTCGATCGATCAAGTTTGGAATATTCAAGGGTACGACTTTTAATCGATAATAAAGATCTTCACGGAATTCGCCTTTTTCCACTGCTTCTTCCAGGTTCTTATGTGTTGCAGAAATTAATCGGACATCGATTGGATAGGTTTTTGTTGAACCTACAGGTCTGACTTCAAAATCCTGTAATACCCTGAGTAGTTTAACCTGCAGGGCAAGCGGCATATCACCGACCTCATCGAGAAATATTGTGCCAGCGTTAGCTGCCTGGAACAGTCCTTCATGCTTGACATTGGCACCGGTAAAGGCACCTTTTTCATGTCCGAATAATTCCGATTCAAGTAACTGATCCGGGATGGCGCCACAGTTAACAGCAATAAAACGTTGATCTCGACGAGAACTCGCATCATGAATCGCCTTGGCAATGACTTCTTTTCCGGAACCGGTTGCACCGGTTATGAATACTGACACGTCATTATCAGCAACAAGGCTGGCCATTTTGACGATATCTGCCATTTGTTTACTTTTATATACGATATTTTTTGAGAATTCCTTTAAGACGGAATTGTCATGACATGCGCGAACGATTCTTTTAACAGTGTCTATGAATTCCTGCTGGTCTATCGGTTTAGTCAGAAATGCAGATGTGCCCAGGTGCATGGCCTTAATTGCATCCGGGATCTGCGCTTGTCCACTTAACATAATGACAGGCAATAACGGATTATCATTATGCAGTTGTGTCATTAACTCCATTCCATCCATTTCATCCATAAAAAGATCGGTAACAACCAGGTCTGGAACGTAGATATTTACCTCGTTAATAGCTTGCTGCCCCGAATTAGCTCTTTTGACATCATATTTTTCTTTGGTAAGCCAACTTTCGAGCAGATTTAGAACATCTTCATCGTCATCTACGATTAATACCTTAATTAACGATTCTGTATTCTTATTTGTCATATGTTTTAACCCTATACCTGAAAAGACAGAAATCAGACCAAAATCCGGAATCTAGTATAAATAATAGCTTTTTTTTCAGATAGTTGTAAAAGAGTTGTCACTCAACTGTGACAGATTTGGCTAGATTTCGAGGCTGGTCAATATCTGCCCCCTTAATTACCGCTACATAATAGGCCAATAACTGTAAAGGGACAGTGTAAAGGATTGGTGCCATAAAATCGTAAAAACCATTAATTTTAAGCACATGGATATTCTCCGAGACCTCTACTTCACTCGATTTATCTGCAAATATATATAGCTCGCCGCCGCGCGCATGTACCTCCTCAAGGTTCGATTTTAGTTTTTCCAGTAAATTATTATTCGGTGCGACTGCAACGACCGGCATATCATCATCAACCAATGCCAGCGGACCATGTTTTAATTCACCTGCAGCATAAGCCTCAGCATGGATATAAGATATTTCTTTCAACTTTAGGGCACCTTCCATCGCTACCGGTAAAAAACTTCCCCGGCCTAAAAATAATGCATGATGTTTATCTGCAAAGTCCTTTGCCATAGTTTCAATCTTATCTTTGTATTGAAGTATCTGGTTTACCCTGCCAGGCAGACTTTCTAGCTGTTTGACAAATTCAGCCTCTTGGTCATTTGACAAACCTTTATATCTTGCTATCGCAATAACCAGCATAAATAAACTAACCAATTGCGTTGTGAAGGCCTTGGTTGATGCAACACCAATTTCCGGTCCGGCATGTGTAAGAAAAACAAGTTCAGATTCACGGGTTAATGAACTTTCTGCGACATTACATATCGCCAGCGTACTTAAATAATCTGACTGTTTCGCTTTTTGCAATGCCGCTAATGTGTCAGCTGTTTCACCCGACTGCGAAATTGAAACGAATAACGTATTGTCTGAAACAACTGATTTTCGATAGCGATATTCACTGGCTATTTCAACATGACATGGGACATTAGCTATTTCCTCCATCCAGCAAGCAGCTATCAAACCTGCGTGGTAACTCGTCCCGCAGGCAGAAATCTTTACCGTGTTTGTTTTCTTAAAAACTTTTTCTGCATCCTGACCAAATTCACTTACAACAATCCGATTATCCTGTATGCGGTTTTCTAAAGATTCTGCAATCGCATTAGGCTGGGAGAAAATTTCTTTTAACATGTAATGCCGGTAACCGGATTTGTCAGCGACATCTGCATTTAATTCGGAAATATTTACGGGTCTATCGACAAGCTGTAAGTTTTTATCATAGATAACAAGACTGTCACGTCTTATATCGGCGATATCTCCATCTTCCAGAAAAATAAATTGCTGTGTGACAGGAAGTAATGCAAAAACATCGGATGCAATAAAATATTCTCCAATTCCAATTCCTATTACCAGGGGACTGCCCTTTCTGGCTGCAACTAATCGATGTGGCTCGGAATTATTAATAACACCCAGGGCATAGGCACCTTCTAACTGGCGCGTGGCTTCAATCACTGCCTGTAACAGATCAGTTTCTGTCTCCAAAGCCTGATAAACAGCATTGACAACGACTTCAGTATCCGTTTCCGATTCAAACTCAAAGCCTGCTGTTATTTGTTGTTCTCTTAATGCCGAATGATTTTCAATAATGCCATTATGAACAAGCGCAACCTGATTACGACAGATATGAGGATGTGCATTATGAACACTGGGTTTGCCATGTGTTGCCCAACGGGTGTGAGCTATGCCAGTGCCACCTGTTAAAGGAGATGATTCATGTTTTTCGTATAAATGATTAACCTTGCCAAGGATTCGTATCCTTTGGATTGTTTCATTATCATCAATAACGGCCAAACCAGCGGAATCATAACCACGGTATTCAAGTCTCTTCAGTCCTTCAAGTAAAACTGGAGAAACATCACGTTGTGCAACTGCGCCGACTATTCCACACATATTTATTTATCGATATAAGTATCGTGGCTCATAAATCGTTTTGTTTCATCAAGGATAAACTCATTTGCCTCAATCTTGGCGTGCATTTGTTGATTAGGTGATAAATTTCCTGAAGCAGCAATAACTTCAATTTGACGAGCCGCGCCTTCATTACCTTGTTGTGATGCTGCAAAATACCATACATAAGCTTGATATATATCTTTTTTTGTTCCCCGACCAAAATGAATCATATCGCCATAGTTTCTTTGTGCATCTGCATGTCCGCTTTTTGCCGCGCGTTCATACCATTCGAGTGCCTTGCCATAATCTTTATTAGTACCAAAACCGAGATAGTAAAGTATTCCAAGATAATTTTGTGCTTCTTTATCTCCCTGTTCTGCGAGTGGCTTCCATAATTGCATGGCAGTTTCATAATCGCCTTTTTCAAACGCAATGACCGGGTTCGTTTCTTTTCCACATGCCGTTAAAACCATATATAAAAATAAAATAAATAAAATATTTTTTATCATCTTCTATTTTTGAACTTACTTATTAATCATTTTAGATAAATATTGATTATTATAATCTGGTCGGGGCGAGAGGATTTGAACCTCCGACCACCGCAACCCCATTGCGGTGCGCTACCAGGCTGCGCTACGCCCCGTATATGAGAGATAGTATCAAACATAATCAAGAAAATAACCGGCATCAGTTTAATAACTGAATCTAAAAATTGGGAGATTATTTTAGGAAACGGTATATAAACAGATTAGCGACGCAATAAGTCCAGAACTTCTTCAAGCTCTGTTCTTAATTGACGTATTATCTGTTGACTCTGATTAGAATCGTCTTTTGCCTCATCGCCGGAGAGTCTTTGTCTGGCTCCACCAATGGTAAAACCCTGCTCATAAAGCAAACTTCGGATCTGTCGGATGAGGATGACATCATGACGCTGGTAATAGCGGCGATTACCACGTCGTTTAAGAGGCTTTAATTGTGGAAATTCCTGTTCCCAATAGCGCAATACATGAGGCTTAACGGCACAGAGATCACTCACCTCACCAATAGTAAAATATCGTTTACCCGGTATCGCCGGTAATTCACTGTTGTGGGACGCTTCCAGCATATGCTTCTACTCTTGCCTTAAGTTTTTGGCCTGGGCGAAATGTAACAACGCGACGTGCGCTGATAGGGATTTCTTCACCTGTCTTTGGATTTCTGCCCGGTCTTTGATTCTTGTCTCGGAGATCAAAATTTCCAAAACCGGATAGTTTGACCTGATTACCTGTTTCTAATGCAGAACGAATCTCTTCGAAAAACATTTCAACAATTTCCTTGGCTTCCCGTTTATTCAAACCAAGGTCTTCGTATAATTTTTCAGCCATTTCGGCTTTTGTCAGTGCCGCCATATTATTCTCTCAGTTTTGCACCGAATTTATTATGTAGACCATCGATAATGTTCCCCATGATGGTTTCAACCTCTTCATCCTTAAGAGTGCTAGATGTTGCCTGAAAGGTCAAGCCCAAAGCAAGACTTTTTTTCCCTTTTTCAATACCTTCGCCCTGATATACGTCAAACAACTCTAGGTTATTTAGCAATTCTGTAGCATCTTTCCCGATACAGCTTTTAACCTCTGCATAAGCAATTGATTCATCAACAAGTATTGAAATATCGCGTTTAATTGAAGGAAACCGCGATATTGACTGGTAGCTAATCATACTATCTCTCACCAGATTTTCTGTTTTAATATCAAATAGATACACATTACTTCCCAAATCAAGTAAAGACTGAATCCGCGGATGCAATTGACCAAACCAACCGGAAACATGACCTTCTATCGCAATCTCCAGTGCCTGACCAGGATGTAATAAATCCACATCACAAGGTCTGAATTCATAAGCGTTTTCACCAACTAATGCGCTTAGTATTGCCTCAATATCAGCCTTTAAATTATATAAATCACTTAAATTATTAACCATATTCCATTGTTTTTCAAGTATATTTCCATAAATAATGCCGCCGACATGGTAATCCTGCTCTAGATCTTCATTACCATTGAATACCATTCCTGTCTCAAACAGGCGAACCCGGTCTACTTGGCGCTTGGTATTATATTCGAGTGTCGCTAATAAACCTGGCCACAAACTGGTTCGCATCTCAGATAATTCTGCTGCAATCGGGTTTGCAAGTACCATTTTATTATCTTTATTAATCAATGGTTTATTTAGACCTGGCTCAACAAAACTGTATGTGATGATTTCCTGAAAATCCCGATTAACAAGTATTTCGCGGATCTGATCGATTATTTGTTGTTTTTTATTTTCTGGTTTTATTTTTAAATTGTGATTCGGTGAAGCAACAGGAATTGCGTCATAGCCGTAAATTCGGGTTAATTCTTCGATTAAATCAACCTCAATATTTATATCAAATCTACTTGAAGAAGGCTCTATAATCCATTGATTTACATCATATTTACAATTCATATTTAATTTTTGAAACGTTTCTGTTACAAAATCTTCATCTAACTCTATACCCAGCACACGTTTTATCTGGGATTTCCTGAGAATTACTTCAGGATTCTTTGGCAGATTCTTTTCACTTTTGATATCGATTACAGGACCTGCATGCCCACCACAGAGCTCGAGGATTAAGCCACTTGCACGTTCTATTGCAATTGCCTGAAGTTCGGGATCGACACCACGCTCGAATCTGTGCGATGAATCGGTATGCAATCCATACTGACGCGCTTCACCAATAATGACCTCAGGTTTGAAAAAGGCACTTTCAAGAAAGACATTTTTTGTATCGAAATTTACTGCACTGCCATATCCGCCCATCAACCCCGCCATTGCCAAGGCATTCGAATCATCTGTTATCAGTAATGTATCCGGTTTAATTTCATGCTCTGATTCGTCTAATAATTTAATTTTTTCGCCCGGTTTAGCAATCCTGACATTAATTTCACCTCGTAAAATGTCATTATCAAAGGCATGCATCGGTTGTCCCATTTCCAGCATGACAAAATTAGTAATATCGACAATGACATTGATACTTCGAATACCAGAGCAACGGAGCTTTTCAGTTAACCACAGCGGTGACGGTACATTTACATTAACATTTTCGATTACACGACCAACATAACGCGGACAGGCTTCATCAGCAGATAGTTTTACTGCACGTGTATTGTCAGATGTTACTTTTACCGGTGTAATTTCATTTTTAGTAACAGTTAATTGATTGATGACGGCGACTTCCTGTGCAATTCCCTTTATGCTCAAACAATCACCGCGATTAGGTGTTAATGAAATTTCGATTATTTTGTCATCCGTTTTAAAAATTTCATTAAATGGACTACCTATTGGCTCATCGTCTGATAACTCAACAATCCCATCACTATCATCACCCAGGCCAAGCTCAATTGGGGAACACAACATACCGTGAGATTCAATACCTTTTAATGTTGCTACTTCTAGTGTGGGTATGCCGGGTAATTTTGCGCCAACCTTTGCCAGAAATGTATATATGCCCTGTTTAACATTATCTGCTCCGCAGACAATCGTTAATAAATCATTCTCACCGTAATCAACTTCACAAACTTTTAATTTATCGGCATCAGGGTGTTTTTTAACAGACTTCACCTCTGCAACAACCACACCGCTAATATCAGAATAAGCAGATTCGAAACCATCTACTTCTAGACCCGCCATGGTCAATTGGTGTGTTAATGTGTTGGTATCGATATCGGGGTTAACAAATTCCCGTAGCCAATTTTCACTGAATTTCATTCATTTCTCTCCTTATTCAGTGAAACTGTTCCAAAAAACGAAGATCATTTTCAAAAAATAACCTGAGGTCATCTACGCCATAGTAAAGCATTGCCAAACGTTCGACACCCATACCAAATGCAAGACCTGTATATTTTTCCGGATTAATATCTACGTTCTGCAAAACATTTGGATGAACCATGCCGCATCCTAAAACTTCCAACCATCCGCGTTCACCCATAATATCTACCTCAGCAGAAGGTTCGGTAAACGGAAAATAAGATGGTCTGAAACGAACTTCGAGCTCTCTTTCAAAAAATACTTCAAGAAAATCGATCAATAATCCTTTTAACTCGGCAAATGTCACCAATTCATCAACAAGCAATCCTTCAACCTGATGAAACATGGGAGTATGTGTCATATCAGAATCACATCGATAAACTCTACCTGGTGCTATAAATCGGAAAGGTGGCTTATCATTTTGCATGATACGAATTTGAACAGAAGATGTATGTGTTCTAAGTAAACGGCCATCAGGAAAATAGAATGTATCATGCATTGCCCTGGCAGGATGATATTCAGGAATATTTAATGCTTCGAAATTATGATAATCGTCTTCAACTTCAGGTCCCTCAACAACATCGAACCCAATCTGTTGAAACAAAGATTCAATCCTCTGTAATGTTAATGTGATGGGATGTAATCCTGCCCGTTTTACTCCTCTTCCAGGCAGGGTTGTATCGATATAACCCTCTTCTAGTAATTGTTCAAACTGATTTTCTTCAAGATTTGATTTTCGATCTTCTATCGCCTGCTGAACAGTAAGCTTAATTTCATTAATAATTTGTCCCGCTGCAGGTCTCTCTTTAGCAGGAAGTTTACCCAGTTGTTTTAGTAGTTCTGTAAGTTGACCCTTTTTGCCGAGATAATTGATACGAATCTGATCTAATTCATTCAGATCAGTCGCGGACTCTATCTCGGTTAAAGCCTGTGTCTTTATTTTTGCAGAATCTTTCACATTTTCAGCCTGTATAAATTAGTGCCTATATTATCGTTAACAGCATACGACCGCCATGGATGGCGGAAGCGATTTTTGTTCCCTACAAATCGTCCTTACCTACGTCCTGTAGGCAAGTGTCGAAAATGCAGAACGCCTACACGGATGTAGGCGGTAGAGAATGTATGGAACACATTCTCCAGCAATTTTCGACCATTACCTCCTGTTTCGAAAACTGGTTCCAGAAGTAACCAAGTTCAAGAATAAATTTAAAACTTTTCAAAATTGTAAATCGCCGCTCCTGTGTATCCTGCACCCGCGGCATACATTACGTCCATGTAAATAAAAAAGGGAAAGGTAAACCTTTCCCTCTACTAAATCGTTACAAAAATGCTTAACTGGCGAGGGAGGTTTTAGCCTGTTCAGCTAATGCGCCAAATGCAATTTTGTCAAACACTGCTAAATCAGCCAAGACTTTACGATCGATTTCAATCGACGCTTTTTTCAATCCATTGATTAGTCGACTATAGGAAAGACCATGTACTCTTGCTTCAGCATTGATCCTGGTGATCCACAATGAACGAAATTGTCTTTTACGTTGACGGCGATCACGATATGCATACTGAGCTGCTTTGGTAACAGCCTGTTTAGCAACACGATATACATTCTTACGTCGACCATGATAGCCTTTAGCCTGATCGATAACTTTTTTGTGTCGGGCGTGTGCAGTTACACCGCGTTTTACTCTGGGCATTGCAATTATTCCTCTCTATAAATACGGTACCATTCTGGCAATGGCCTTCTGATCATTATCGTGGACAGCCAGCATTGCGCGTAACTGACGTTTACGTTTAGTACTTTTCTTTGTCAATATGTGACTACGATGTGACTGACGATGCTTAAATTTTCCCGATGCACTTCTGGAAAACCGTTTCGCAGCACCTCTGTTTGTCTTCATCTTTGGCATTTGCCTTTACTCCAAATATTAAATAACTGTTTATCTTTTTGGTGCTAACACCATCACCATTTGTCGACCTTCCAGTTTAGGGTATTGTTCAACCAAACCATATTCCTCAAGGTCTGCCTCAATTCGATCCAGCATCTTACTGCCAAGCTCCTGGTGAACCATTTCCCTTCCGCGGAAACGCAAAGTAACTTTGACTTTGTCACCGTTTGTCAAAAACTTAACCAGACTTTTCAATTTAACCTGATAATCACTTTCCTCTGTTCCAGGTCTAAATTTTATTTCTTTAACCTGAATCTGCTTCTGCTTTCTTTTTGCCGCATGTCTTTTTTTATTTTGTTCAAAAACATATTTGCCATAATCCATAATTCGGCAAACGGGCGGCTCTGCAGTAGGCACGATTTCTACTAAATCTAATTCGGAATCCTCAGCGATTTGTTGTGCTTCACTATTTGACACGACACCAACCTGTTCTCCCTCAGCATCAATTAATCTCACCTCTGGTGAAGTAATATCCTCATTAAGGCGTGTCTGCTTTTCTACGCTGATAAATTAATCCTCCAAATTAGTACGGCCGAGGCACGCGATATCATCATTCAGGCGTTGGGTAAATGCTTCTATCGACATTGATCCCAAATCCTCGCCTTCTCGCGTACGCACGGCCACAGAATTTTCGTCTTGTTCCCGCGCCCCTACTATTATTTGATAAGGAACGCGTTGCATTGCGTGGTCGCGGATTTTAAGCCCGATCGTCTCATTTCTCAAGTCAACTTCCGCCCTAAATCCTTGGTTTTTCAGTATATCAGTCACTTTTTCAGCATAATCACTTTGTTTTTCCGTAATCGAGATAACCACTGCCTGAATCGGCGCTAACCATGCCGGAAATGCACCCGCATAGTTCTCAATTAAAATACCAATAAAACGTTCCATTGAACCAACAATGGCACGATGTAGCATCACGGGGACCTGCTTGGTACTGTCTTCATTAATATAACTTGCTCCCAGACGCTCCGGCATTGAAAAATCGACCTGGATCGTGCCACATTGCCAGACCCGGCCAATACAATCCTTCAATGAAAATTCAATTTTGGGACCGTAAAATGCACCTTCGCCAGGTTGCAAATCCCACTCTAACTCTTTGTTATTTAAAGCTAATTCTAATGCCTGTTCTGATTTGTCCCAAACTTCATCACTGCCTACCCTTTTTTCGGGACGTGTAGAAAGTTTAATTATCACGTTTTCGAAGCCAAAATCCCGATAAACCTCAAATAACATATCAATAAATTTTGAGACCTCATCCTGAATCTGCTCTTCCGTACAAAAAATATGGGCATCGTCCTGGGTAAAGTTACGCGCACGCATGAGCCCATGTAAAGTACCCGAGGCTTCATTTCGATGGCATGAACCAAATTCAGCCAGACGCAATGGTAAATCACGATAGCTTTTGAGCCCTTGATTAAACACCTGAATATGACACGGGCAATTCATTGGTTTAATTGCATAGTCACGGTTTTCTGAACTCGTCGTAAACATGTCTTCCCTAAACTTATCCCAGTGTCCGGAACGTTCCCACAAACTTTGATCGACTACCTGTGGCGTTTGAATCTCTAGATAACCATGCTCGTGCATTTTTTTACTTATATAACGCTCAATAATTTTATAAATGGCCCATCCCTTCGGGTGCCAAAACACCATGCCGGGTGCTTCTTCCTGAAAATGAAATAGATCCTGTTTTTTTGCCAATTTACGGTGATCACGTTTCTCTGCCTCTTCCAACCGTTTGAGATATGCCTTCAATGCCTTTTTATCCGGCCATGCCGTACCATAAATACGTTGCAACATCTTATTATTCGAATCACCACGCCAATAAGCACCGGCCAGCTTGGTTAGTTTGAAATAGCGCAGATGACGAGTATTTGGTACGTGGGGCCCCCGGCACATGTCCGTATATTCCTCGTGGTAATACAACTTAATGATCTCGTCATCGGGAATATCGTTGATTATCTCTTGCTTATAAGGTTCATCTCTTTTGGTAAATGTCTGTATGGCTTTATCACGAGAAACAACCTCACGAATAACATCGTAATCCTTTTTTATCAATTCATTCATACGAGCTTCTATGGCTTCAACATCGGCCGGCGTGAAAGGTTTCTCGGTCTCAATATCGTAATAAAAACCTTCTTCTATAACGGGACCAATAGCCATCTTGGCATTTGGAAATAACTGTTTGACTGCATGCCCCATCAAATGAGCAAAGGAATGGCGAATAATCTCAATACCTTCCGGATCTTTATTAGTTATGATGCGTAAACGGGCATCATGGTCAATAAGTTCACAGGCATCATGCAATTCATCATCAATGTAACCCGCGATGGTTGCTTTAGCTAAACCAGGCCCAATATCCTCAGCAACTTGCATAATTGTTACTGCTTGCTCAAATTCACGCTGACTATTATCGGGCAATGTAATCGTGGGCATATCTGCTCCTTTTATTTCAGTGGTGACCCCCACAACAGGTCACGTGTTAAAGGATAAAACACAGACACCAACCTGGTGTCTGTGAGTGTGGTTTGGTAGGCGCGATTGGAGTCGAACCAACGACCTCTTGCGTGTCGAGCAAGCGCTCTAACCAACTGAGCTACGCGCCTATACCTTTGTTTAACTTCTATCTAACTTCAACAATTATCA
>JANQJZ010000039.1 GCA_028281365.1 Gammaproteobacteria bacterium | reverse complement strand
CATCAACCACCTTCCAGGCCTCCGGGTCACTGACAAACTTTTTGCCTACCGAGACACCAAAGGCACACCAACCGCCGTAAGCCGGCAGGTATTTTTCCGAGTTCGCATCAAAGGTCTTTTTGTTTTTGGCATTGGTAAACAGATAAGTCACGCCATCGTGAACAGAGACATTATGACCGTTGCCTTTCGTTGCTTGACCAACGGTGTGGTAAGCCACTAGATCGTAACCACTGACACCGGTGACACTATTGCTATAGCTCGCTGCTGAGGCAGACAGGGATAACAGTGACAAACTGCCAAGCAATAATACTGCTAATAATGATTTAATTGTTTTCATGAGTGTTTCTCCTTAATTTAATTAAGCTGCTTTCGCAACGTTGTTTGTGTTAACTACAGGGAAGTCGATCTCGGTTTGCGCAATACGATTGAAATAATTGGTAAACGTATTAATGGCGATATGCGCAATGATTTCAATAATGGCACCATCGCCGTAACCGGCATTACGTAGTTCATCAACATCCGCATCACTGATACCGCCACGGTTATCCACCACCTTCTGCGTAAAGTTCAATACGGCATGGGTATTTTCATTATCAGAAGTGCCATGGAGATTTTTCTCCAGTTCTTCTTCATTGATACCTGCACCTTTACCTAAAAGTGTATGCGCAGATGCGCAGTAGTCACACTGGTTTTTACCAGCAACCGTTAATGCGATTTGCTCTCTCAAGGAGGCAGGTAATACACCCTGGCCTAAAGCCGTGTTGAAATTAAGAAATGCCTCCAGTGCGACAGGTGATTGTGCCAATGTACTAAAGATATTGGGAACACCGCCCATTTGACTCTTAACCGAATCTAACAGGTCTTTTGCCTTACCAGTGGCTTGTTCAGGATTAACTGCATTTATTCTTGCCATTTCAAATCTCCTTAAATGTAAGTAATTGAAAATATACCCAAGGAGACAGACCTGTCTCCAATAAAGATAATAGTAGACAGTCCTGTATACTTTGTCAAATAAAATTATTATTGGCTTTGAATACATATAAACTATTGATATTTAATATAAATAGGTAAAATTTGGTGGATTTAGATGGAATTATTAATAAATAAGTATATAAATATAACTATAAAATATAGACAGAATAGTCTATTATTAAGTGCTATGTCTTCTAAACGGGAACAATTGATCGAAACGGCCATCGAGTTATTTGCGAGGAATGGTTTCCATGCCACTGGTGTTGATACGATCCTTGCGCATGCCGGCGTGGCCAAGAAAACTTTGTATACGCATTTTCGCACCAAGGAAGAGCTTATCCTGGCTGCGTTAAGGCAACACGATGGCCAGTTTCGTAATCATTTTATGAAAAGTGTCGATGCGATTGCCGATACACCCAGGGAAAAACTACTTGCCATCTTTGATGTCACCAAGAGCTGGTTTTCACAGAATAACTTTTACGGTTGTATGTTTATCAATGCGATTGGTGAGTATTCTGAAAAAGATACGGCGATACGGGAAGTGTGTAAGGAATATAAACGACTCATGCGGAATTATATGAAAGACTTGGCCGAGCAGGCAGGGATAAATAATGCTGAAGAATTGGCAAATGAACTCTCGTTGTTGTTAGAAGGATCGATTGTTACAGCACAGGTCTCGGAACAAACAGAACAAGCTGCTGATACGGCCAAACGAGTTGCAAAAACATTAATCGAAGACGCTTTAAAAAGTTAATACTATTTTGTCTGCTATCGGCCAGAAGTGGACGTATTATCAAATATCTTTTAGACATCTGCTTAATCTGATTCCTGTTATAAAAAGAGAAAGCAGATATTCAAAGTTAAATGGCACTGGCTCTTTAGAGAGTCACTTGTAAATAAACCTGAAATTTCATGATATACAACTGGTTCTCACAATCAAATATACTGAAACTGGGCTAAAATAAGACAAGAACATTAAAGCCATAAGGAAAATGTTATGTTGACCAGCAGTGAAATGTTGACACGAAACATCGATGTACTTAAATCGACAGTCAACCGGTATGGCTTATATGGGTTAGCAATCTCATTAGTAACCATATTAAGCGCAACTATCATTGTAAGTTACCAGATGACCGGAGAAGTCACGCTGGATTCACTCATTCTGGCACAGAAGTCTAACTTTGCCCTAAGGATATTGGATCTCTTACCTTTCATGTTTGCTTTTTGGGGCCAATACACCACTTCGGTAATGGCGTATCATGCCAGTGCAATCATCATGGAAGAAACCGACGACCTTAGAGAGGAAACCACTGCCTGGAAAAGAAAGTCACTACACCACACGACCCACGACACATTAACCGAACTTCCTAACCGTTCAATGTTCTATGAATTGTTAAGGGAAGCCCTTCATGTTGCTTCACGTGATAACAAGAAATTAGTGATCGTATATATTAACCTGGTCGGGTTCAGGGAAATAAATGAAACCTATGGACATAATAGTGGCGACTTGATCCTGAAAGAACTTACAAAACGGCTTCAAAATTTGACACACGAAAACGATATCGTCGCACGATTAGGTGGTGATAAATTTATATTGGTCTTAAAGGACGGCTTTGCAGATAAACTGATTACGAATGAAGTGCAGCAATTGCAGAAAACCCTGGAACAACCTTACGTATTTGATCGTACTTCTATCGATGTTAATGTGAATTCTGGTATATCCCGTTATCCCGATGATGGTGAATTGTCAGATGAACTCATGCAACGGGCGGAACTTGCCATGATCTCTGCGGCATCAACTAATAAAGCTTTTGCTATCTATTCTCCCAATCTTAACCAGGAGAATCCACGCCGCGTTAGTCTCATCGGTGATTTACGTCGGGCAATAGAAAATGATCAACTGGAGTTATATTATCAACCCAAGATTGATTTACTTCGCAATGAGATTACATCCGTTGAAGCATTGGTGCGCTGGAATCATCCGGAACATGGACGTGTCTCGCCTGGAGAGTTTATGCCACTGGCTGAGCGAGGCCGGCTTATTAAACCATTAACGAGGTGGGTCTCTGCAACGGCATTACGCGAATCAGCAGATTGGCATAAGCGTGGGTTAAACATTGGAATGTCGATAAATATCTCGGCTCGTGATCTAGGTGATTCGGAACTACCCGATGTATTTGCTGCCCTTATTGCAAAATACAATGTTAAACCTGACTGGATCACATTAGAAATTACCGAAAGCAGTATCATGGATGATCCCAAACATGCACTTACAATACTTAACAAACTCGGCGAACTTAATTTCCGTTTATCCATTGATGATTTTGGTACCGGTTATTCTTCATTGGCATATCTAAGTAAGTTACCTGTCCAGGAAATTAAGATTGATCAAAGTTTTGTATTGGAAATGAATAAAAATAAAAGCGATGAGCTGATTGTGAAGGCAACCATAGACCTGGGGCATAATCTTGGGTTGAAGGTCATTGCAGAGGGTGTGGAAAATGAAGAAGTCTGGCATCGTCTGAAACAAATGAATTGTGATGTTTTACAGGGTTATTTCTTCAGTCCGCCTCTTGAAAAAAATGAATTTTTCAAATGGTTACAGGAATCACGCTGGAAACCCAAAACTGCAGACAAAGCCCAACAGTAAGAGCTTTATATTGAATGAAATTAATATTTAATGACCGTTCGCTTCTTGCTGATACATCAATTTAACATCTTTGGGCCGATGGTAGGAGTTACCATAACTCCCAAACAGGTCTTAAATCTTCAGGTAATGGCTTTAGTTTTCCCAGTTGATTCCAGGGTGTCTGTTCATTATGAAAGTCCGAACCGACTGATGCAGCGATATCATATTTTTTTGCGTAACTAGCGGTTGTCCTGATCTCTTCAGGATTATTGTTTCCAGTTACTACTTCAATTGCTTTTCCACCCATTAATTTAAAATCAGCGATTAATTTTCCAAGTTTGGTTGCAGTCATTTTATAACGCATAGGATGTGCAATGATTGCAACGCCTCCTGCTACATTGATTGTAGCAATCGTTTGTTCAAGGCTGGGCCAGTTAACTGCAACATGGCCTGGTTTATTTCTGACAAGAAATCGATTAAAGACATCACCTTGATCTTTTGCATGTCCGCTTTCGATAATATATTGTGCAAAATGTGATCGGGTTACCGTTCCATTCCCGGCAAACCGTTTTGCATTTTTATATGCGTCTATGATTCCTGCTTTGGCAAGTTTCTCGCCGATTCTAATTGCACGTTCTTCTCTTATTTCTTCAAGTAATTTAATTGAATCCAGGATAGTTCTGTTCGTCGGGTTAATATTGAGACCAACGATGTGAATCGGTTTATTGTTCCATTGACAGGAAAGTTCTATACCATTAATAAAATTAACACCAAACTTATCTGCTGACTGTTTTGCCTGCTTCAGTCCTGCAACCGTATCGTGATCTGTTAATGCTAATGTTTTTATACCCGCCTCTTTAGCCTTTTTAACAAGTTCAGCCGCTGAAAAATATCCATCCGAAGCGTTAGAGTGTGTATGAAGGTCAAATGAAGAAGACATATCTATTGTTGGGCACCAAGTTCTGTCGCACGCTCTTTACGTTTAGTGAGATCACTCTCATGATTGTCCCAGCCATGAAGATGCATATGAATTATCTTTGTTAATGCATCGATATGGTCATCGTTATCATTCAGTGCTGGTATATAAGAAAACTGTTCGCCACCAGCTTCTGTAAAAAACGTTCTGTTCTGAATATTGATTTCTTCCAGAGTTTCCAGACAATCTGCCGAAAATCCCGGGCACACTACTTGCACATGTTTAACACCGTTCTTTCCTAATTGAATAAGTGTTTTATCTGTATAGGGTTGTAACCATTCTCTGGGACCAAAGCGTGACTGGAATGTGACTTGCCATTCATCATCATTAAGCTGGAGTTGTTCGGCTACCAGTCTGGCTGTTTTGTGACACTCACAATGATAAGGATCGCCGGCCAGGAAGTAATGTTTAGGTAATCCATGAAAGGAAAATAAAAGTTTGTCAGGTTTTGAATTATGTTGCCAATGATCTTTAATACTATTAACCAAGGCTGAAATATAATCCGGCTGTTCGTGGTAATGATTAATCATTCTAAGTTCAGGTATCCAGCGCCAGTTTTTTAATACATCTGCTACTTTATCAAATGTGGAAGCCGTTGTTGCAGCCGAATACTGCGGGTATAAAGGAAAGATTAAAATACGATTGGCATTGGCTTGTTGTAATTTTTCCAATCCCTGTTGTATAGAAGGATTACCATAACGCATAGCCAGTTCAACTTTTATTGTTTGAGAATCTTGTTGGTCTAGTTTGTCTTGTAATGCCTTTGCCTGTCTTAAACAGATATCCAGTAAAGGTGAACCATTCTCAGCCCAGACTTTTTGGTAAGCCTCTGCAGATCGTTTTGGTCGAATCCGCAGGATGATCCCGTGCAGAATAAACCACCAGATAAATTTGGGCACTTCTATCACACGAGGATCAGATAAAAACTCAGCCAGGTATTTCCTGAGTGCGGCAGGCGTAGGTGCATCCGGTGTACCAAGATTTGTGATCAGGACACCGGTACAAGCCGCGCTGTCATGTTTATAGTCAGAATTACCTTTATACTTTGTCATAAATGACTTTATATAGGAGCAGGACGTGTTTGTAAAAAATATTAACGACTGTTATGAGTTTACAGCGAATGATGGTTGTCAGATTCGTGAGTGGTTGCACCCTGAAAATGATCCGGTCGAATTATCCTATTCAGTCGCAATAGCGACCGTTGAGGCAGGACGGCATAGTTATAAACATAAGTTAACGCAAGCCGAGGTGTATCTGATTACTGATGGAAAGGGTAATATGCATATTGATGAAGAGGAGAGGGAAGTTAATGCGGGAGATGCAATCTATATCAAACCATCCAGCGTCCAATGGATAGAGAATAAAGCAGATAAAACATTACGATTTATTGCTATTGTAAATCCACCGTGGTCTGAAGAGGATGATATTCGGATAAAATAATTATTTATCCCAACTGGACTCTGTCGGTTATAAATTTTAGAAAAATCAGTATAATCACGAAAAAGTATTTTCTTGGTATTTTTTTAACCAGTTTAATACTTCTATTGCATTTTGATCCGGAGGAAAGACAGGGTAAAACACTTTTGCAATTATATTATTCCGGATAATTAATGTTATTCGTTTATATCGCTCAATTTCCTCTACTATAAATGTAGGTAAATTAAGTTTTTGTTTAAGCAAAAAATTTGTGTCACTTAATAATTCAAAAGGTAAATGTAACCGGATTTTTGCTTCCTGTTGATAATCGGTATCCTGGCTGCTAAGCCCATATACTGTTGCATATTGTTTTATTTCTGAATGATTATCACGAAAGCTGCAAGCTTGTGGCGTACACCCTCTGGCTCCGGGTATTTCATCCCAAGCTGCCGGTAACGCAACATCAGGTTTACCGGTCATAGGATAAATATAGATGACTGTCATGTCAGATAAACTTTGGAGCTTTGTAACATTACCGTCAGTACAAGGTAATTCGATACCAGGTAACTCCAGTCCTGTTAGATGATCACATGCACCATCATCTTCAGGAATTGGTAAATTATCCAGTGATTTTTCCAGGTCCATTAATCAGGGATGTAAGTAGTGTAGGTTCAATAAAACTAATTCGATTTTTAATTAGCTGTATTTTGAAGATTGTTTTTCATACAAGGTTTTACGATATTCATGATGAATTTTTTTACAACGATCTGCGAGTTCTGATTTTTCATCAATATTGTCAACATAAAATCGTATCAATGAGCGAACCGGTCCCTCTACACGTGTGTATTCTGTTTTTCCTTCGGTAACTTTTGTGATCTTTTTCAGATAGCGGAGTAAAAACCATTCTGTGGTATAAGCTTCAATCTCATTTTGTTGAATCTCTTTAATATGCCCGAGAACATAGAGACGAAAGTCACCGAAGTAGATCTTTCTCATTTCTCATTTGGGGAAAGAACAGGCATATGTTTATCTTAGCCCAAACAAAGAAATGTAAGAATTAAAACTGGTTATTTTCCAGGGCAGCGATACGTTCTTCCAGCGGAGGATGACTCATGAATAATTTTTTGATGCTGTCACCCCGCCTACCTGAAATACCGAATGCGGCCATTTCATCCGGGAGAGGTTCCGGATTGCTGACCTGTTGCAGTCTTCTTAGCGCTGCAATCATTTTTTGATTTCCCGCCAAATCTGCGCCACCCGCATCCGCTTTAAATTCACGATAACGCGAGAACCACATGACTATGATACTGGCTAAAATTGACAGAATAATTTGTACAAATATCACACCTATCCAATAGCCTGGCCCATGCCCCCGTTCAATCTTGAATACGATACGATCGATCAGGTGGCCAATGACACGCGAGAAAAAGATAACAAATGTATTAACCACACCCTGGATCAGGGTCAGCGTCACCATATCGCCATTGGCAACATGACTGACTTCGTGTCCCAGGACGGCTTCAACCTCATCCTGCGTCATGTGTTGTAATAGGCCGGTACTCACTGCAACCAGTGCCGCATTTTTGTTCATCCCGGTTGCAAATGCATTAGGTTGTGGAGAATTAAAAACACCCACTTCGGGTGTTTTAATACCGCTTTCTCTTGCCTGCATCTCAACCGTTGAAAGCAACCATTCTTCCTGATTGGTCTTCGGGATATCAATTATTTGAACCCCCATGGCCTTTTTAGCCATCCACTTGGACATGGCCAGGGAAATTAATGAGCCTCCCATACCAAATATGGCGGAGAATATCAGTAACGCATTTAGATTGAGTCCGCCACCTTGTTGATCAAGATAACTATCAACGCCAAGCAGGCGCATGGTAATGCTCAGGACGATAATGATTCCCAGGTTAGTACCCAGGAAAAGTAATATCCGTAACATGCTTTTCTAACTCCATGGATAATGTTGATCTAATAGATTGTAGCGGATCAGGAAAATTCAATGTGTTAAATTTTTCTGATAATTGTCATTGGTGAACTTGATAAGACTTCACGTGTGCCAAATAAACCGGTTACAACGATAAGTAAGCAGCAACTAATTGGCGCGATTATCCATATTAACGGGTTAACGACAATATCAATCTTGAATACAAATTCTGCGAGTATAATTTCTATTACAGAAGCAGCCACGGCTGATAATAAGCCTGTTACCAGGCCGAGGCAGACGAATTCAGCGATTAAACCGGACAGAATTTGTTTGCGGTTAGCGCCCAGTGCACTCATTAGAGCTGATTCTCGGCTGCGTTCATCATGTGTTGCCTGTAAAGCAGCGAATAAAACAGCCAGACCGGTAAATAGGGTAAAGATAAAAACAAATTCAACTGTTTTAACTACCTGATCCATTATCGTCCTGACTTGCTTCAGGATTGCATCTACATCAAAAATAGTAATACTTGGAAATTCCCTTACGATATCAATTAGTAGTGATCGTTTTGAATCCGGCATATAAAAACTGCTAATAAATGTTCCCGGATAATTAATCAGTGCTTCAGGATTACTGACAACAAAAAAATTAACGTTAAATGAATCCCATTCAACCCAACGAAGGTTAATAACCTTACCTTGAATTTCCCGTCCGGCGATGGAATAGGTTAATGTATTGCCCTGTTTAATACCTAACGTTTCAGCGATACCTTCTTCAACAGAAAAGTAGTTTTCGCTGGAAATATTATTTGGCCACCACGTTCCTGAAACAAGTCGATTATCTTCCTGCATCGTTTCTGCGTAGGATAGATTAAATTCACGTGCCGCGAGTCGTTTTGCCCGGGGATTATTATAATCGTCCAGATTAACAGGGTTATTGTTTATCTTTGTAAGACGACCGCGAATCATTGGATATAGTGCAGTATCTTTTTCCAGTGCTTCAGATAGGTATTGACGAATCTTATTAACTTGATCAGCTTGAATATTAATTAAAAAATAGTTGGGCGTATCTACAGGTAAACGGTTTTGCCAGCTATCTAACAGATCGGTTCGGATCAGTGTTAATAAAAGCATCACCGTTATACCAATACCGATACCAATAATCTGGACCATGCTTTGGTTAGAACGGCGTGTGACGTTGGCTAAACCATAGCGCGCCTGGATTTTAAAAACAGGTTGTAGATATCTTAATAAATTAATTAATAGTTTTGCTGAAATCGCCAGCAGTATGGTGGTCACAAATAACCCGATTACAGTGTAAAAGGTCAAGCGAGCATCTCCCGATTGCCAGGGACTCAATAACATAAGTCCAATTACCGCAATGATATAGATAATATAATTATTCAGGGGCAGAGGATTTAGATCACGACGCAATACGCGAAGAGGGGATATATTTTTTAGTCGCATTAGTTGCGGTAAAGCAAACGCCAGCACAGTAATCAATCCCGCCAGAATTCCTGACCCTACCGGTATTAAAGACGGTGTGGGTAAATTACCCTGCGTCATTCCGATCATTAACTGATTCAACCCTTCCTGGGCAAAATAACCGATAACACAACCTATTAAACTGCAGGCCAGTCCCAGGATTATTAATTGTAGTAAATAGATTTGTGTGATTTGTTTTTGTTGTAAACCGAGGCAACGTAATATCGCACAGTTATCATAGTGGCGTATCGCATAACGTTGTGCAGACATTGCAATCGCAAGCCCGGCTAATGCAATACTTACAAGTGCGGCTAATCCCAGGAATTGTTCTGCTCTTTCCAGCGCGGTATTAATTTCAGGTCTGGCATCCCTGATGCCTTGTATTCGAATATTATCCTTGAGATCAAAATTAATATTGTTTCTATATTGATCAATTTCATTACTATTACCACCAAGCAGCAATCGATATTGCACACGACTACCCGGCAAGATAAGTCCGGTCGCATCCAGATCAGAACGGTTCATCAATAAACGTGGTGCAATATTAAACAGGTCCCCGCCGCGATCCGGTTCATAGCTTAAAATTTTATCGATAGTTAGATTTATTGCGCCGAGGTTAATTTGTCCGCCAATGTTAACCTGAAGTAGTTGCATCAGGCGGCTATCTATCCAGACAGTGCCGGGTTCTGGAATAGATTCGATAATTTCTTCCTCACCAAACAATTCATTGGTTATTCTTAATTTGCCTCTGATGGGGTAGTTCGAATCAACAGATTTAACTTCTGCCAGTTCAAGCTTGTCACCTTTAACGACGACACTACGAAAACTTTCATTAAGAGAATGTGTTAATCCTGACTCTTTTGCCTGTTGTATATATTGATTTGGTATTTTATTTGATGAAATCAATACCAGATCAGCGGCAAGTAGCTCAGTCGCTTGTTGTTCTGTGGCGCGGCGAACGCGATCAGTAAAAAAGCTGACTGAAGTTAAACAAGCAACAGCAATCAGGATGGAAACCCCGATCAGTCTCAGCTCACCGGAATTCCAGTCTCTTCTTAATGCGGTTAATGTAAATTTGAATAAATTCATTTATCAGGTAGACAGTTGTCCGCCGGCAATGACTATCTGTCGATCACAGAGTTTTGCTATTTCATTGTCATGGGTAACCATGACTAAAGTCGTACCGTTTTCTTTATTCAGTTTAAAAAGCAGTTCGATTATTCGATGTGCAGTTTGTTGGTCAAGATTTCCTGTTGGCTCATCCGCAAATAATATTCGGGGTTTACCAGCAAATGCACGGGCGATAGCAACGCGTTGTTGTTCTCCTCCCGATAATTGATTTGGATAATGGTGCAAACGTTCAAGCAAGCCTACTTCATCCAGTCTTTGTTTTGCCAGTTCTTCTGCATTGTCAATATTGGCAAGTTCCAACGGCAAAGAAGTATTTTCCAATGCAGTTAAACCAGGTAAAAGCTGGAATGATTGAAAGACAAAACCGATATATTTATTTCTTATTTTTGCACGACCATCTTCGTCTAATCTGGATAGATCATTCCCATCGAGAATGACACGGCCGTTACTCGGTAAATCGAGCCCGGCAAGTAAACCTAATAATGTAGATTTACCTGAACCGGAAACGCCAATTACTGCTAAACTTTCGCCTTCCTTTATAGACAAATTAATATCATTAAGAATTGTAAGCGGGCCTTCCGGGCTGGTGACTTGCTTTCCAAGTGCTTCAGCCTGCACAATATTATTTATAGAGTCCATTTATGTATTACCGATTTTTATTCTTCATTATTGCTTTTTTTGTTTTTCCTGTCAGTTTGCAGGCAAAAACATTACTTGTCCTGGGCGATAGTTTGAGTGCCGCCTATGGTATCCCTTTGGAAAAAGGCTGGGTATCCTTACTCGAGCAACGCATTATAGGACAAGGATTAGAGTATAAAGTTGTCAATGCGAGTATAAGTGGTGAGACTACTTTAGGTGCAAAAGCGCGCCTAAATAAATTATTGAGTGATAATACTCCTGATATTGTTATTGTCGAATTAGGTGGAAACGATGGCCTGCGTGGTTTTCAGCTTGATGAAATTGAACAAAATCTGCTCGATATTGTCCGGCAGATAAAAAATTCGGAAAGCAAGGTATTACTCGTCCCAATGCAATTACCGCCAAACTATGGTGAAGCATATAACCGGAGATTTATGTCTATTTATGAACGTGTCGCTGATAAAATGAATATTGCTTTATCTAAATTTATATTAGACGGTATCGCTATAAACCCGGAACTAATGCAATCAGATGGCATTCACCCGGTACAACTGGCCCAACCCATAATGTTAGAGAACGTCTGGCCAACATTGAAAACACTAATCATCAAATGAAATATTGTTGTTATTGCAGCGCTGAATTAATTTATGAAATCCCTGATGACGATAATCGATATCGTTATATTTGCCAGTCTTGTGAAATCATACATTATCAAAATCCGAAAATCGTAGCTGGAAGTATTCCTGTCTGGGAAGATCAAATCCTGTTATGCAAACGAGCCATAGAACCGCGCTATGGATATTGGACATTGCCAGCCGGTTTTATGGAATTGGGAGAGACCAGTCTGGAAGCAGCAATTCGTGAAACCTTGGAAGAAGCCAATGCAAAAATAGAAGTGGAAGATCTGTATGCTATCTTTAATCTTCCTTATGTTGATCAGGTTTATATGATGTTCAAATCCAGATTGGTTGATCTGGATTTTTCTCCGGGCGAAGAAACCCAGGAAGTTAAATTATTCGATGAAGGCGACATACCGTGGAATGAGATTGCTTTTACAACAGTGAAGCAAACATTGAAATTTTATTTTGAAGACAGAAACAATGGAAATTTCCATCAACACACGGGAGATATTATTAAAAAAGACGGTAAATACGATTTCGTAGAAACTCTACTTTAATGAATACTAAACAGGGTTAAACTTCTACCCATTGACCATTACTGGCTTCGTAACATTTCCCCTCAGCTGTAATACGATCGCCATTGTCAAATTCTTCATCGTTCCAATAGCATTTAACATCTGCGTCAGTTGTTAATACGGTCGCATCACCATCGACTGGTCCTGTAATAGCGGACGTTTTTTTACCTGGGTCAACAGGTTCTACTTGCTTTGGATCAGACATAGTTTCCTCCCTAAGCGGATTCTTTCTGGCAATTTTAATCCCTGGCTATCAATTCTGCCAGTGGTGATATCGAACTAATATTAACGAAGCTGGATTTTTTTTCTGATTTGTTTCAGGATTTCTTCTACAGAGACCTGTTCACAATCGAATAAAATATCATTGTCAGCGATTTTTTCCGGCTCATTTTCTATATTGCAAATACAAATCAAACCAGCCTGGTTGAATAATTTACAGATCTCTTCAATATTTGTATCAACCTCATTTTGATTGATGATGGTACAAACATATCCTCTATCAAATAGATGACGTTCAATTTCCTGAGAAATATTTTTAATTTTTTCTCCGGTTAGCCATGCAGTAAAGGGTTGTTGCCCGTAACGAGCAATACGTTCCTGACTTGTTACAGCTTCTACCTCTTCGGCATCAGCTATACCAACAATCATACCTGCACCTACTGTGACATTGCTTAATCGATCGATAATTATGAATGAACCTGAACCTTTACAGAGACTGTATGGGTCACAAGCAACAGGCGTATCGACGAAAACATCGCAATGGCCTATTTCATTCAGGTGTAATTCAGTGACTTCAGATTGTTCAAGTGTGTTGACATCAATACGATGGTGAATTTTTTGGATAGTACCATTTACAAACTTAGGCCCTACACGCAGGTAGTATTGTTTGCCTGATGTCATGGTCTGTTCAGTCATCCAGACCACATTGGCCTTGAGTTTATTTGTAACAAAGGGCTGATCGTCCGTTTTGACAATCATGTCACCGCGGCTAATATCAATTTCATCTTCCAATGTCAGGGTAATGGCCATCGGGGGAAAGGCCTGTTCAAGCTCGCCATCAAAGGTCACGATAGATTTAATCTTACTGGCCTTGCCAGATGGTAATACAGTTACGTTATCGCCCTTATGAATAATACCTCCAGCAATCGTACCGCAGTAACCGCGGAAGTTGAGGTTGGGGCGGTTTACATATTGCACCGGGAATCGCATATTGTCGAAGTTGCGGTCAGAGACAATCTCTACACTCTCGAGGATTTCCATCAGGGGTTTGCCGGTATACCAGGGTGTTCGATCACTGATATTCACAACATTATCTCCCTTTAATGCCGATATCGGGATGAATTGAATATCAGTTTTTTCCAATTTGGCAATAAATTCCAGATAGTCATCCTTGATTTTGTTATAGACAGTTTCATCGTAGTCAACCAGGTCCATTTTATTGATTGCAACGATGACATGTTTAATGCCTAACAATGAAGAGATAATACTATGTCTGCGTGTTTGGGTAAGTACGCCATGGCGGGCATCGATCAGAATAATAGCCAGGTCACTGGTTGAGGCACCGGTAGCCATATTGCGTGTGTATTGTTCATGCCCCGGTGTGTCGGCAATAATAAATTTCCGGTTCGCAGTTGAGAAGTAACGATAAGCGACGTCTATGGTAATACCTTGCTCGCGTTCAGCCTGAAGTCCATCAACTAATAATGCAAGGTCAACATCATCACCGGTTGTTCCGGATTTAACACTATCTGCTGTTATTGCTGCGAGTTGATCTTCATAGATCATTTTTGAATCATGCAGTAGACGACCAATCAATGTACTTTTGCCATCGTCAACACTGCCACAAGTTAATAGACGTAATAATTCTTTTTTCTCGTGCTGTGCAAGATAGGCATCAATATCAGTACTAATGAGTTCGGATTGATGAGACATATCAGAAATATCCCTCACGCTTCTTTTCTTCCATAGAACCGGCCTGATCATAATCAATAACACGTCCCTGTCTTTCGGAAGTTTTGGTGAGTAGCATTTCCTGGATAATTTCAGGAAGCGTTGTCGCTTCTGATTCAACGGCACCGGTTAATGGATAGCAACCAAGTGTTCTAAAACGTACCATTTTTTCTTCCGGTTTTTCGTCGGGTTCCAAAGGCATGCGATCATCATCTACCATGATGTAAACACCTTCACGCTTTACGACCGGTCGTTTGGCAGCGTAATAAAGCGGTACGATAGGAATATTTTCCAGGTGTATATATTGCCAAACATCCAGTTCGGTCCAGTTCGATAAGGGAAACACACGAATACTTTCGCCTTTATCAACCTTGCCGTTGTAGATATTCCATAATTCCGGGCGTTGGTTTTTTGGATCCCAGCGATGATTTTTATCGCGAAAAGAATAAACCCGTTCCTTGGCCCTGGACTTTTCTTCATCGCGCCTGGCACCGCCAAACGCGGCGTCAAATTTATATTTATCCAGCGCTTGTTTAAGCGCCTGCGTTTTCATTATGTCGGTATGTTTTTTACTACCGACACTAAACGGATTAATCCCTGCCTTTACACCTTCCTGATTGGTGTATACAAACAGATCAAGTTCCAGATCCCTGGCAAGTTGATCACGAAACTTGATCATCTCTTTAAATTTCCAGGTAGTGTCTATATGCAAAAGCGGAAACGGTGGTTTACCCGGATAAAATGCCTTTAAGGCTAACTGCAACATGACTGCGGAATCTTTACCGATTGAATACAACATGACCGGCTTTTCAAATTCAGCCGCGACAGCACGAATGATATGAATGCTCTCGGCTTCAAGTTGTTTAAGATGTGTCAGCTTATAATCAGTCATAATTAATGCATTGAATAATTAATAAAAAACTAGCCTGATAAACCTCGGCATAAAAAAGCGGGGCATTATAGCAGATGGCATTGGCCCGGCTACTTATCGGCTAATGATATTTCGGCTTAAGCTTATGCGAATGGAGTATAAATTTGGCTTCAGAAGCACTTAAATCTGACCGTTAAATTTCGAACCAAAACAGGCTTCCAATATTGCCTGACATATTGACAGGAAGATATTTTCGACTATATTTAGCACTCGCTAATTAAGAGTGCTAACATATTTGTTAGGTATATATAAATCAATAGGTTAGGAGATAAGGAGGTAAGCTTCAATGAATATCCGACCATTACATGATCGTGTCATAGTGAAGCGCGTGGAAGAGGAAAAAACTTCTCCAGGCGGTATCGTCATCCCTGATTCAGCCACAGAAAAACCTGTCCAGGGCGAGGTTATTGCCGTTGGCAATGGCAAGTTACTGGATAACGGTGAACTACGTGCACTGGATCTAAAGAAAGGTGACAAGGTGTTATTTGGCAAGTACTCCGGTACGGAAGTCAAAGTTGATGGCGACGAACTTTTGGTTCTTCGTGAAGACGACATCATGGGCGTCATCGAGTAATTCAATTAATTAAATAGTCAGGAGAAAGAAATCATGACTGCAAAAGAAGTTAAATTTTCGGACGACGCCCGCTCGCATATGGCGAAAGGGGTTAACGTCCTGGCGAATGCGGTAAAGCAAACGCTTGGTCCCAAGGGCCGTAATGTTATTTTAGACAAGAGCTTTGGTGCACCTACTGTCACCAAGGACGGTGTATCAGTTGCAAAAGAGATCGAACTTGAAGACAAGTTTGAAAACATGGGTGCACAGATGGTTAAAGAAGTCGCTTCAAAGACCTCTGATGTTGCAGGTGATGGTACGACTACTGCTACCGTATTAGCACAGGCCATCGTCCGTGAGGGTCAGAAGGCAGTTACTGCTGGTACAAATCCTATGGATATAAAACGTGGTATTGATAAGGCAGTATCTGCTTCAGTTGAAGAATTAAAGTCGTTGTCAAAACCATGTGAAGACAGCAAAGCGATTGCCCAGGTTGGTACTATCTCTGCAAACTCTGATGAAGACATCGGTAACATCATTGCAGAAGCTATGGAAAAGGTTGGTAAAGAAGGTGTTATTACCGTTGAAGAAGGCTCAGGTCTCGATAATGAACTGGACGTTGTTGAAGGCATGCAGTTTGATCGTGGCTACCTCTCACCTTACTTTATCAATGATCAGCAAACCATGAGCGTGGAACTGGAAGATCCTTTTATACTTTTACATGATAAAAAGATATCTAATGTGCGTGATTTATTGCCTGTACTTGAAGGTGTTGCCAAAGCAGGTAAGCCGTTATTGATCATTGCTGAAGATATCGAAGGTGAAGCATTAGCGACATTGGTTGTTAATAATATGCGCGGTATCGTTAAGGTTGCTGCTGTCAAGGCACCGGGTTTTGGTGATCGTCGTAAGGCAATGTTGGAAGATATTGCTATCCTGACTGCAGGTACGGTTATTTCTGAAGAAGTCGGACTTAATCTGGAAAAAGCAGGTCTTGATGACCTCGGTAGCGCAAAACATATTCAAATTACCAAAGAAAATACGACCATTATTGATGGAGCAGGTAAGACTTCTGACATCGAAGGCCGTGTTACCCAGATTCGTCAGCAAATCGAGGATTCAACTTCAGATTATGATCGTGAAAAACTGCAAGAACGTGTTGCGAAACTCGCCGGTGGTGTTGCGGTTATCAAGGTTGGTGCTGCTACTGAAGTTGAAATGAAAGAAAAGAAAGCACGCGTAGAAGATGCATTACATTCAACCCGTGCTGCAGTTGAAGAAGGTGTTGTCCCCGGTGGAGGTGTTGCATTACTTCGTACCTTGGAAAAAGTTGCGAAAGTTAAAGGTGATAATCACGATCAACAAATCGGTGTCGATATCCTTACAAGAGCTATCGAAGAGCCTTTACGTCAGATCGTGACCAATGCCGGTGAAGAAGCATCTGTTATCTTGAATAAAGTTGCTGAAGGTAAAGGAAACTTTGGTTATAACGCTGCCAATGGCGAGTTTGGTGACATGATCGAGATGGGTATTCTTGATCCAACCAAGGTTACTCGTTCAGCACTGCAAAACGCTGCTTCAGTTGCAAGCCTGTTGTTAACGACAGAAGCAATGGTTGCTGAGTTACCAAAAGATGAAGCTGCTCCTGCTATGCCTGACATGGGCGGTATGGGTGGTATGGGTGGCATGATGTAATCCGATCCTATCATCTCTGTAAAAACCCGCCTTAAGGCGGGTTTTTTTATAATCTAAATTTAATATATTGCAATTAGCCAATCTAAACGTACTTCGAATTATAAAAAAAATTTTACATCGTTAATTATTTTTGGAAATTTAATTTATAGTCACCCTTTGTAAATAAATTATAGATAATTATCAGCACCTTATTAAGAGTGCTAACTTCCTTTTTTATAACAACTTCTGATATGTTTTAAAGTCTTATTGATAATTGACCGATATTTAATACAGGTATCGGTTTAATGTTGATGAATAAACTGATCAGGAGGTTGTTATGACTCGCTCAGTTGATGGTATTAGTTTGATCACTGATATCAATGTGAATGAATATTTTAATGATGCGATTCACGAAGCCGTTTCGCATCAACATGTTACTGCCAGTGAAGAAACCATTGTCTATATTGTTAACCTGCTTACCTATTATACTCTTTCCGAACATGTGTTTGATGTTGATGAAGACGGTGTTAACAGCAAACCGCTTGCATTAATCTATAAAGATGCACTCGAAGCGAGTTGCAGTGAAGAAAGAAACCTGCACCTGAGAAAGCTGGGTGATACAGCATTATTTACTTCCGGTTTTTTTGCCGAAAGTTTTGAAAAGAGTCTGGTCGGTATCGATTATTTTATCTCTATGGGTGGTAATGCCTATAGTTCATTAGCGGAACATTATTCTCGCGTTATTTCTGAAAATGCACTTAAACAGGTGTTTTATGATTTATCTTGCCATTTTATTGAATATGTTGACGTCTTGACCGAGGTCAGTGAAAGCAGCGATCTGACCGGTGATCGTGATATCCTGAGTTTGTATGAGTTCTGGTTAAAGACCGGTAGCGATTATGCCAGTGAGCGATTAAAAGAAAATGGCATTCTCGCTTTTCAAACCAGCCGTAAAGAACATTAATACGGAGTCATCTCATTAGCCTTCATTATTTTCAGGAAAGACTGCAGTCGATCTATGAGATCGATGTTAATTATTCTGTACATGATTTTTTGATCACTGATCGACGATTAGCAAATATCCTCACACTTCAGTCTGACAATCAGGCTAGTGATGAACGCCTATTAATTCACGAAAATGATAATGGGATTGATCTGTCTTTATACATTTCATCAGAAATTATTCGACAACTGGAAAATTCATCACCTGAAGAATTATTAGAAGCAGGGAAATATGCTGAATATTGTTTAATGCTCGAGGGCGTTAGTCATTTTCTTTACGTTGTCTGGAATGCAGGTTTTGAAAAAAAGATAACAATGTTGGAGATGGAACTACAAGCCGAGATTGATAAATTTATTTGCTTACAATCGCGTTTATATAAAGATCAATATGCTGAACAAATAAATAGTCTGCACCAATGGTTATTTGAGAAGTATAGACTTGATGGAGAATTATCCGGGGTCGAACTGGAACGATATGAAACGGCGAACTTTTACGCAGGTAAATATTGTGAAGTTTTGCAAAGAAACTATAGGTTATCAGAACTTAATAATGGGTTATTAAAAGAACTCAGACGGTTTTATCGTTTAGCCTGGGAAGACAAGATCAGGTATATAAATCGTCTACATTAATTATTGACGTTTCATTGCATCGAAGAAGTCAGCATTATTTTTTGTTGCCTTCAAGCGCTCAAGTAAAAATTCCATTGCTGCCAGTTCTTCCATCGGATGCAACAGTTTTCTTAAAATCCACATTTTCTGCAGTTCATCTTCACCGGTTAACAGCTCTTCACGACGGGTACCGGAACGATTGATATTGATAGCAGGGTAGATACGTTTTTCTGCAATAGTTCGGTCAAGGTGTAATTCCATATTACCGGTGCCTTTAAATTCCTCGTAGATCACATCATCCATCCTTGAACCGGTATCAATCAAGGCCGTTGCGATAATTGTCAGACTACCACCTTCCTCAATATTTCTTGCAGCACCAAAGAATCGTTTCGGCCTTTGTAATGCATTGGCATCTACACCACCGGTTAATACTTTACCTGAGGCCGGAATAACAGTGTTGTATGCACGCGCTAATCGCGTGATTGAATCCAGTAATATCACCACATCTTTTTTGTGTTCAACAAGACGTTTCGCACGCTCAATAACCATTTCGGCGACCTGTACATGTCGACTGGCAGGTTCATCAAAGGTACTGGATATCACTTCACCACGAACAGAGCGCTCCATTTCTGTTACTTCTTCCGGTCTTTCATCAATCAATAACACGATTAAATGCACTTCAGGATGGTTGTGAGTAATGGATTGCGCGATACTCTGCAGGATCATGGTTTTACCTGCTTTTGGTGGTGAGACAATCAAACCTCTTTGGCCTTTACCAATCGGAGCTGCTAAATCTATGATTCTGGGCGTCAGATCTTCGGTACTGCCATTGCCGACTTCAAGAGTCAGACGATCATGCGCAAATAATGGCGTCAGGTTTTCGAATAAAATTTTACCTTTGGCTTTATCCGGGGTTTCAAAGTTAATCTCATTGATTTTTAATAATGCGAAATAACGTTCTCCATCCTTTGGCGGTCTGATTTTTCCCGAGATGTTGTCACCAGTACGTAGATTGAAACGTCTTATTTGACTTGGTGAAACGTAAATATCATCAGGCCCCGCCAGATAAGAACTGCCCGCTGACCTTAAAAAACCAAACCCATCCTGAAGTATCTCCAATACACCATCACCATAAATATCTTCTCCCTTTTTAGCATGGGCCTTAAGTATTTCAAAAATAACGTCTTGTTTACGGGAACGGGCTAAATTATCAAGTCCGAGGTCGGAAGAGAGTGAAACGAGTTCTGAAGCGGGTTTTTGTTTAAGTTCTGTTAGATTCATAGACTTTGGGTGTTGAAAAAGTTAATGAAAAATGGATTTTAGTTAATAACAAACGAGGATCGCTTGTCGAAAAATAAATTTTAAACGGTTACCTTTTAGGATTTATTTTTAAGGGGATTTTGTTAATTGGTTGAAAAGTTGTTACTTTCTATATATCAAGTTAGCATGCGATTTCGAATTCGTCCAGTTAAATTTTTAATAATCTTACTAAATATTACTATCAATAAAGGCTTCCAGTTGCGACTTGGATGCTGCTCCAACCTTTGTGGCAAGAACGTCACCGTCCTTGAATAAAATCAGTGTTGGTATGCCACGCACACCATAAGTTGCAGGTGTATTTTGGTTATCGTCTATATTTAGTTTGGCAACGGTCAATTTATCCTTGTAATCTTGTGCTAATTCATCAAGTATTGGTGCAATCATTTTGCATGGTCCGCACCATTCTGCCCAAAAGTCCAGGATTACAGGTTGTTCTGATTTTAAAACTTCATCTTCAAAGCTTGAATCTGTAACATGCAATATATTATCGCTCATTTAGTTGTAATCCTGTGTTATGCGTGAGGATGCAATTTCAACCAAATTAAAGACTAATTGCAAGTTTGAATTTATTTCCCTATTTCCCTGTTAAATATGTATAAGGTATCGAATAACAACAATTATCCGGAATTCAGGCAATTTACGCTTGATGAACGACTGTTACGAATTTTGGAAGAAATTGGATTTAAAACGTGTACACCTATTCAGGCAGAATGCTTGCCACTCATTTTAGATGGACAGGATATTGCTGGTCAGGCACAGACAGGTACAGGTAAAACAGCTGCTTTTTTGTTATCAATATTTCATCATTTATTAAATAGGGAAAGAAAAGGTGAAAAAGATCTGCGTGCGTTAATTATTGCACCGACCAGAGAACTTGCTATTCAAATTCACAAGGATGCACAGGTTTTTAATCGCTATTGTGATCTCAGTTTTGGCCTGGTATACGGTGGCATTGACTATGAAAAACAAAGAGCAGAGTTAAAAGATGGTGTTGATATTCTTATCGGGACGCCTGGAAGAATTATTGATTATTATAAACAACGGGTTTTTAATTTAAAAAAGATTGAAATGGTTGTTCTTGATGAAGCAGATCGTATGTTTGATCTCGGCTTCATCAGTGATATTCGTTATTTATTACGACGCATGCCAAAACCGGATAAGCGTTTAAACATGTTATTTTCAGCCACATTGTCTTATCGAGTAATGGAGTTGGCTTATGAACACATGAATAATCCTGTACTTGTCAAAATAAATCCTGAGCAAGTAACTGCTGAAAAGGTTAGTCAATTACTTTATCACGTTGCTAATGATGAAAAGATTCCACTGTTATTAGGATTGTTAAAAAAAATAGATCCAAATCGTACAATTGTTTTTGTTAATACCAAACGTGTTGCTGAAACAGTCTGGGCCTACCTTGAAGGTAATGGTATTCACTCTGCTATTTTGTCAGGAGATGTTCCGCAAAAAAAACGCCAAAGATTATTTAATGAATTTTCCAATGGTAAATTAAAAGTACTGGTTGCAACAGATCTGGCAGCGCGTGGCTTACATATACCGGATGTGAGTCATGTGTTTAACTTTGATTTACCACAAAATTCTGAAGATTATGTTCATCGTATAGGGCGTACAGCACGTGCTGGTGCGAGCGGTGATGCAGTCAGTTTTGCTTGTGAAGATTATGTTTATTCATTAATGGATATCGAATCTTATATTGGTTACGCAATACCGACCGCTCCATTAACGGGTAACTTACTGGTTACACCTGAACCGCCAGTAAAACGAAAACATCATGGTCAACTTCAAGCACATAAAAAAAAGAAGCGGAGGCGCCGTAAAAAAAACCAACAGAATGGTAGAAAGACCTAACTGAGTTGTTTCCTTATATAGGTACCAATAGCGTTTATCTCTTCCAGGCAAACGGCATGCTGCATTGTATATTCGTTCCAATTAACCAGATAACCTTCCTGCTTTAATGTTTCATACGATGCACGTCCCTGTTCGATTGGAATTACAGGATCATACAAACCATGTGCCATAAATACAGGAGTATCACGATTATTGTCTGTTGCTTCAGAAGCGAGCATATTCGGTAAAGGTAAATAGGCCGATAATGCGATTAAACCAGCAAGTTGTTCCGCGTATCTTAGTCCCGTATGTAATGAGATTGCACCACCTTGTGAAAAACCTGCCAGTAAAATTTTATTAGCGGCAATGCCATCTTCAATTTCAGATTGAATGTATCGATTGATCAGGTTTGAAGATTCAATTATGGCCTCTTTATCTTCCAGCTCTCTCAGGTTTGGTGATCTTACGTCGTACCATGCCCGCATCGCCATACCACCGTTTATTGTTACTGGTCTGATTGGGGCGTTGGGAAAAATAAACCGGATTCCAAGATTATCTTCAAGCCCTAATTCCGGCACAATGGGTTCAAAATCATGGCCGTCAGCACCTAGGCCGTGAAGCCAAATCACACTTGCTTTGTGTGTATTATTGGTTTCGATAATAACGGCGTCTTTTTCAATGGACATCTTATTTTCCCGCTAATTTATTTTTATTATTCCTGTAAAAAATTGCTGAAATTAGTACAGATCATTTTTTACCGATAGATAATTTGTTATGCTCAACACACTACAATGCAGGTATCAGAGGATACGGAGATGTGCGGCATAAATAAAATTAATATTTTTCGAATCGGGATAATACTCGTGCTTTTAGCCTGTGTCTCTGCATGTGGTCAAAAAGGTCCTCTCTATCTTCCTGATAAAGACAAGGTCTCATCATCTGAACTTCAGAATACTGCTTGAAGCAAATGTCTGACTTTCATTATCAGAACGGCTTGTATTATGCCGAAGGTGTTTCATTGGCAGAAATTGCCAAACAATATGGCACGCCATGTTATGTCTATTCGCGACACGCCATTGAAAAACAATGGACGATGCTGGATTCAGCATTGGAACCGTTTAAACACCTCATTTGTTATGCGGTTAAAGCTAATTCAAACCTGGCAGTGCTAAATCTGATGGCCAGATTGGGTTCCGGTTTTGATATTGTGTCTGCCGGTGAATTACATCGTGTCATAAAAGCCGGGGGTGATTCCAGCAGGGTAGTATTTTCTGGTGTAGGCAAGCGTCCGGACGAGATCAGGTTCGCATTGGAACAAGGTATAAAATGTTTCAATATTGAATCGGCTGATGAATTAGTCAGGATCAATTTAATTGCTGCAGAAATGGATAAAGTTGCGCCGGCTTCTTTACGCGTAAATCCGGATGTAGATGCAGAGACGCATCCTTATATATCAACCGGTTTAAAAGAAAATAAATTTGGTATCACTTTCGAATCAGCCAGGGAAATTTATCAACAGGCAGCATCCATGGAAAATATCGATGTCATTGGTGTTGACTGTCATATTGGTTCACAGATTACAAACCTGGGTCCGTTTGCAGATGCATTTAAACGACTATCTGATTTAATAGCAGAATTAGCAAATAATGATATTGAATTAAAACATATTGATATTGGCGGTGGTTTGGGTATCGCTTATCAGGACGAGACATTACCGAGTGCGGATGACTATGTTGAAGTCATTTCAGAAACATTGGCAGAACATGATATGGAATTAATCCTGGAACCAGGCAGAAGCATTGTCGGTAATGCAGGCGTTTTATTAACAAGGGTTGAATATCTAAAGCAAACACCAGAACATAATTTTGCTATTGTTGATGCTGCGATGAACGATCTAATTCGCCCGTCTTTATATGATGGTTGGCATGATATAAAACAAATCGTTGAATCATCAGATGCAGATGCAATTAATTATGATGTTGTTGGTCCGGTATGTGAGACAGGAGATTTTTTAGGTAAAAACAGGCTTTTACGACTACAACAAGGCGACCTGCTTGCTGTCTGTTCTGCAGGCGCGTACGGGTTTAGCATGGCATCAAATTATAACTCGCGTCCACGTGTTGCTGAGGTGATGGTTGATAAGGAGCAGGTCTTTGAAATAAGGAAGCGGGAGAGTATTGAGGATTTGATGAATGGAGAATCATTACTTCCATAAACTTTGCGTGATGTTAAGAACATAATTTATGCAACGCATTCCCGAACCAGAATTGATGAGTGATGCAGAGCAAGCCCTCGCA
Organism: Gammaproteobacteria bacterium; assembly: GCA_028281365.1. GTDB lineage: Bacteria > Pseudomonadota > Gammaproteobacteria > Eutrophobiales > Eutrophobiaceae > JANQJZ01. Next base: position 3,382 of record JANQJZ010000039.1, on the reverse strand, counting down.
TATGCCAATGCCGATTTTGAAGAACCGCATAATCATTTTATTGAGTTATTAAAATCTTCCGTTGGGGAAAGAATTCCGACCTACGGGCAAGTGATCGATTTGGGTTGTGGCGCAGCTGATATCAGTATTCGTTTTGCCAGAGTTTTTCCAACGATTATGATTGATGCACTGGACGGTTCTGAAGCAATGTTGGATGAAGGTAGAAAAGCAGTTAGCTCAGCAAAATTAGCCGGACGTATTAATTTGATTCATGGCCTGCTGGACAGATCTGTTTTAAAAAATAAAACATATTCTTTGATTTTTAGTAACAGTTTGCTGCATCATTTGCATGACCCCATGATTCTCTGGAACTCGATTGAAAATGCGACAGGAAAGCCGCTGGTATTCATTATGGATTTGATAAGGCCCGAAAATGACACAAAGGTAGATGAGTTAGTAAAGGAATATGCCAGTGAAGAGCCGGAAATTTTGCAACGAGATTTTAAAAATTCGCTTAAAGCAGCTTTTACTCCGGATGAAGTCGTATTACAGTTAGCTACCGCTGGATTGCGGGACCTAGAGGTAGATGTGGTGTCAGATCGCCATATGACGATCTATACAAAATAATAAGCACTAAAGTAGTGCATATAAAAATTTATTGCACCAAAATAGAGCAATCTATTTTTCAGGTTCGGACTTAACTTACTAATTATTAAGCTAAATTTGCCTAATTATGGGTGGCATGCTTAATGCACAAGTCATGTCCACAAGAAAGAAGAAATACTATGTTTAGTCCGACTCGGTAAGGGTTCAGTGCGGCTGATTTATATAGTTTGTCTTTAAGATTTAAACCAAATTATTGAACGAACATTCAGACTGAGGAGATAACTAATGTCTAATAATGTATTGAAAATGATTAAGGATCACGACGTGAAGTTCGTTGACCTGCGATTTTGTGATACCCGCGGTAAGGAACAGCACGTGACTGTTCCTGCCAGCGTGGTAGATGCAGATATGCTTGAAGAAGGCAAAATGTTTGATGGCTCTTCTATTGCAGGTTGGAAGGGTATTAATGAATCAGACATGATCCTGATGCCTGAAGCTGAGAGTGCTGTTATTGATCCATTTTTTGATGATACGACCTTAAATATTCGTTGTGATGTTCTGGAGCCGGCAACGATGGAAGGTTACATTCGTGATCCACGTTCTTTGTCCAAACGTGCTGAAGCCTATCTTAAATCGACAGGCGTTGCTGATACGGCATACTTTGGTCCTGAGCCTGAATTTTTTATTTTTGATGATGTTCGTTGGGGTGACGAATTACATTCTGCTTTTTATGAAGTAGATTCAGAAGAAGGAAGCTGGAACAGTGACCGTATCAGTGAAGATAACAATATTGGTCATCGTCCAGGCGTTAAAGGCGGTTATTTTCCGGTTCCCCCGGTTGATTCCATGCAAAATGTTCGTTCTGCAATGTGCTCGGTTTTGGAAGAGATGGGCATCAAGGTTGAGGTCCACCACCATGAAGTGGCCACCGCGGGACAAGCCGAGATTGGTACTGCATTTAATACACTGACTCGAAAAGCAGATGAGTTATTAATACTCAAATATGTTGTGCAGAACGTTGCTCACGCATATGGTAAAACAGCAACCTTTATGCCCAAGCCACTGGTTGGTGATAATGGTAATGGTATGCATGTTCACCAGTCATTAGCGAAAGGTGGTGAAAATCTGTTTGCTGGTGATAAGTATGGTGGTCTTTCAGATACGGCCTTGCATTATATTGCTGGTGTTTTTAAACATGCTCGTGCAATTAATGCTTTTACAAATTCAAGTACGAACAGTTACAAACGACTGGTACCCGGTTTTGAAGCACCGACATTACTGGCATATTCGGCTCGCAACCGTTCTGCATCCTGTCGAATTCCATGGGTTTCGAGTCCCAAAGCGCGTCGTATCGAAGTGCGTTTTCCTGATTCGTGCGGAAATCCATACTTTACTTTTTCTGCATTGATGATGGCAGGCCTTGATGGAATTCAAAACAAACTGGATCCAGGTGAAGCATTCGAAAAGGATCTTTACGATCTGACTGTCGAAGAAGAAAAGGATATTCCTACTGTCTCATCTTCGCTGGATATGTCTCTGGAAGCGCTCGACAATGATCGTGAATTCCTGACCGCAGGCGGTGTATTTAGTGATGACCTGATAGATGGTTACATTGGATTAAAGATGGAAGAAGTAACACGTTTCCGTATGACAACTCATCCTATTGAGTTTGACATGTACTACAGTATGTAAACTGGGAACAGGTACTCAAAAAAAGCCTCCTTATGGAGGCTTTTTTTTTGAACTGTCAATATCCGGTGTTAGTCTTAAGTAATATGATTATTAAATCTTTACTTTTACTGTTTTGTCTATTGTCTAGTTCTGTTTTCGCTGAAACGGTTTATAAGACTGTGGATGATGATGGAAATATAATCTTTTCAGATAAGCCGTCAGAAGGTGCGGAAGCCATTGTTATTAAAGAAGCACAATCAATTGAAATTCCCGAGGGGAAACCGCTTATTCCGAAAGTTGATAAGGAAGTTACAATTGACAATGAGTATACAAAGCTTGTTATTAATTCGCCTGCTTATGATTCCACCATTCACAATAATGCTGGCGAGGTGAATATCTCTATTGAAGTTAATCCAGCTTTAGCAAATGATGACAAGATGGTAGTTTTGCTTGACGGTAAACAAGTTGATAAAGGTTCAGGTTCCAGTTTTTTGTTGTCAAACATTGATCGCGGTACACATACTTTAGCAGTAGCAGTATTAAATAATAATGAAGCAGAGTTGATTCGTTCAGATGATGTTATCTTTCACCTTAGAAGAGCATCAAAATTATTTAATAAGGAAGCGCCAGTAGAAAAGAAGACTGCACCGCCACAATCGGATATTCCTGTTCCATAATTCGTTTTGATTGACTATGCTAGTAAACATGAAATTCTTCCTGATATTATCGTTAATGTTTTACGCATCTTTTACGGTTGCCGAAGAGGTATATAAAACCGTTGATGAAGATGGAAATATTATCTTTACTGATAAACCAACCGAGGGGTCTGAAAAAGTAATTCTGCAGGAATTAAAAACGATAGATAACCCGAACCCGGCAAAATACAGGCCGTTGCCTGATAAACCCGAGAATGTTGATCCGGGGGATATCTATGGCACGTTGTTAATAACCAACCCTGCAAATGGTTCAGGTTTAAGAAATAATGCCGGAAATGTCAGTATTTCCGTGTCTGTGGAACCAAGCCTGCGTCCCGGGCATAAACTGATAATTACAATGGATGGAAAAGAAATTTCAAATGGAGCAGCGACAAGCACATCATTAACAAATGTTGACCGCGGAACCCATA